>RQOG01000164.1 GCA_003854985.1 Calditrichota bacterium
ATCTTCGATGGCAATCGTATCTCTTTTTCCGGCCAGATATTCATCAATTTTCTGCAAGAATTCTTCTACATTGATTGGTTTTGTTATATAGCCGTCGCATCCGGCCGTAATGGTCATTTCTTTAGCGTTTTGCTGTGTATCGCCGGTTAGCGCTATAATCGGAATATCTGCAAGTTTGGGATTATTTTTTAAATGCGTAGTGACTTCGTAGCCCTGAATATCCGGTAGCCTCAAATCCATCAGTATTAAATCCGGCAGATGCTCTTCGGCCTGCTGAATCCCGGCTAGTCCACGGTCTGCTTCCAGATAGCGATAACCTTTGGATAGCAGTATTTCCGCCATCATGATCCGGGCTTCAGGATCATCTTCGATATATAAAATTGTTTTTCTTTTTATATTCATGCGCTATTGGAATGGTTTTTTATAAAATACATATATCGGGCGTTTTTTTAAAGAATTAAGCAAATTTACAAATTAAAAGGGTCATGTCATCCAGAGGCTCTTCCGAAGAGGAGAATTCCCGCACAGCCTGCAGAATGGTTTCCTTAATTTCCTGTACGGTGCCGTTTCTGTTGTCGACGGCTATTTTAGTAAGACGCTCTTCACCAAATTCTTCTTCATTACTATTCATGGCTTCGGTAATCCCGTCTGTATAAGCGACCAGTAAATCGCCTGTATCGAAATAAACATCATTCTGGATATAATCATGATCGCTTAAAAATCCGATGACAGGGCCGCCTTCGGTTAATCTTTGTATAGAACCATCCGCCCGTATAAAAATGGGTGGATTATGGCCGGCATTGCAATAATAAAAACGTTTATCCTTAATGGATGCCACGCCGTAAAAAAATGAGGCATATTTACCTTCAATGGTGCTTTCACACAGTAAGTTATTCAGCCGGTAAACCAGGTCGCAAACGGTTAAAAAGGTCTGTTTATGGCTGCGCAAACCAGCTAAAATCAGGGTCATCATTAATGCCGCAGGCGCGCCTTTGCCGCTGACATCACCGATAGCCAGTCCTAAAGCGGAGTCATTATATTTTATCACATCATACAGATCGCCGCTGATTATTTTACTGGAAATATTTACCGCAGAAACCTTAAGCGGTTTAACTACAGGGATATTTTGTACAAGCAGCCCTTTCTGTACGGTGCTGGCATTGATTAAATCATGTTCAAAACCCTTATTGGCCAAAATTAAATCTAGTTGCTGGGCATTATGTAAAGCGATAGCAGCCAGGTGCGTGAAAAGTTTTAAAGAATCCACCATGCCGGAATTAAAATAAGAAAGCCGGTTGCTCTCCAGGCAAAGCACGCCTAAAACACGGCCGTCAAACAACAATGGAAGTGATATCTGTGAGCGGGTTTGCGGCCGGAGAGGCCAATAGTGCTCGGCATTGCGCACATCCTCCAGCAGATCAATTTTACCGGTTTGCGCGACCCATCCAACGGCGCCCTGACCGACTTTGAGTTTTAGCTGGTCAATCTGGTCAGTTTCATAGCCGGTGCTGCTGGTATTTAAAAGTTTCTTGCCGCTTTTATCCAAAAGAAATATGGCGGCCGCATCATAACCGATAATTGTCTGTAACGTTGCTATGACGAAATCGAGAATGTTTTTTATATCGAAAGAAGAAAGAATTTTCTGACTCATTTCAATCAGCTTGCGCATCTCGGTATTTTTGCGCTCAAGGTCTAAAAGCAGGGCGGTGTTTTCCAGAATCAAACCTGCTTTTTTTTGTATTTTTTCAAATAGTCTTCTGACTTCAGCGTCGTGAATCAGGTTAAAATACTTTGAATTTACAACTAAAAAGGCGATTGGTTGCGTATGTCCCAGAAAAGGATAGACAATATCCAAATTGTGCCTGTTAAAGATTTTCACAATTGCTTTATCCTGCAGGCATTTTTCCGCATTTATCATTAGTTCGTTTTCCAGGGCGCCTTTAACAATGGCATCATTATTAAAATTAAGTAAGGTTAATTCTTCGTCACGCACATCAGCATAATGAGCCAGGTAATATTTATTATTTTCCATGATAAAGAAGGCATACGGCGTCTCAGATAATAATGAATCGAATGAATTGAAAAGCTGCCTGGTTACATCATGATATCGAACCGCGTTATTTAACGATGTATTGAGTTGATCAAGAAGCAGTGCGGCGTCTTTGACTTTTGTATAATAGCGATAACTGATGAGTTTTCTTATAAAGGCGCTGATCTGATCGTGCAAAACAAGAATAATCAGCACGGTAAGTATAAAAGCCGGCCAAAGTTGTCCCCCGGAAATCCATCGGATAAATGCAAAAATAAGGCTGTAAATTATGCCCGCAAGTATTGTTTCAAAAAATTTTCGCATTCTCTCTCCCTGTTGGATGGCAATTTATAGAAATGAAAAAAAAGATTCAAATAATTGTAAGCAAAGAAGTTACGTAAATAAATGCATTCGGTTTGCAGGCTGGTGCAGATTAATCCGGGATTCGGCTGAAAGTAAGAACGGTAATATCGTCATTGCGGGAAGGATCACCGGCGGTGAATTCGTCGATATCCTTGATCAGGAGATCGACTAATTGTTTACTGTTATATTTATTATGATTCGTGTTTAAGAAATCGATCAACCTGGACTCCTGATATTCGTCGCCGTCCGGATTCATGGCTTCGGTTACGCCGTCAGTATACATGGTGATGCGGTCGCCGGGTTCTATCAGGCCTTTTCCTGTTTCATAGGGCATTTCAGCCATCATGCCTAAAATTATACCGCCCTTATCTAATTCCTCATAGCTGTTGTTTTGTTTGAACCAGAGCGGAGGATTATGGCCGGCGTTTACATATTCGAAATCACCGCTGGTTAAATTTATTTTAAGAATAAAAAAAGTAATGTATTTGTCTACGGTTGTGTTCTGCAGAATCAGACTGTTTAACCTTTCAGTTATCTGATCCAGAGGATACGTTTCCATGCTCAGAGTTTTTAATCCGGCCTGCAAATTGGACATTAACAATGAAGCGGGCATGCCTTTACCGGACACATCGGCGATAGTAAAAATATACTGTTCATTCTCAAGAGGAATAATATCAAAATAATCACCTCCAACGCGTTTACTCGGGATATTCACTCCGTAAACATCGTAATTGATCAGCTTCGGCATTTTTGTAGGCAGGAGCTGTTCCTGTATGGTTTTTGCCAGATTCAGTTCTTCTTCCATCCTTTGTTTTTCCAAAGTCTCTTTGAATAGCCTGGCATTATCCAGAGCGCTCATGGCCATATTGGCCAGGGTGGATAAGAATTCAAGATTGGCCTGAGAGATTTTCTTTTTATCGAGTTTTTCTCCTAAAAAAATATAACCGCTGGGCTTATTCTGAGTTTTCATGGGTATTATGGCCCTGATGCCCATTGTATATAGTTGTTCAAATTGTTTTTCATCCGCTTCGATGATGATTGGCGATAATAAATCCGGAAGGGACTGGCACAGATGCATGCAATTCTGGAGTTTGTTTATGCTAAAAAGCGATCCTTTGTGGAAAGCCACCTGCAGCCAGTTATCTTTTTTCAATAATACAAAGAACTGATTGATTAACAATTGACCCATCAACGAATAACTTAGCTGTCTTAATATTTTGTCTTCTTCAAACTGCCGGTTAAGTTCATTTCCGATTTCAAACAGTGTGTTCAGTTCCTGGATTCTGCCATCAAGCTCACGGTTAACATTATGCAATTCATTATAAATCAACGCATTTTCAATGGCCTGAACGGCGATATTTCCCAAAGAGGAGAGAAATTCAGCTTCCTCATCTACAAAAGACTGACCGGTAATTTTATCACCAAAGCCTAAAATTCCACGGAAATCCCGGCTCGAAGACAGGGGAACCATAAAGCTGATTTTATTCTGCGTAAAAAATGTTTTCCATTCCTTCTTAGAGTCAACTTTATCGATCATCAAAGGATAATCCGGAAGATCCGCAATGCGGATTTCTTCACCGATCATAGAAAATGGCAGGCCTTTGACGCTTTCTATTTTATATTGGTGTGGTTGGCTTTCAAACAGAATAATACCTCTACTGATCATCATGCGGCCCATCGGTACCAGCAGGATATTATCCAGAATGGATTTTAGATTCAAAGTCGAGTTTAGTGTCTGACTGATTTCAATCAGCGCGGATAGTTCTATAATTTTCTTATCGAGTTCATTCGAAAATAAATCCGCTTTATGTCTTTCCCTGAAACTGTCTAAATAGTGTGGCATAATCAGGCCGATTTCCTGAAATATTTAACCAATTCCACCTGGTTTTTTTTCAATGGTTGAAATGAGAAAGATACTTCATCCATTAAAGATCTCATTAAATGTATTCCCAGTCCACCGGATTTGGATTCATGGACATATTTTTTAATATCCGGCCGTGGCAGAGATTTTATATCAAAGCCTTTGCCTTTATCGGTAATGATTATTTTCATTTTTTCCTTATCTATAAAAACGCTTAATTCAATGAGTCTTCTGGCGTCATAATGGTGGGCATGTTTAATTACATTAGTACAGGCTTCATCCACGGCAAGCACGATCTGATCGGAAATTTCATCATTAAATCCGGCCCTGATAGCTAAATTTCTAACAAATTCCCGGATAATTTCCAGGTTTTCCGTTATGCTGGAAATTTTAAGCTGGTACTTCTGCCTTTTCTGTTTTCTTTCCATATTCATCTCTTATTTAAAATTCGTAAGGTTTCCATAAAAGTTGCCGTTATGAATTTAAAAATTTTGCTTTTGCTTCTTCTTCTTTATCAAAAATATCAAACAGGGAAGGGAAACCTAGCAAATCAAAAACTTTATACACTTTCTGAGACAGGTTTGAGAGTTTGATATCTCCGCCTTTTTCTCTTATTTCTTCAATAAAGCCCATAAATACACCCAGCCCGGCGCTGCTGATATACTCAAGTTTCTGCATATTAACCGTAATATTAATCCGGTTTTCATGGACTAATTTCTGAAGCGCGTCTTCGAACTGGGGCACCGTATGCGCATCTAAAAAGCCGGATAAGTGTAATGTTGAAATCTTCTGATCATCATTACGTGATACTTCGAATCCACTCATTAAAACCTCCAATACTGCTTTTATTGAATTTTCGTTAATACTAAAGTTAAGTCATCATGCAGGTGACTTTCATTCAAAAAAGACAAAATTCTGTCTAAAATTTCGTTTTTTAAATCCTGCATGTTAAGATGAGCTTTTTCCCGGATCGCCTGGCATAAACGTTCTTCGCCGAATTCTTCGGCTTTACCATTTCTGGCTTCTGTGAGTCCGTCGGTATAGAAGGCTAAAATATCGTCGGGTTTTATTTTAATTTCATATTCTTCAAGCTCTTTTGTAAACAGACCGCCGCGGTCCAGTCCAATGGCTATGCCATGCGGCTGGATCAGCTTTGTACTTTTATCGGATGAATCGTAGTAAATGACAGGACAGTGCCCCGCGCGGGAAAAACATACATGCTGCCTGTTCAAATCAAAGCGCACAGCCAGCAGGCTGATGAACGATTTTCTTTCCATGGTAGAATAAAGAAGATTATTTGTCTGGATAAGTATTTCCTTAGGAGATTCATAATTTCTGGCCAGGGACTGGATAATGCCTTTTGTCTCGGCCATATAAAATGCCGCTGAGGTGCCCTTGCCGCTTACGTCGCCGATAACCATGCCAAAGCGTTCATCCGGATAAGTATAAAAATCATAATAATCGCCACCGACTTCATACGCGGTTATGGTCATGGCTTCAATCTGAATATGCTTATACTTGGGCGTATCCTGAGGTAATAACCGTAACTGGACTTCACGGGCTATCTGCAATTCTTTCTCAAGACGTTCCTGCTCAAAGGTGGTTTTTAGCAGTTCCGCATTTTCCATGGCGATAGAGGCCTGATTTGCATAAGCTTCCAGCATATTCACATCATCGGGATCAAAGCCGAAAATCTGCGTCTTGGCCGCGTATAATACGGCGAAAGCTTTATCTTTACCGCTTAAAATAGGGGCGCCTGTAAGCGATCCGATTGCTTTATTCCATTTCCGGGCAACAGGGAATAAGTCGCTTTTCAGCAAATCATTTATTAATAACGGTTTTTTATCTTTGGTAATTTTATAGCTTAAACTGGCATCCGCTTCGTTATTAAGTTCTTTAATTTCCTGTTCGCTGAGATTTCTGGATGAGGCAACGTAGAATTTTTTATTATGCGTATCAAATAATTCAATCCAGGTATATGGGGATTCTAATACATCCGACGACATAGTAATGACAGTATCCAGCAGCTTTTTCGTGTCGTATTCCAAAGAAATCGTTCGGCTCAGATGATGAAGAGAAGATACTTCTCTCATTTTACGGTCAAACACCCGCGCAGTGGGCAGGTGTAATAAAAGATTAATCGCTGTGAATGTTGAATAAAAAACAAGAAAAAACCAGGCTATATACATAAAAACGCCAAGAGCCAGGCTATGCGCAGACAACGCATCCTGAAAGGCGAAATCGTATAAAAAATAGATCGCCCAGACGGAAAATGCAGAAATTATAAAATAGGAATATTTTTCTTTTCTGCTCAGATAGGTTACCCAACTATTACGCAGTGACAGCAATCCGATAAAAATCAGCGCAATAATTAATGATAAATTGCTGAAAATATCATTTCCGCTGAAGGAAATGAATTTTGAAGTTTCAAAATAAACAGCCAACAGCATGGACAAAAGCGTAAACATCAGGGCTAAAAAGGCATAAATATTGGTGCGTTTTTTATATTTATAATAAACCAGGTTTTTTATAACAACCAGCATGTAGGACATGGACATGATGCCGGCGATAGACACAATATTTATATAAATAACAGTTTGTACAGATAAAGCTTTCGGGGGAAACACACTGTTATCAAATACCGGTCTCAATATAAAACCTGTAATCAGGACAAAAAGATAAAACGCGCCGAGCAGTTTTAAAAATAATGCCAGATTTTTCTGCACATTCGATTCGGCAAAAACCGGGTTTGCCTTCAGATATAAGTAAAAAAAGTAAACCGCTCCGGCGGAAAGCGCTTCATGCAGATAATTCCAGCCCCACAATTGAGAACTAGTATAGAAAACCAAAAGATCGTAAAGAAAAGTAGCCACAAACAATATTGCGGTAATAAGCAAACTAAACTGCGCAGGTATTTTTAACCTAAACCGAAATTTAATCATTGAACATAAACCTTATAAGGCACAATCTTTCCTTTGGTTTCGCTTATAACCGATCCATCCGGACGAATCTGAACCACTTTATATCCGTAATAATCGCAAACAATTAACGCATTATTATACGGATTTATCACAAAATCAGCAATATAACTGAAACCGTTTATTTCATTGAGACGAAGTCCGTCATAAGAAAGTTGCAGAAGACAGGCATCTTCGTCGCCAGGTGTATTGACGCTTATCCAGATATCGTTGGTATTTGTATTGATCAATACTTTTTTTATCGATTCGTGGATGATCAAAGTATCACATTGCTGTAATTCAGGATTAATTCTAAGCAGCGCATCCGCATTTTGCCATCGGTCGATAATGTAAATTGTGTTATTCCGTTCGTCCACATGAAAATAAACGGGTTTAGCAAAATGATTATCTCTATATCCCTTTATTTCATCCGTAAACAAACCGGCCGATGTAAATTTTTTTATTGATCTGCTTTCGGGATATAAGGCATATACGAAAGCGGTATTTGTATACTGAAGCTGAGTCGGTTTTCCCGCTGTGGCCGTTAGCAGGCGCTCCTGGCCGGTAGATATTGAGACTTCATATATGCCGCTTGAGCTGTCTGAAACCAGGAATGTATTTCGGGCGGCTGAATAAAGACAATCATACGGATACTCTAACCGGTCGTTACCGGTAAGAAAATTGCCGGATTTCAGGCTGAAAATTTCGAAGTAATGATAAATAGGATAGGTAATTAATCCGATGCCGGATTTAAAACTCAGCGCCATGCTTTGCTGATACCACAAGGCATAATACTGGAAAGGTGTAAATGATAAATCGTAGGTATATTTTAAAACGTACAGATCATAATAATCAAGAATCCAGATGGAAAGAGGGCCTGGAATAGTAGAGATGGTTCTGGTTGGCGGAGACTCTCCCTGGCCGCCGCCAAAAGTAACATAATACCGGTGTTTTATGTGATACGTTACCGCCGAATCACTAAAAAGGCTGATATTGCCGGGTAATGTTTTTATTTTTGTAAAATTTTGTTCTCCACCGATCCGACGGTAAATATTGATATGTTTGATATCGACATCCTGAGGTTTTATCCAGCTAATCATAATAACCGAATCAGACCTCAACACAAATAATCCGGTGTCCAGCGAATCAATATCAGCCTTTGGGTCGAAAATATTTATCCGATCCCTTTCCACGCAGGAAAAGAGCAGGAAAAGAATCAGGAAACCACAGATTAAGCTTAAATATTGTTTTAATAAGTTCAGCTTTATTACTCTTGTTTATTCAATATCATTTCGAGATTTTTATATACACCCTCGACCGTGTCGTTACCGTTGACACTGTAAAATTTACCATCTTTCTGGTAGTAGTTTTTTACCACGGCTGTTTTTTCATTATAAACCCGAAGCCTGTTTTTAACTGTTTCTTCGTTATCGTCTGCGCGGGAAGTTATTTGTCCTCCGCATTTGGGACAAATCATATTATCGGGTGCGGGATTAGTAAAATCGTTATAATCGGCGCCGCATTTTGAGCAGGTTTTACGCCCTAAAATACGTTTCAAAATTTCTTCTTCTTCAACGGTAATTTCGATGCAGATAAACGAAGGTAGTTTATGCCGGATCATAATTTCCTTAAGACTATCCGCCTGAGAAATTGTTCGGGGAAAGCCGTCCAATATTAAACCGTTCCGGCAGTCGGGTTTTATAATTCTGTCTTCAATGAGTGATAATATGATATTGTCAGGCACGAGTTCGCCGTTTTTGATAAACTGCTCAGCCTTTTTTCCCAGATCGCTGCCTTCTTTAATGGCTGCCCTTAACATATCGCCGGTGGAAATCTGCGGGATATTAAAATTTTCGCTTATAAGTTTTGCCTGGGTTCCTTTGCCTACGCCGGGGGCGCCAAATAATATCAGATACATCCAATTCTCCTTATTAAGTGTATAAATTGTTATTTATTCTTCACATCGGTTATGTATGATTAGTCCGCATAAATTTCAACCCGTTAATCGTTTTTCTGCATTCAAATCTTTTTTATTGTTTTTACTTACATTTTTACGTTTATTTGCGGCATAAAGCTGGCCGCATGCCGCCTTAATATCCCAGCCTTTTCTGTTTCTTATGGTGATGGTTTTATTTTTTTTATTTACCAGCCTGTCAAATTGGGCGATCGTTTCATCATCAGGCGGCTGATAGGCGGGATCGTCCGAATTACAGGGAATAACATTAATTTTACAGGGGATTCCATGGGTTAGTTTAACCAGTTCCAACGCATCATTTATACTGGAATTAATATTTTTAATAAGCACATATTCAAAAGTTACCCATTTTTTAGTTTTATCCGAGTAGTACTTAACTGCCTTAATAATATCATTCAATTTATTTTTTTTTGCAACAGGCATAATTTGCTCGCGAACCTTCTGGTTGGCCGCATTCAAGGAAACGGCCAGGGAGAAAGGTCGGTTTTCATCTGCCATACGATAGATATTCTTTATTATGCCGCTTGTGGATATGGTTATTTTTTTTCTGCTGAAGCACATGCCTTCGGGATCCGATAAGCGTTCGGCGGCTGTCATAACCTGATTGTAATTAAGAAAAGGTTCGCCCATACCCATAAAAACAATATTGGTTGGCGGTCGTTTACTTAATTTTTTCATCTGCAATACCTGCTCAACAATTTCGGCTGCGGACAAATCTCTTAACAAACCCATTTTTCCTGTGGCGCAAAACTTACAATCCAACGGACAACCGACCTGCGACGATATGCAGAAGGTTACCCGGGTGGGTTCATAAATAATAACACTTTCTATACGATAGCCATCGCTTAATTCCCATAAAAATTTGGTTGTTTCATCTTCCGGGGATACAAAGGTTTCAACCAGTTTAAATGATCGCAGATAAAAATCCGTTTCCAGACGCTTCCTAAGCGTAGCCGGCAAATCACTGAACATGTTAAAATCATCCCATTCCTTTGAGTAAAGGCCTTTTAACACCTGTCTGACCCGGAAGAGGGGCTGTCCAAGAGCATCAAAATATGAAGCAAGCGCTGTTTCATTATAGGTAAGAATGTTATCCGGCATCTATTTCTAATTTGCTTTTAATGGGTTAAGTACTTAAAATCTCAATTATTTGTGATTTTAAAATCTACGGAAATCGACTATAAATCTCAAGGGTTTCAGAATATATGAAAGCAGTTAAAAGCGATACAGAACTGGCCAAAGAAATTCATCTTATTTTTAAAAAGATTACCGCTGAACTCGGTAAAGTAATCATCGGGCAGGATGAGATCATAGAGCAGCTATTGATTTCCTTGTTCGCAAGGGGGCATTGTTTGCTGATCGGCGTTCCCGGTTTAGCCAAAACGCTGCTTATCCGTACGCTCGGTGAAATTATGGATATGAAATTTTCGCGCATCCAGTTTACCCCTGACCTGATGCCCTCCGATATTACCGGCACGGAGATTTTAGAAGAAGATCGTTCCACCGGTGAAAAGGCTTTTCGCTTTGTTAAAGGGCCTTTATTTGCCAATATCATTCTTGCGGATGAAATAAACCGTACACCGCCCAAAACACAATCGGCTCTATTGGAAGCCATGCAGGAGTATAAGGTAACCGCGGCGGGAGAAGCTTATAGCCTGGAAGAGCCTTTTTTCGTGCTTGCCACACAGAATCCAATCGAGCAGGAAGGCACCTATCCTTTACCCGAAGCTCAGTTGGACCGGTTCATGTTCAGTTTATGGTTAGATTATCCTTCGTTTGAAGAGGAAATAACCATAGTAAAAAAGACAACCGCCGAAGAAGTCATTCAATTAAAACCTGTAATTTCAAAGGAAATGATTCTGAATTTTCAGAAATTATTAAGAAAAGTTCCGGTGGCTGATAATGTGGTGGAATATACCGTAAAACTGGTTTCTTCCACCCGGCCGGATGACAAGGCAGATTCTAAAATTAAGGAATGGATTCGCTGGGGCGCCGGGCCGCGGGCGTCTCAGAATTTAATTTTAGGCGCTAAGGTGCGGGCAGTTTTGCATAACAGATTTACACCCGACATCGCTGATATCCGTTACCTGGCGCTGCCCGTGCTGAGACACCGGCTGGTTACCTCATACAGCGCCGAAGCGGAAGGAGTTACCGTCAAAAAAATACTGGACTATCTTTTCAATAAATAGCAGGTAATATTTTTTATATCTATCAGAGCCGTTCAGACAGCTAAAATTCCGGATTGAATGACCGGATTGTCATAAGCCTAATTTAAAATCACAAGTTTTTCGATTTTTTACTTTTTCTCCTGTCCGTCGCTCAGGATGATCTTGTATAGATAGACGCCGTTGGCGATTTTATCACCGTCCCGATCCCTGCCATTCCATTCAATACTATCGTTATAACCGGAATTGGATGAACCGTACAATTCCTGAATCAGTCTTCCGGTCAGTGTGTATATTTTTATGGTCACATCTGCGCCGTCACTGTTGGTCTGAAATGTAAATTTTGTAGATGACTTAAACGGATTAGGATAATTGACAACATTCTGAAGATCGAGTCCGGCGCTGGTGGAAATTCTGAAATTAATGGCGCTTTCCGCAGGATTATTTACATTGTCGTAAACCTGCAAATTCATCGTATGTTCTCCGGCCGTAAGATTATCCATAGGATATTCAATTTTTCCATCGGTATAACTGTCTTTTTCATAGGAAAAGAAGTCGGAGATATCTTTCACGGCGTCATTATCAATTTGCATAGAGATCGTATGGCCTACCTCGCCGGTAATATTTATGCCGCTTTCATCGTTAATTTCGGCAATAAGCATCGGGGATTGTTTTATCAGATCACCTGATAAAAAATTTTCATGATCTTTAAAATAGATATCGATTTCCGGCCCTTCCGAATCATCGCTGCTTTCGGAACCGATAAAAAGCAGATCGTTTACATAACCCATTGCGGTCTGAGTGCCCTGTTCGTTCCAGGCATATAAGGTCGCTCTTCCGGTTTTACTGTTTTTATAACGTATGGACTTGGGTACGATAAAGTTTCCTTCCAGCATACCGTTATTAACGCTTAATTCTCCTTTGAAAATATAAGGACCAGACAGTATGACCGGATTATATCGATTTGTAGGATTATTGAGATCAATATTTGTATCTATCGAATCATAACGGGCGTCATTTACGATCAGATAAGCGCCGCCGTTAAAATTTATATCCGGTCTGTCGTTACTTTGAATTTCAGCGTTAACGGTAACCGTGCTCAACGCCCGTAATGTATCGGATGAAATCTCGGTGATTTTTACCATTCCGCGCGGATCATTCAGGTACATGGTCGGATCGGCAAACAGATGAAATTTTTGATCATTGCTTCCGGTACTCACAGCCTCCCGCCATGCATCTCCTAAACGCACGGAAGGATTTCCATTTGGATAAAGGTTTTGGTAAAAATCTTCATTAAACCTACTATTCTGAATAGCATCTACCAGGCGTGCCGCCGATAAAACACCGATAGCGCCGCCGTTTTCTTTAAGGACTAATTTTTCACTGAAGCAGGGTGCATCGGGATTATCGTATTTCCCAAAATCACAGGTTGCAGCAATTACAAAAGCCAGTTTATGGTCGTTTTTTAATTTACTCAGATCTCTCTGCATGACGAATAACTCTTCATGTGCCCACTGAGTAGGTGAGCCATGGCCAAGATAGTTTATAATTAATGAGCCTTCGTTAAAATGGTCGATTAAATCTCTTGATGCCGTGGGTTTAATTCTTCCAAACACGCCGCCAGGTGAGGTCTGGTAAGTGGATAAATAGATTTTCCGGATATTGAACTTTATTAATTCCGTTAATTTGGTAAGACTATCGGCATCGTTCTGGTGGCGCACTTCACTAGGCGTCTCGCTGGGAGTAGTGTAGCGATCGTCTCCTACAAAAGTAAAAACGGTCTGCCAGCCGTCCCTGGCCGGATTGTTTTCATAGTTTTTTAACTTGTTAATAAAGATTTCGGCTTCTTCACTTGTTTGCACCGGAATTCTTCCGATTGCCAGTTCAGGATCAAGAGAGGTGAAAGTCAGATCACCCGTATATTCGGTATCCACATAATAATTATCCGTAGTGCGGCTATTCAATTCAACGGCGTCGTATATCTCGTAAGATGGTACCCGTATTGAATCCGACAATTGAATATGCCTGTAATCATAATGGCCGTCCCCAAAAAGCAATACATAAGCGGGCATTAGCGGCTGCCAGTTGTAATAAGCATAACGGATGAAGTTACGAATAGCGGTAGGATCCTGAACACCGGTATTAAAATTAACATAGATATCATCCGTTGTAACTACTTTTACAGTTAATTCAGGACTTCTTAGTTGGGCAATCTGATAGGCCTGGCTTACAAAGGATTGATGGGTAATGATTATAAAATCAGCGCTGTTATCAATGGCCAGTAAATCCTGAGGCGTATCTATTTTTTTTAACTGGGGAGAAGATTTAATGGCTGCAGAAGAAAGACTGAAGGCAATCAGATTTTTTTCACCGGAACTTTGCGGAATATCCAGATTAATTGGCTGGTTACCGGTAAGGTTCTTTTGTATTATTTTAGGAACTGTAGCGTCTGTTACATCCAAAACGAATATATCATTTACTGCGGAGTAGCCCGTTAAAGTATAGCGGAGCGCCTCACTGCCTGTATCCGTGTAAAAATTAATATAATTATTCTGCGCGTTTAAGTTTGTTGAGAAGAAAACTTCAAACCAATCCAGGTAGGCGGTTGTCTCAATATTGTCTTTGGCCCAATATGCAATTTTTAAGCTATTGGAGCCATTTAACAAAGTGTTTTGGGAAATGATAGTTTTAGTGTAAGTCCATATATTATAATCTGTAAAAGTACCGCCTTGTATAAGCGCTTGGTTGTTTATGGCAATTGTAAAATAATATCTGTATGATTTATTATCTCCGTATTCAACGCGTGATCCGCCTTTGAATTTGATTCTGAAATACGGATTGACATTTTCAACCGGATTATAATTAACGGAAAACTCTTTGGAATAACTATCGGATAACCCGATAAACCGTTTACCATACCAGTCCGGGCCGGAGGATAAAATATTATTGATATCTTCTTCGAAATGAAAACGGTCAATGTAATAAGTTCTTACCGGCGCGGAAGGTAAGTTTTCTAAAAGCTCTTCCTGCATTCTTAAGCCGTTACTTCCGGAAACACTTAACAAATATTGATTGGCATTCGCAAACGGGTGTTGGGAAAATTCTATATCTCTGGTGGAGGGATTATAGAACCAGCCGTTGACATTTTTACCAAAAAACAACAGATAATCATTGCCATCAAAAATGTTATTGCTATTTTGATCTTTGATAAACAGGGGAATTTCTTTGCTGTATGGAGGATTATACCAGTTATCCTGTACATTATGGCTCAGATATCTGCCCCCGTTATTGAACATTTGGATAGCGTTGATGTTAAGACCGGTAATATCTATGCCGGCGCTTTGTAGTGTTTGCGGCGTGATCTTATAGATGCCGTCTTCTTTAATTTCAACCTGATACCAGTCGCCGGCAGGTAAAAACGCTTGTTTGCTTTTTATGGAAGCTGGCGCGCTTCTCCAGTTTTTGGCGCGATCGTAGTTTAGTAAAGTTCGGGGATACATGGATTCAAACCTGTCTCTTCGAAGAGATAACCTGGAAGAAGTTTTTGGCGCTTCCGGGTAAGTAATTTTAATCGTAACACTTGTTATAATAGTCAGTTCCTGAGAAAGGGGATTATACCTGAAAGGGTGAATTCGAAGTCTTTGCGTCATTATGTTTCTCATGCGACGGGGAGGAAAGGCATGCACTACTTTCAATTGTAAACTATCTGTTTTGTTATATTCGGTTTCATCAATGATATATTTATAATTTGACATACCCGACCGGTCTTTATAAGGATAAGGAGCGGGCGCGACTAAAATATCATTCCTGATTTCGGATTCTGTCTTAATAATTTGTATGTTGACCGCAGCCTTTTCAGGAATACCAATTCGGATTTCCCTGAAAGGTAAAACAGGCATTCCGGG
>RQOG01000165.1 GCA_003854985.1 Calditrichota bacterium
ATATCTCATTTTTCCACTATTATGCTTTCGCAAACGGTCTTGAAGATCGGAGGTGCTTCCGTAATAATAAGTTCCATCCCTGAGGCTGTTTAAAATATAGGCAAAATACATGGCGGAGAGGGTGGGATTCGAACCCACGGTACGCATAACGTACACACGATTTCCAGTCGTGCCGATTCAACCACTCTCGCACCTCTCCGGTTAAATTCAGGTGGCTAAACATAAGCAAAGAATTTTAAATTATCAAATCCATTTTTTTGGTAGTAATAAGAAATTAAATATCTTAAACGCCTTTATAAATTGATGTTTTAATTTTTAAATACCAAATTTATATAAAAATTCTTGATTTTTTGTTGAATTATAAGCTCATTTTTGCATATGTTTGAAAGATTATTAACGAAAGGGAAACTATGGCAAACATAAAAAAAACAAAAGGTGTAATAGCAATTTTAACAGGCGGCGGAGATGTTCCCGGATTAAATCCTGCAATCCGTGCCGTTACCATTCGTGCAATACGTGAAGGATATCAGGTTATTGGTTTAAGACGAGGTTGGGCTGGTATATCAGAAATTATTCGCGATAAAAAAGCTGATAATTCAGACAATTATCAAGTATTAACAGAAGAAATAGTCAACCGTGCCGGAAGAACAGGAGGTACATTTCTTCATACTTCCCGTACACGCCCGAGCCACATGTCCAAGATTAATATGCCACCCCACCTCAGAGACAAATACAAAGAGGATATGAATGACATAACACCTGAAGTCATAAAAAACCTTGACTGGCTCGGCGTCGATTATCTTATCCCGATTGGCGGCGACGATACATTAAGCTATGGCGTCAGATTATACCAGGAAGGTGTAAAAGTTATCGCGATTCCAAAAACCATGGATAACGATGTTCCAGGTACAGATTATTGCATTGGCTTCAGTACATGCGTAACCCGTACGATTATGCTAACCAACAGTTTGCGTACCTCTGCCGGATCACATGAAAGAATTCTTGTTATCGAAGTTTTTGGCAGATATGCCGGGTTTACCGCAATGCTGCCTGCAATGGCAGGAGCTGCCAATCGTTGTGTTATTCCTGAGCATAAATTTGAGATTGAACAGCTCACAGAATTACTTGTTCAGGATCGCTATGTTAATCCCAGCAGATATTCTATTGTCCTCGTTTCAGAAGGAGCGATGTTTGAAGGTGGAGAAATGATTTTTGAGCACCAGGAAAGAGACGCTTATGGTCATGCCAAATTAGGCGGCATCAGCGATCTTATTCTGGCAAAATTAAAAGAACTTACGCCTAAATTTAATAATGGTAAACAGATTAATGCGCTCAATCAAAAATTAGGTTATCTTGTCCGTTGTGGCGATCCCGACGCCATTGACTCTATTGTTCCCATGGCATACGGAAATCTTGCCCTGGACATGATATTAAAGGGAATTCATGGCCGGCTTGTAGTTCTAAAAGACGGACGTTATGATAATATGCCGATTGATGTTGTAACTGCAACTAAAAAACTTGTTAACGTTAAAGAGCACTATAATACAAAAAGACTGAGACCACATTACAGAAGTTTTCAGCAGAAACCATTGTTCATCATGACCAGTGAATAATATAAAAATGTTCTAATAAAAAAGGTCGGAAGATATTTTCCGGCCTTTTTTCGCTCAATAAGATGGTAATATGCTTTCTAACCTGAAATACTAATCAAAACTAGATAGAAAATCACGATATATTTTATAATGCATTGTTTCTGTGTACATAATCGGTGTAACAATTGTCTGATCAAAATTGTAGATTTGAGCGTTTTTACAGGCCAATAAAATTGGCGAGTGCGTGGCGATGATAAACTGCGCATGGCCCTTATTGCTGTTTGTCGCTAAAATATCTAATAATTCAAGCTGACTATTAGGCGAAAGAGCGGTTTCCGGTTCATCAAGAAAATAGATACCTTCTATTTTATAACGATTTCGAAAAAACGACATTAATGATTGGCCATGAGATTTCGTAATCAGTGATTCACCGCCGAAATATTGAAGCTGACCCGGATCAGATGCCGCCCAGGAATCCAGGTAACGCGCAAAATCTCTGAATATATCTGAACCAAAAAAAGACCCGGGAACCTTTCCGTTTGACCATTCGATTGAAATATATCTGTAAAATATATTCTCAAAATTATTTGTAATATAACGCGTACAGTTCTCATTTTTCCAGATATAAATACCACATGCACGCGCAATTGCTTCAAGAAGCGTTGATTTACCGCTGCCATTTTCACCCACAAAAAAAGTTATAGGATAATCAAAATGAATATGACTGGTTTCACGAAATAAAGGTATATTAAAAGGATATTGTTCTTCAGTTGGAAATTTTTTCGAGTGAATAGATATATTTTTTACAAAATTCGTCATTTTATTTATAACCTTATTATTTTATTTTTCTAATTCAAAAAATTATAAAAAATGTATTTCTTTCTATATATGTTTAAAAACTAACGAAAATTGAATAGATTTATCCTAAAAAACATAATCATAAATTCTAACAATTATCTATCGTAATTTATTTACAAAAAAGGTAATAATTATTATTACGATCAAAGCGTTCTATTCCAATAAGTTGTTCAAATTGTTCAGATTCATTACCGCTCTTATAGATTCCTAATTTATAATTTCCCGATTGCCATGCTTTGCTGAAGCCTTCAATATTATCCGTTATTTTACATGGCCGGTCGAAATACCATGAGAAGACCTGATAAACATCATATGGCTGAATACCTCCTGTTAACAGAGAATCACCCGGAAAAGTAATACTTTCTACCTGCGGTTTAAACTTTAAAAAGTCTCCTCCTTTTTTTGAATGAAAAGGAATTGAAGTAAATGTTGCTATAAAAATAATCAATATCGTTAAAAAAACCAAAACTCTGGCAATCCATTGTATAAGTATATTTTTCCAGCTTTGATTATATAAAAATTCAGCTGCTAATAGTGCGAGAAAAGGGACAACTGGTAATATATATCTTGTTTTCTTGAACTGTACAATAGAAAAGGCCATTAGAATTATTAAAAAGCTAAAGACGATTATATACTTAATTATATTATCTTTAGAGTACTTTTTCTTAAATATTTCCCAAATTCCAAAAAGACTTATGAATGTCCAGGGGACCATAATTTCCAACAATAATTTCTTTGGATAGAAAAGAAACGAAGCAAAATTAAAATCATTCATGTTACCTGTACTTTTCCTGCCAGCCAATGACCACCCCACCTGTTTAAAAATATACCAGCTGAAGAAACGGCCATCATCATAATAAAACTGAGCAAGAGTCCATGGCAACAAAATAAAAAGGATACCAGATAGAAAAATTAAAGTATTGACTATTTTATTCTTTATACCATCGGTAATAAATATAAAAGCCAGAATTGCAATTAATACAGAGGCAAAAGCCGGAATTCCTTTTATGAGAAATGCCAATGACATTGCGGTTCCGCTTAAAAATGCCCAAATAATTCTTTTTTCCTTTAATAACAATACGACAAAAAAGAAACTCAACAGAATAAAAAAAGTAAGGGGCACTTCAAGTCTTGCTTTTCTGCCATAATCGATAAAATACAAAGTTGTGGCTAAAATTGATGCGGTGAGAAAGGCGTAATGGTGATCGGTTATTTTTTTTGCGGTGAAATAAAGAACGATTACAGAAGCAAATCCTGTAAAGGCAGAAAAAAGCTTAGCGGCAAAATCACTTATTCCAAATATTTTATAGTTAATCGCGGTTATCCACATATATAATGGCGGATGCTCATAGAAATTACTCCACTCAGTAAAATATGGATGATGAATTATCAGCCAATCGCCTGTTTTTAGAATTTCTTTCGATAACAATGCATAACAGGCTTCATCACCTGTCAATGGACCCTGCCATAACTTTGTAAAAAAAACAACGAATGAAAAAACCGAAATCAGGTAAAATTGTGTTTTTTCTTCAAGCAAATTTAAGCTAATTCCAGACATAAATTTTCTTATAAATCAATCAAACAGATTTAATTTAGTTTTGTAAATTTAGTACTCATAATGTTGATTGAAAGCTTATGATATTAAGGCATCCAAATCCAAGATAAGGGATAAGAATTTCATGGTTTCCCATTGATTCCCATTCGTACCTTAATCCTTCCAAGGCATATAAATAACATGTTTATTAGCGGCATTCTCTACATAGTTTTCAAAGTAGAACATGCTATCATCATTAATTATCAATGAATTATAACTCCGATAAAGTACACCAGCCATTGATAACAGGTGTTTTATTCCACCTCTTCTGTTCTTCCAATCAATATATATTTTGTTTAACTGGTACAAATAATTAGTACGTATAATCACCTTCAGCATTCATAAGCCCTTTATCATTAGCAATACTAACAATAGTATTGTTACAATTTTAATATAAATCTTATAAATCTGTCACTATAATTCAAATATTTGTTTATAATTTTAATATAAATCAAAAACCGATACAGAAAAATCCATTTATAATCAGTCTATTTTTTGAATAAAACCTTAGCCTTAAAATGCGGCAATTCAGTAGAGAATTTAAAAAATATCTTTTCATTTTATCCTCAGTCAGTCTATATTTAATAAAAAACCAAGTAATCCAAAAATCCCTACCCACCTCAAATGCCTGATCCGTTTTATCAATGGAATAACAAACATAATGGAATCGATATAGATGTATATGTGCACAATAATTGCGGGATTCATATTAAAGAAAACAGAGACTTCTATAATCAAATTAAGAAACCAGATTATATACCAGATGTTTATCCGCATCCTCTGATTGACATTTGGGACAACAGCAGATAATTCAAATGATTATCTAAAGAAACGAATCAAATTTTACTTCATTAAGCCGTTAGCAATTATGAATCCAATCCATCTTTTTACTCTGACCCATCTGTTATTTTTTAAAACCGGGCATTTAAAAATGATTATATTAGCATTGTAACTAATCTATTTCTCTTGCATCAAAAAAATGAAATAAGATCATATGAATAATTAAGAAACTAATTCAAACTATTAGAAGGAGAAAAAAAATGGCTTCTAAAAAACTAGTTGATAAGCTTAATCAGAATATCGCAGATCTTCATGTTTTATATGTTAAACTGCATAACTACCACTGGAATATCAAGGGGTCGCAATTTTTTCAGCTTCATAATACAACCGAAGAATACTATGAATATATTGCAGAATTATACGATACGGTCGCTGAACGTGTATTACAATTAGGATCAAAACCACTGGCAACAGTTAAAGATTATGTACAGAAGGCAAAAATCACAGAAGAAACAAAAACAAATTTCAGCAGTGATGATGTAATTACGGGTATCATTAAAGATTTCGGCTATTTGCTAAATCATTCCAAAGAGATTCTTAAGCTTGCGGAAGAACAGGAAGATACTGGCACCGCGGATATGGTCACCGGAACGATCAGCTGGCTTGAAAAAGCCTTATGGATGTTAAACTCCAGTAAAAAGTAAATATTAAAAAGCCCGAACAATTTCTTTCGGGCTTTTTTTATAGAATCACTTCATTAATCATCATTAGTCTTATTTACAGCACATTAATCAAAATGACATATCTAATCCTAAGTAGATGCTTCTTGGAATATGTGGCCCATATACATAAGCCGGATCGCGCTCAGCGTTCTTATCCAGGTCTTCCTGATAAGCATCTGTCAGATTTTTAATTCCTATGCTTATGGCCCCTGATACCGATTTAAGCATGGGTAACCTGAGCGTTAAACCGGCATTAATCACATAAAAATCCTGCACATTTTTTAAAACCAGTTTCGGTTCATTCTGACCAGTAACAGATATTTCATGAGGCACATTCATTTTCCCCGTATATACAACGGCTGTAAAAAGGTTGATAATATCCGAAACATCAAAACTGCTGCGTATATATCCATATAGATCGGGTGTACGCAGAAAATTAGTGGTATTGAAATCGGCTATTGGAGAATCATATTTACTTTTGTTATAAGTAAGTCCACCACGAAATTCCAGGTTAGAGAGCGGACGGACGCCCATATCCGCTTCGACCCCGTGAACCATTGCACCATCGCTGTTAATCCTCTCCCAGAATTCAACATTGCCATCTGCATAAATAAATTGATCCGTAAATGCATTTTCCAGCCTGGTATAGAAGCCGGTCAACGATATCATTACTGGCACAGTCCCGGTAAGTTTTTGATATTCAACCCCAGCGCTAACCGAAACACTTTTTTCGGGTTTAAGACCTGAGCTATTGCGTATAACCCTCTGGTCACCTTCCAATCCACAAATATGAAGATCCTCATCATAGGTCTGCGGCGCCTTAAATCCGGTTGAAACAGAGGCTCTCAGTTTATAGTCTTCGCTTAAGTCTATTTTAGCGCTTAAACGGGGACTTAATATCCAATCATTAATTTCAGAATGCTTATCCGCTCTGACTCCGGCAATTATTTCAAAACGGTCTTTTGCTCCAAAATGAAAATCATCCTGTAAGAATACACCGAAATTTTGATAAATATCATCTATATAATAAGCAGGATTAGCAACTGTTTTATCTTCCAGCATATCTTGTGTTAGCTGAACGCCGCTTGATAAATAATGCCTATTCGCCTGATAATTAAGCTGAAAACCACCCACATGCAGCCAGTTATCCGTTTTACCATAAAGCTTAAGCGCGTCTAATCGTTCTTCCGGCGTATCACCGCTTAACCCCCCAAAATAGGACTGACGATCGATAATACTGAAAGAATAATAGGCTTTGTAATTAAAATCCCTGTTTAACTTATGATCCCAGCGCGCTGAACCGCCATAACGCCAATGTTCAATATATTCCGCAATATCAGCCTCATGCACAGGCAGGTGCATATCATTTCCACCGCGGCGTTCTTCATGTATATGATGAAAACGAAGGCTCAATTCACCCTGAAGTATCGGTTTATAATACCAGTTAAAACCTAAGGATTCATTTCTCAATTGACCTAATTCACTATATCCATCTTCGTTTCGGTCATAGGCATTTCTTTTTCTGGAAGAAAGAAATACATAAGCGCCGGATGTACCGTCATTATTAATTATTTCAGAAATTGCTCCTATCTCCTGATCGTATTCACCATCAACGGAAACACCTTTGTACTTCAAATGCATGCGATTACTGAGCGGTTTACTGGTAATCATATTTATAGTTCCGGCTATGGCATCGCCTCCATATAAAGCCGAACCGCCGCCTTTTACAATTTCTATCTGATCAATCATTTCTTCAGGGAAATGCTCCAAACCATAAACACCGGCTACGCTGCTGATTACCGGATCGCCATCTATAAGCAATTGAGAATATTTGCCATCAAAGCCCAATATTCTTACCTGTGTAAAATTGCAGTTCTGACAATTATTTTCAACCCTTACGCCAGTCTGGAAAGACATGGCTTCTGCAAGATTACAAGCCTGACTCTGATCAATCAGTTTTCGCGGAATCACTTCTGTCTTTACCGGTGCATCTTCATAAAGATATGGCGTTGATGTACCGGTAACCACTATCGTTCCTGTCTCCATTATGCCAGGATAAAGACTAAAATCCGCCACAGTAATTTCATAATTTTTAATTACTAACATTCTTCGTTCGGAATTATAACCAATATATGAGGCCACTAAATATACTTCGCCCACAGGAACATGACTGATTGTAAATTCACCTCGCACATCAGTTGAAGCGCCAAGTGTCGTATTTAAAATTATTATATTAACCCCTATCAATGGCTCGTCAGTAGACTGATCCACCACTTTGCCGCAGATGGTACCGGTTTTATTAATTATATTCGATACACCTGTAATTTCCTCATTTGCCAATAAAGATTCGTTGTTCATTATAAACATTAATGCTATACTTATATATAAAATAATCCTTCGCATGGAACACTCCCCTGTTGTCAAATAAAATATCCTTAGTTTATATAAAACAGCTGATGACAAACTTTTACCAGCCGTTTATAAAATTTCAGTAGATTTTGCTTAACAACCTGTAGGTGGAGCCCGAAGGTGTTTCGGAAAGATTAATAAATAGGAATTAAACTTCTTATCTGAAAGATAATGACATTCTTTACTTTCAAGAATATTTAAACCGTTGAATACGTCAACAAGAAAAAATTTGTTTTGATCTGAAATCGAAGAATAATAATAATACTCTACATTATTATGTGTATGCTTTGAAGATTTTTTCTGAGAATCATTTTGCTTTTCAGTATACGGATGGCTATGAACAATAACTCTGCCATCTTCCATAGTATGTGTATGCAGAAAAACCGGCGTTGTAACCTGCATGATAACCAGACTGAAAACAGCAATCAGCAGCCCGGACTTAACTATGTTTTGAATAAATTTTCTGTTCATTGTTTTATAAGCATTTTATTTGTTATATATGCTGCGCGAGTATAAGTATTAACCTGTCTTAAGTCAATACTAAAATATAATACAAGTTTTTGTACAGCATAATATTTATATTTATTTAATAGATTATTTGTATTAAGCATAAAACAATTTTTCATATCCAAAATACAATTGAAAAAATATTTAATCGGAGTGTTTTCCTTTATCTTTAAATTTTTATAAAACGATTGTTTTTTATGTGTAAAAACTTGTTAATCCCTTCAATGTCCTATTGACTTTTGTGAAAAAAATTCTAAATTGACAATGAAAATCATTATCAATAATAGAGCACATTTTAGAGTCAAATATAATGAGATATCCATGGTGGCAGCACAGGCTTTATAAAGCAGGTTATCGGTTAACCAATCCACGTCAAGTCGTTATCAATATTCTTAAAAATACCGATAAGCATTTGAGCGCGGAAGATATCTATGTGGATTCTTTGAAAATCAACTCCTCGATTGGTCTAACGACTGTTTACAGAACCCTGGATTTATTTCAGCAAATTGGCATCGTTCAAAAATTTGATTTCGGAGAGGGCAAAGCCCGTTACGAGCTTATAAAGAATCCTATAAAAAAAGAACATCATCATCATATTATCTGCGTAAAATGTAAAGAAATTGTTGATTATACAGATTTTCTTAACGAAGAATTAGAGCTCATAAATAAAACTGAAAAAGCGCTTTCGGAGAAATATCAATTTAAGATATTACACCATACAGTGCATTTTTATGGAATGTGTAGTAAATGCCAGGCTACCTGATAGAAAAAAAGTGATAAGACATAATCAGGCAAAAATTTAAATCATATATATGGTATTACATTATGTTATACCATAAAAATAAATCAAATATATTTTAAAAATATATTAAATGGAGGTTTTATCATGCCGTTGGGAGATAGAACGGGGCCATTGGGATATGGTCCGATGACCGGCAGAGCCTCAGGTTATTGTGCAGGTTATCCGGGTCCCGGATATATAAATCTAAGTTCAGGCTGGGGCTTTGGATTTGGTCGTGGAAGGAGAGGCCGGGGAAACTGGTTTTTAGGAGCAGGACGGGGATGGTGGCCACAGACCGTGTATGGATATCCTTATCATAGAGATTATTTGTACAAAACTGAAATATCAAAGGAAGATGAGATAGAATTACTGAAGCGCCAGGCCGATCAGATGCAAAAAATGCTCAGTGAGGTTAACCGGCGCATGCAGGAATTAGAATCGGATAAAAAAGAAAAAGCATAGTTTTATTTGGAATAACTTGAAATTTATGGGAAATCCGGATTTTAAGAGAAAACACTAATACCGAATATTCCGGATTGAAATAATTAATGTTTCAAACAAAGCGCAAATAATAAAAGAGATATAGTTGACCGGGAAAAAGAATAAGATGGATTTTATTATAAAGATTAATACAAAAAAGATCAAAATCTACAAATTCTGAGACAGTAAATTTTAATAGATATTATTTAATATACTTTTGTTTGAAAACGATAATCACTCCCATAATGCTTTTTCTGGATTATTATCTTTTCTTTTTCTTTCTTGAATAGAAGTCAGAATAGAAAAGGCAAAAATAAAAATACCGGAAGGTTGATTATAGATGTATGAATTACAAAACGAGAAGAAGACATCGATCAGGCAATTTATTAAAGATTTGCATTACAATGATATGAGATTGTATTTATATCCGGATCAGGTTTTAAGAGACAGTACTAATTATATAACCGCTTTCGACTCAGATCTTCATTGGCTTGCTACCCGAATGTTTGACTCTATGCGTTTGTACGGGGGTATTGGCTTAGCTGCCCCTCAGATAGGGTTAAGTTCCAAAATTGTGGCTGTTGATATCGAGGGAATGCATAATTTTCTGATTAACCCGGAAATTCTGTCGTATACCCTTGAGAGTGAAATCAAATCCGAAGGTTGTTTAAGTATCCCCGGACGTACATTTGATATTGATCGATCGCTTAAAATTGAAGTTATTGCTTATAATTTAGCTGGAAAAAAATTACACTTTGAGGCAAAAGGATTTACCGCCCGGGTAATCCAGCATGAAATTGATCATTTAAACGGTGTTCTAATTTGTGATAATGAGGTAAAAAAATAGATAATATTTTTGCGCTTTTAAGATTTAATGTGAAGTGAGTGATTTGGTTTATAGCTGTTCCATATGTATTGATTTTCTGGTTAAGTAACCAATAAACTGATAATCATTATATTTTTTGATAATGAAAATTTGGAAATAAGCTGATAAAAAAACCATTAAGCGCTAAAGGCAGATTGTGAATGAAACATTTCCAAGCCTATCAGCACGAAAAGTATACATAAAACAGTTTTATACATACAGATAGAATAGCTTCCATTAATTCATAAAAATACTCAACCGGGTAATTGTGTTTTGGTTGAGTCGCGAATAAAGTTTTAGGTATGATTTTTAATTCATTTAATAAAATTTGTGAAAAAACTAATTTAAAATCAAAGATATGAAAATCTCTTAAAACACATAACAAAAAAAGGAGAAAGATTTAACTATGGAAACGGATATTCTGGTTATCGGCGGCGGACCTGCAGGGATGGTCAGTGCAATTACTGCGAGAAGATATTATCCCGATAAAAAGATTAAACTCATCAGAAATGTTTTAAACGGATGCGTGCCATGCGGCATTCCTTATATGTTTTACAGCCTGAAAGATCCAACTGAAAACAAGATGGGAATCGCCCCTCTGGAGAACAATAAAATTGATGTTTTCGTTGATGAAGCGATCTCTATAAATCGTACACAAAAAACGGTAACTACGGTCACGGGAAAATCCTATGGCTACAAAAAACTGATCCTCGCTCTCGGCTCAAAACCGATGGTACCTCCCATTCCGGGTATAGATAAGGCTGGCGTTTATCCGGTATATAAAGATATGGATTTTCTATTGCCTTCTGTTCAGGAAGTAAAAAAGAGTAAAAAGGTAATCGTAATAGGCGGAGGATTTATCGGAGTAGAATTTGCCGATGAAATTTCAAAAATAAATGGCAAAGAAGTTGTCTTAATAGAGACTCTGGATAGAATACTGGCCAATTCCTTCGATAAAGAATTTTCACAAATGGCTCATGAAAAGCTTACAGCAAGGGGTGTAAAGGTAATCGTAAAACAGTCTGTCAAGGAAATAATCGGAAAAGACCGGGTTGAAAAGGTTCGCCTTTCGTCCGGAGAAGAAATAGAGGCAGATAGTATAATTCTTGGTACGGGCGCTGTACCCACTACGAAGATTGCTGTGGACGCAGGACTCGCGATTGGCATGGGCAAAGGTATTTGGGTCGATGAATATATGAGAACCACCGATCCCGATATTTTCGCTGTGGGAGACTGCGCCGGAAAGCGGGATTTTTATACACGAAAAGATACTGCCGTTATGCTGGCTTCAACTGCTACAGCTGAGGCAAGAGTTGCCGGAGCTAATTTGTATAAACTTCAGGTGATCCGCGAAAATAAAGGTACAATCGCTATTTATTCAACCTATGTTGACGGATTAATAATGGGTTCTGCAGGACTTACCGAAGTTACCGCAAAAAAAGAAAATTTTGATATTGTAACCGGATCTTCCCAGACCATTGATAAACACCCAGGTACGCTGCCCGGTGCTCATACGATAAATGTAAAATTGATCTTTTCCAGAAAAGCAGGAATTTTACTTGGAGGACAGGTTACAGGAGGTCCCTGTTGCGGTGAATTGATTAATATCATTGGTATGGCCATTCAACAAAGAGTTTCCTATACTGAGCTGGAGACTTTGCAGATGGCCACGCATCCATTTGTCACTGCGGCGCCGACAATGTATCCAATTGTTATGGCCGCTCTCGATGCTTCGAAGAAAATATAACAAGACATTAGCATAAGCTATACTGATTATAGAGGCGGATTTATATCTCAGGCAACCAGATTATAAACCGCCTCTTTTAAAAGATTATTTGTCATGGAGTAAGGTTGTGTTTCGTCAAGTTCTAAAATCGAAAATACAGAATGTTATTATAACCAATAAAGAATTGAATTATAATGGCAGTATTGGTATAGATCAAGCATTAATTCAGGCAAGCGATATGATCCCTGGTGAGAAAGTCCAGGTGTTAAATTTTAATAACGGAAAGCGATTTGAAACATACATCATCGAAGAAAAGCCTGATTCAGGTATAATCGCTTTATACGGTCCCGCAGCCAGACAGGGCGAAATAGGAGACAAACTTTGTATTATCTCATATGCTTTCATAAATCATTCGGAAAATGAAAGCCTAAAACCTAAAATTATATTGGTTGATCAAAGGAATAAGCCTTTATGAAAACTTATCTGGATTGTATCCCCTGCTTTTTTAAACAGGCGTTACAGGCTGCCCGCATCGCCGGCGTTGATGAATCTACACAGCTTTTGATCCTCAACGAGACTGCCCGGGTTCTGCCGGAATTTCCACTGGAATCAACCCCGCCGGAAATGGCCAGAATTATTTATAAACTGGTCACTAGAATTACCGGAGTAGACGACCCGTATAGAATCATCAAGGAAAGGAGTAACCGCCTTGCCCTGGGAATATACAATCGGCTTATTGATATAATGACTAACAGCCGGGATCGAATTTTAACTGCATTGGAATTAGCTGCTGCGGGAAATATTATTGATTTTGGAGTGAAAAATATACCGGATATTAATGAAGAACTGGAGAAAATTTTAGCCGACAAAACAAAGTCCATTACAAATGGCGGTTCTGCATTTTTCGAATATGAAAAGTTCAAATCTGCGCTTAGCAGAGCAAATACGATTTTATACCTGGCAGACAATGCGGGAGAAATTGTATTTGACCGGATACTGATTGAAGAAATTCAAAAGAATTATCCTGATAAGAAACTGATTTTCGCCGTTAAGGAAAAACCAGCTATTAATGATGCCTTATTAAAAGATGCATTGGATTGCGGTATTGGTGAAATTGCCGAAATAATTTCTTCCGGCTCAGACGCACCCGGAACCTTACTTCCCTACTGTTCGCAATCCTTTCTTAAAATATTTAAAAGCGCCGATTTAATCATCAGTAAAGGACAAGGTAATTATGAATCCCTTTCAGGAAGTGAGCAACCTATATTTTATCTTCTGATTGCAAAATGTGAGGTGATCGCAGATCATATCGGCTGTCAAACCGGAGATGTCGTTTTGCTATCGGATTAATCTTGTAAGGTAGCTGTTTTAATAATTAGGTCAGTTATAATATAAATAGGAATTTTATCAATGGCGGCAAATAAAGAGAAAAATATCGAATTTGAAGAGCAGAATAAACGTATCACAGGTATTATGGATAGTATTAAAAACCGCATTGTTGTTTTTAGCGGAAAAGGCGGAGTTGGCAAAACAACAGTATCTGTTAATCTGGCTTATGCTCTGGTTAAGAAGCATCTAAAAGTGGGCTTATTGGATGCAGATATTACAGGTCCGAATGTTCCCAAGATGACGGGAGCTAATTCTCCCTACATGGTTGAAGAAAACTCATCCTTGATAAAGCCTAATGTGAAGGATGGATTATCTATTATTTCCATTGAATCAATGGTTCCTAAAGACACTCCGGTTATCTGGAGAGGACCGCTGCGATCTAATGCAATACGCCAATTTCTCGGAGATGTAATCTGGGGTGAACTGGATTTTCTTTTAGCAGACTTACCACCGGGAACCGGCGATGAAGTCTTGACCTCTGTTCAATCCATGAAGCCTAATATGGCTATTGTAGTCACAACGCCTCAGGAAGTATCGCTGATCGACTGCCGCAGAGCGGTAAATATGGCTAAAAAAATGAATATACCGATTATAGGGGTTGTAGAAAACATGGCAGGCCTGGTATGTCCATACTGTGAAAAAATAATAGAAGTGTTCGGAAGCGGCGGGGGTGAAAGCATGGCCGGACAAATGAATGTAAATTTTCTAGGCCGTATCCCTATGGAAATAAATAACCGTCTGGCCGGAGATCAGGGTAAACCAATGGTTTTACATCGTCCTGAAAGCCAAACAGCAAAAATGTTTGATCTGATTGCGGATAGCGTGCAAAAATTGCTGCACAATTAAAAAAAAAGGAATATTTGATTGTGAAAGAAATTGGGGAAAAACAGTTTAAAGATATTAAGAAATGGTTTACAGCCTATATCTTTAAATTTAAAAACGGCGATGAAAACTATCTACGCAATATTATTCTTAAAGAAGAGCATACTTTACGGGTCTGTAATGAGATCCTATATATTGGAAAAAATCTTGGACTGAAAAATCACGAGTTAAGGCTGGCGGAAACAATTGCACTTTTACATGATATTGGCCGCTTCGAACAGTATGATAAATATAGAACCTTTTCCGACCGGAAATCAGAAGATCATGCCAGTCTTGGCTTAAAAATTCTGGAAAAGTATAATGTTCTGAAAGATATTGATGAGTTTAATAAAAAACTTATTTTTCGAACCATTGAATGCCATAATAAAGCATCGCTCCCTAAAAATGAAAGTAATATTTTTTTATTTTATATAAAACTATTGCGTGACGCCGATAAATTGGATATCTGGAAAGTCGTCACCGATTATTATCAACGGCAAAACAGTTCCAGAAACAGCGCTGTGGAACTTGACCTTCCCGATACCGATGGTTTTTCAGAAAGCGTTTATCAGGATTTGATCGGTAAAAAAATAGTTGATTTCAGTAATATTAAAAACCTTAATGATTTTAAGTTATTACAAATCGGCTGGATTTTTGATATCAATTTTGCATCGACCTTACGACGCATTCAATCCCGGCGATACCTCGAATTTATCCGGGACGTTCTACCTAAATCCCCGGAAATTCAAAGAGTATTTAACGTAGTAGACAATCATTTGAAACAACGTTTAGAAGAAGCCGGTGAAAAAGTGTTTTAAAAATTGTTTTGTCCCTGATCTGGTTTTAAATAGCCAGATCAAATACAGATTATGGTTTTTACAGGTTATTGTTTATTATTTATTTATCATAATAATCAAGGAGTATTTGATTCTTGAATAATGAACATATGTTCATTATATTCACTGCTGAAAAATCAATCTATACAAAAAACGAGGTTCGATCAGTCGTAAAAACGATGGTAAAGATCTAAACCATATTTAATTTTGATCAATTGATAATTACTGGAGAATTCTTTTATGAAAATTGCATTTACAACCAGCGGCAAAACCTGGCGTGATCCGATTGATATTCGTTTCGGCAGAGCGAAAGGCTTTTTCATAGTGGATTCAGATACGGACGAAACATCTTTTATCGATAATTACGATAATACTGAAGCTTCTCAGGGTGCCGGAACCGGTGCGGCTTCTATGCTTGTTAACAACGGGGTTAAAGAAATTGTTACCGGCAAAATTGGCCCGAAGGCCGCTGCTGTTTTTAAAAAATCAGGAATAAAAGTCTGGGGTGGAATCGGTTATGCTTCCATCATCGAGGCTTATGAACGATATAAAAAGGGAAATTTAACCGAACAGATATTATAAACGAATATTGAGAATGCGACTTATGATAACAGGAAAGTTTATTTTGCTGTTTTGCTCTAATAATTTTTTTAAACCAAATTTAAAACGAGAGTAATCAAATGCCGGATTTTGAACAACTGCCAATCGTTTTCGGGCCTGTGCCTTCCAGAAGGCTGGGACGAAGTCTGGGTATCAATAATATTCCTTATAAATGGTGCAGCTTTGCCTGTATCTATTGCCAAATCGGCGATACCATTAAATTACGTTATACCCGTCATAAAATTTATGATTCGGATTATATTTTTAAAACTATTCAGAAAAAATTAATTGATTTAGAAAAACAGCATGAACCGGTCGATTATCTGGCTTTTGTCCCTGATGGTGAACCTACGCTGGATATTAATCTCGGAGAGCATATCAGGAAACTAAAAAAACTATCTGTTCCTATTGCAGTGATAACAAATGCTTCGCTTATTTCTGATCCCCATGTGCAGGATGAATTATCTCTTTCTGACTGGATTTCTCTAAAAGTTGATGCGGTTGATCCATTGATCTGGAAAAAAATCGATCGTCCGCATGGAAAACTTAACCATCAGAAAATATTAGAAGGAATGCTTTCTTTCAAACAAAAATATAAAGGCATCCTTACTACGGAAACTATGCTGGTCAACGGTATTAATGATTTTGATGAAACAGCCGCGCAAACAGGTGATTTTCTTAAGCAATTACAACCGGATATTGCTTATCTTTCCATCCCAACCCGGCCGCCGGCTGACAAAAATATTAAACCCGCAACTCCGGAATCCGTAAACAGGGTTTGGCAAATTATTTCTCCTAAAATTAAAAGAGTAGAACTATTAACCGGATATGAAGGAAATGCCTTTGCCTCCAGCGGTGACATAAAAAAAGATATCCTGAGTATTACGGCTGTGCATCCGATGAGACAGGATGCTGTGGATGAAATGCTTTCCCGTTTCAATAAAAAATGGGAATTGATTGATCAAATGATCGAAGATAACGAATTAATTAAAGCAAATTATGATAATCATAATTTCTATTTAAGGAAGTTTTAAATGTTAACCGGAATTATCAAACATGCCTTAATGATTACCAGCTTTGTTTTTATTATGATGCTGTTAATTGAATATATCAATGTAATGACAAGAGGAGGCTGGCAAAATTCTCTTAAAAAAAACCGTTGGGGACAATATATACTCAGTGGATTTCTTGGAGCAACACCGGGTTGCCTGGGCGCTTTTACTGTTGTATCTCTTTATTCACACCAGATTGTCAGTCTAGGCGCCCTTGTCGCCGCGATGATTGCTACCAGTGGTGACGAGGCATTTGTAATGTTTAGCCTGTTTCCTGCTCAGGCTTTCTGGTTAACCATTTTGCTGTTTATCATTGCCATCGTTGGCGGATATTTCACAGATCTATTATACAAGAAACAGGATCGTTTAATTTCCCACCTTAATCATGAACTTCCTATGCATTCTGAAGATTCCTGTATATGTTTTTCAAAAAAACTTTTCTGGCCTCAACTGAAACATATCACATTTCCCCGTACCCTGCTCATCGGGATTTTCGTTTTATTCCTTTTCTTTTTATTATCAGATACCATTGGCGTATTTGAGTGGGATTGGAAAAAAATAACTTTTACCATTGGCGCTTTATTCGGGCTCTTTGTAGTATTAACCGTTCCGGATCATTTTCTTGAAGAGCACTTATGGAATCATGTATTAAAAAAACATGCTTTCCGGATATTTTTATGGACCTTTGGTGCATTATTGGTTATAGATCTTTTTGAAAATTTCATTAACGTGGAAAGCTGGATAAAAGACAATTATTTATGGGTTCTGATGTTGGCTGTTTTAGTCGGGATTATTCCGGAATCCGGTCCTCATCTTTTGTTTGTAACACTCTATGCGGACGGTTCACTTCCATTCAGCATTCTGTTAGCCAGTTCCATCGTTCAGGACGGACACGGTATGCTGCCCATGCTGGCTGTTTCCAGGCGCGGATTTATATGGGTCAAATTAATAAACATGATTATTGGAATTCTTGCGGGATTGATAGGATTGTATCTTATATAATTTGGTTAAAAGCACTATTAGCAGTTGGAAAGGTTTGGAAAATGTCAATAAAATTAGGAATTATAATCTGCGATCGTTACCGTGATTGTGCCGGCGGTAAGTGTTTTCGCTCATTAAAAAACAGGGAAGGCGCTTTTAAGCGTTACAAAAACCAGGAAGTTGAAATTGTTGGTTATACTTCCTGCGGCGGATGCCCTGGCGGAAATATAGAATACGCGCCTGCAGAAATGAAGAAAAACGGTGCGGAAATTATTCACTTTGCCACCGGTTTTGTGGTGGGCTATCCCCCATGTCCGTATATAGAACATTTCAGAAATTTCATTAATCACAAATACGGTCTGGAAGTGGTGGTTGGAACCCATCCTATACCGCAGAATTATTATATTACGCATCAGCAGCTGGGAACATGGAACAGCGCTTTATGGCAGGAATTAATTGCGCCTACGCTGGATGAAGAAAAAATACGCAAAGCATATGATTAAAAATGAGTAAACTGAAAAATGTAAATTGACTCATTTTGTTAATTTGGTCATCTAATATAAATAAAAGATATTGACGTATATTTTACTTTTTATGATATTGCAGGAAAATGATAAATTAAATCAGGTTTATTGAAAATGGAAGAAATTAATAAAAGTGAATTAGTAATGGAGCGCCTGAAATCTGTGGAACATCCGGAAATTGCTCTTTCTATGGTTGATCTGGGGATGATTCTTGATGTCGTAGTTGATAAAAATATTGCCAGAATTGCCATTGCACTGCCGGCGATTAATGTACCGCTTGTCGTGCTTAAGGCCATTGAAAAGAACATATCCGACGCGCTTGGCACCATAGATTTAGAAATACAAACGGAGTATTTTGAAATGGCTCCTGATGTAAAAGAAGAATTTTTCGCAAATGCCAGAGCACACTGGAAAGGCGCTATCTAAGTAATATCTGTTTTTTAAAATAGATATTAGGATATTTATTATTTAAATTTAGCAAGTGTTATAATTATATTTACTTTTATTTATTAATAAATGGAGGAGTTAGTTTATGGCGCTAATAATCAATGAAGATTGCATTGCATGTGATGCTTGTGTACCCGAATGTCCAAATGATGCTATATCCGAAGGTGATCCTATTTACATCATAGACCCGAATTTATGCACAGAATGTGTTGGCTTTTATGATGATCCTCAATGTGTTGCCGTTTGTCCGACGGATGCCATTCACCCGGATCCAGCTCATGTTGAATCAAAAGAACAATTAATGGCTAAAAAAATTAAAACTCATGGAGAATAAATAGCCGCATATTGTTTTTAATGAAATAATTAGGTCGGTCGGCTGTATTCTGTTTAAGATATAACAGAAATTGCACGAAAACGATTAAATAACCTTATTGTTCTTGTTGGAAAAAGCTAACGGATTTCGCTATATATTGCAGTGCCATTTACTTTATAACTGCCGCGGTGAAGATTTGGAATGATTTTTAAATAAATTATTTTCTTTCCGCGGTGTTGTTTAAAAGAAGTATCAGTAAATACAAAAGGAGGTTATTATGTTAGATATAATCGTTAACTGCAATTCAATGGAATGGCAGGATGCAGGAGATGCTTATCCAGTTAATACTAAAATCAAAGTATTGCGTGACGATGAGAACGGAAGAACTGTGCTTCTAAAACTCCCAAAAGGTTTTAAAGTTGAAGGTCATACGCATATCAGAGATGAACAGCATTTCATTCTAAAAGGCGAATATGAAATGAATGATAAAATGTATACACAGGGAACTTACCAGCTCATCCATGCAAATACCACACATGGTCCTTTTACGTCCGAAACCGGCGCTGAAATTATGGTGATTTGGAATAATTAAAACATGGAAATAAAATGCCTAAAATTGAACCGTTTGAACAGAATCTCGATCAATATGAAGATTGGTTTAAAGAAAATAAATATGTTTATCTTTCAGAACTTGACGCCGTTCGTCCCCATATTCCGGAAACCGGCAATGGCATCGAAATCGGCGTAGGCAGCGGGCTTTTTGCCGAGCCTCTGGGAATACGCTATGGCGTGGAGCCTTCCGAAAAAATGAGGTCAATGGCTTTAAAACGTGGCATCGACGTCATAGACGGCGTGGCAGAAAAACTGCCCGTTAAGGATGAATCCTCTGATTTCGCGCTAATGGTTACAACAATTTGCTTTGTGGATAACCCTTTAAAATCAATAACCGAAGCCAGGAGAATCATCAAATCAAATGGTAAACTGATTATCGGCTTCGTGGATAAAGACAGTCCTGTAGGTAAGACTTATCGTAAATTTCAGCACGAAAGTGTTTTTTACCGCGATGCCATTTTTTATTCTACGGAAGAGATTATCGGTTTTATGCAGGAAGCCGGATTTAAAGATTTTAATTATACTCAGACTATTTTTAACAAACTTAATGAAATAAATAAAGTGGAACCTTATACGCAGGGTTACGGCAATGGTTCTTTTGTCGTAATTAGCGCAAATAAATTCGGATAGAAAAACAATGAAACTACAAATTATTTATGATAATACAACAACGCGGAAAGATTTAAAAACCGATTGGGGCTTTGCCGCTCTGATCGAAGCACACAATAAAACGATTCTTTTTGACACCGGCGCCGACGGACAAATTTTATTAAATAACATGCACGCTCTTAACATTGACCTACAATCCATAACCGATGTTTTTATTTCTCATCATCATTTCGATCATACCGGCGGACTGTCTCATTTCCTGAATGAAAATGACAATGTAAATATTCATGCTCCCCAGTCTTTCCGGGGTGTGCGTTCCGCGAAAGATGTAATCCATTATAATCAACCCAAAAAGATTTATCCGGGATATTATACAACCGGTGAATTGGATAATATTGAACAGGCTCTGGTCGTAGAGACGACAAAAGGATTGCTTATTGTAGTTGGTTGTTCACATCCGGCCATGATAAAAATTATATCATCCGCACGGACTTTTGGAACTCTTTATGGAATTGTCGGTGGATTACACGGATTTGATCAATATGAATTATTTAGTGAATTTGAAATCATTTGTCCGACCCATTGCACTCAACATATTAAAGAAATAAAGAAGAAATTTCCGAAAGCCTATATCCCGGGCGGTGCAGGAAGCATTATTACGATTTGATTTTTGTTGCCAGCTAATCCGGGAACATACCTGGATTAGTTGTTTTATCATGTTATTCTAAAATGGTTACAGATTAAAATGATGCTAATGCTTTAGTCCGAACAATGGTCTGAGTATTGTGATTCGTTTTATCAGAAACTCATAAATCAACCAGGAAAATCCGAAAGTGCCGGCAATCATGATCATCATTTTCCAGAAATAATGCATGGAATCATTCATAAGCCAGTAACCAATCACGATCATAATCGTTTGATGAATAATATAAAAAGGATAAACCGCCTGATTTCTGTAAGCTAGCAGTTTACTTTTTTTATTGAGATATTTCGCTGCATATCCAAAAATAGCAAGTATCCAACTCCACATATTCATTGTTTTAAGAATGGGAAAGATCATGCTGTCGTGTGCATTCTGCCAAACCCATATAAGCATTGGAAAACAAATTATGCCTGTAAGCAGCGCATAAAATTTTATTCTATCAACAGCGCCCCAGAACTGTTCTCCCAGAGAAATAAGTATAAAGCCTGTAATGAATAAAAAAAAGTAAAAAATGAAAGCGTAATAATCGTTTATTAAGGCATGCGTTACAGGAAAAAGCGGTGCAAGATACAATTCAACTACAAATAGTGGAATAGCAAAAAGATAGAGGCTGATACTTTGATTCTTAAAAATATCCCGGGTTAGAAATAAAAAACCATTATTTTTATTTCTGAGATATAAAAAAAGCGGCGTGGCAATTACTGACATTAAAAATAAATAAGGCAAAAACCATAAATGATGCCAGCTGAAATTACCTTCGGGATATACTCCGTTAAATGTCTGAGAATAATAGTGAAAAAAAGAATCAAATTTCATCCCTTGTGTTAAACGTTCGATATATACCTGCGGAGGAACAATGATCAGCATACCTACAATTAAAGGAATAAATAAGCGAATAAAACGTTCTTTCAGATACTCTGTACTGCTTTTTGATGATAAGGCAAACCGGGTTCCCATACCGGATACTATAAACAAAATGGGCAGCCTCCATTGATTCGCAAATAACATTGGTAACTGAATCCAATTCACAATACTATTGTTTTTGATATGAAAATCCCAGGGGACAAAGAACATTCCAACATGGTATAATATCAGAATATCAAAAGCAATGACGCGTATCCAGTCAACATCATAACGTCTTTCTCTTGCTATTTCCATTTACATTTCCTTTTAAAAAAAATAGATATGATTTTTTTAACTATTACCTACCGGATGTATGCCATTAGCTTTTTGAAGACGTATTTGTGAATAATTTGTTACAAATAAAAGGCTTATGGAAGTGGAATATTCCGTGAGATTTTTAAAGCCTGAATATAATAAATCACTTGTTTATTTTAGTGACAATTCCGGTCATTGTAAAACTGGTAAGATAATAGTGTTCAGAATGAAAAACCGCAAACTTACAATGACATCCGTTTCTGAGTTAAAATAGCTTTTTATCCTTTATCCACTGCATTATATTGGCCGGAGGCCGGCGGTTTTTTAATTCACCGGCCATAAATTCCATATAAGGCCGAATATGAGTAAAGAATGTTTTATAACCTGTGCATAGATAGTTTAATCCGGGTTCGCCATCCGGCGTATTTATAAAACGGTTTTTGGGACATCCTCCGTTGCAGGCGAAACGTACTTCACACTGCCGGCAATAATCCGGAAGTTCGTTTTCTTTCTTTTGGCTAAATTTATGCTGCTGCTCCGAACCAACAAGATCCGTAAGAGGCCGATCCATAATATTTCCCAGTTTATTCTGCGGATTCACATAATGATCACAGGAGTATAAATCGCCATTATGCTCCAGTGCAAGCGCATTACCGCATGTTTTATTAAAAATACACAGGGATTGCCGCTTTCCCATCCAGCTTTCCATGGCCACATCAAAGTGCTGGACAAAATATTTTCCTACGTCATTTTTTACCCATTCATCAAAAATCTTACAGAGAAATTCGCCGTATTGATCCGCTTCAACAGACCATTCGGTTACGGCTGAAAAGTTATTTTTTCGCTCGACTATCGGAATAAACTGCATATAATGACTGCCCGCTTCTTTAAGGAAACGATATACTTCCAAAGGAAAATAAGAATTCTGCCGGTTTACACAGGTCAGCGTATTAAAAGGCACATCGTTTTTTATCAGGCAATCCATGCCATTCATCACTCTATCATGTGTTCCCTTTCCCTTGTTATCTTTTCTGTAATAATCATGAAGTTCCAAAGGCCCATCAAGTGAAAGCCCGACCAGGAATTCATGTTTTTTTAAGAAACCGCACCATTCGTCATCAAGCATAGTACCATTGGTCTGAATACTATTTTCAATCGTTTTTCCTGCCGCATATTTCCGCTGTAGATCGATAACTGTTTGAAAAAAACTGACGCCTAACAAAGTGGGCTCGCCGCCCTGCCAGATAAATGATACGAGGTTTGCCGGCTGCGCTTCAATCATTTGCCGGATAAAAGCTTCCAGAACTTTATCCGGCATTCTGAAATCGGATTGTTTTTTGTATAAATTGATTTTATCTAAATAGAAGCAGTAGGTGCAGTTGAGGTTACAAACTGCCCCGATGGGTTTGGTCACGATCTGAAAAGAATGATAGAGACTATTCATCATGCGCCCGGATTAAACAAATAACAATTAACCGAATCATGAACAATATAGAAAAAAACCACATTTTATAAAAACATGTGAACTCATTACATAAGTCTTAGACATTATAATAAACGGTTCATTAAATATGATTTATGTTTATTCCGTAAGTAAAAATAAATGCGGGATTTTCTGCAGGGCGGTAGCAAACTGCTCCGGCAGTTCGCTTTCGAAGGTCATCGGCTGATTGGTCTGCGGATGAATCAAATGTAAGGTTTTGGCATGCAGCGCCTGGTGATCCAGCATGTTCAGCAAATGCTGTCCCCTTTTTTGCAGGGACACCGGCAGGCGTTTTAACTGCGAATCCCGCCCGTGATAATCTGGATCGCCAACCACCGGGTGATGAATATGATTCATGTGCACTCTTATCTGGTGGGTACGCCCGGTTTCAAGCCGGACTTCTAAAAGCGACATATATTCAAACGATTGTAAAAGTTTATAGTGGGTTATCGCTTCCCTACCCTTGTTGGTAACCATCATCTTAGTGGGGTCTTTTCTGCTGCGGTTAATAAAAGAATGAATCATTCCTTCAGATTTATCCGGTACGCCCCAGACCAGCGCCCAATATATCCGGCTTATTTGTTTATGCTGAAATTGCGTCTGCAAACCGCGCAGGGCTTTATCGGTTTTTGCCGCTACAATTAATCCCGATGTATTTTTATCCAGACGATGTACAATACCCGGACGCTGTTCATCACTGTTTGTTCCAAGCTGATCCGTATGAAAAAGCAAAGCATTGACCATCGTACCGTCCGGCTGGCCTTTCCCGGGATGAACAGTCAAACCGGCCGGTTTATTAATCACCATAATATGTTCATCTTCATACACGATATTCAGGGGAATATCCTGCGGCTGTAAATTAATTTCTTCCCTGATAAAATCGATCGTAATCCTGTCGCCGGTATCTATGATATACCCGCTTTTTACGGGCAGATTATTTACCAGCACCAGGTTGTTTTTAATAAGTTTATTAAAATAAGAGCGGGAATAATCAGGAAATTTGATTGTCAGATAACGATCGAGCCGCTGGCCCTTATCTTCCGGGCCTGCATCAAGGATATCCATTTTATCCTTCGCCGGATTCTTTCGAAGCCTGGGGAGATATTGTCTGATTTTTTGGAGCATTTTTAAGAGGATCGCCGACAAATATCAGGTAGCTGATCAGAATAATCATGCCGCCGCTAACAGCCATATCAGCCACATTGAACACCGGCCAGCGATATAATTCATACCCGCTGAAATTGATACCGAGAAATGAAAAAGCAGGAATGACAATATCAATAAACTCAAAATCCAAGAAGTCAATGACTTTACCGTATATAAACCGGTCGCTTAGATTCCCGATGGCCCCGGCGGTAATGAAGATCAGGGCCAGCTGCAACAACCAGGATTCTGATCTTAACTTATATAGATAATAAAACACAACACCGGCAGCGATAAGGGAAAGCCCCATAAATACATAGGGATTACTGATTTTTATGCCAAACGCCATGCCCGGATTTTCCACATAGGTAATCTGGAAAAACTCACCTAAAACCGGAATATGCTCACCAATAGACATGGTTGATTTTATAATATACTTGCTAAACTGATCCAAAACTACAATCAGCGCTATAAGCGCAATAAGTATAGGATTACTTAATTTTTTACTCATACCAAATATATTACCGTTTATTCTCCTGGGCCTTTTTTGCTTCCACACTAATGGTGGTAGTAGGAACAGCTTCCAGGCGCTCTTTGCCAATTAATTTACCTGTAATCCGGCAGATGCCATACGTGCCGTTCTCAACTCTTTCAAGCGCTTCATCAATTTGCTTAAGGTATTTTTCATCCCTGGCGGCAAACATAAAAGCTTTTTCACGTTCCATGGCATCGGTGCCCTGGTCCGCCATATGAAATGAGTATGAAGAGTGATCACCCGTCGCCTCTTTAGTTGTCGATTCCATAATTACAGATTTCAGATACTCTAAGTTTTTCACTACTTCTTTTCGTTTTTCCAGAAGCAGATTTTTAAAGTATTCGAGATCTTCCTTACTCATTCTTTCTTGTTGTTCCATTCAAGAACCTCCGTACAAAAATTATTTCTTATTTACTAATCCGATTTTAAATTTATACTGGTCAATATCAATCTCCTTTATAAATCCGTTATTGGAAATTTCAAAACGAATATCATCGGCCAGAGTTTCATTGCATATATAATTTTTCTGCTTAATCGCGGCCGTATGGAGGTTTTCCGGTAAACCGGCCAATTCGATGATGATATGATCCATCACTTCAAATCCGGCTTCTTTTCGCAAATTCTGAATCCGGTTTACCAATTCTCTGGCAATACCCTCTTCAATCAAAGAATTATCCAATGTCATGTCCAGGGCAACGGTTATCCGCTGGTCGCATTGCACCGATAAACCTTCTTTTGACTCGGATACAATTTCCACATCTTCGGTTTCCAATTTCAATTCGTGATTATCAATAAACACATTAAGGTATCCCTGCACCTGAAGTTCATCAATCTGTTCTGCCGTAAATCCCTTAATGATTCCGGCTAGTGAACCCATCAACTTGCCAACTTTGGCGCCCAGTATTTTAAAATTTGGCTTTGCGGTTTTTTGAACCAATTGCTTTTCATCATCCGCAAATTGCAGCTTTTTAACATTAACTTCTTCACAGATGATCCCGGCCATCGGTTCTAATTTCTTTTTATCCTTATCATTTCTGGTATAAACAAGGATGCGTGGTAACGGCTGCCGGACCTTTATCTGGGTTTCATTACGCATCGCTCTGACCATAGATACAATTTTTTGAGCCAAAGCCATTCTGTCTTCCAAATCCCTGTTTATATATTTGCTTTTTATTTCATCAACTTTCGGGAAGTTAGTCAGATGAACGCTGACCGGATCATTTTGTCTGCGGATATTCAGATATATTTCTTCGGCGATAAAAGGCGTCATAGGCGCAATCATCCGGGCAATATCAAGCAATACTTCATGAAGCGTCTGATAGGCGGCCTGTTTATCGGCACCGGCCTCTGATTTCCAGAACCGACGGCGGTTTCTGCGCACATACCAATTGGATAAATCGTCTATCACAAATTCACTGATACTGCGAATGGCTTTGGTGATATCATATTGTTCCAGAAAATTTCTGCTTTCAATTGAAACGGAATAAAGCCTGGAAAGTATCCAACGGTCTATCTCCGGACGTTTTTCATAAGGTACCTGCCCGGATTTACCGTCGTATTGGTCAATATTAGCATATAAAACAAAAAAAGAATATACATTGTACAACGTGGTAAAAAACTTACGGACAACCTCGATAATACCGTTTTCATCAAACCGTTTAGGCAGCCAGGGCGGACTTACCGCCATAAAATACCAGCGCAGGGCATCCGCACCGTATTTATCCATCATCTCCAGCGGAAAAACCACATTTCCCCTGGACTTACTCATTTTTTGTCCTTCTTTATCAAGAATTAGTTCGTTCACAATGATGTTCTTAAAGGCCGGTTTATTAAACAAAACCGTAGCGATGTTATGCAATGTGTAGAACCAGCCGCGGGTTTGATCTATACCTTCGGCGATAAAGTCGGCAGGAAAACTCTTTTCAAATAATTCCTTATTCTCAAAAGGATAATGGAACTGGGCAAACGGCATCGATCCGGAATCAAACCATACATCGATAATTTCCGGTGTTCTTCGATAGGTCTTTCCATTTTTTTTAAAAACAACATGATCAACAAAAGGACGGTGTAAATCTATTTTGTCGGTCATCTGCGACAGCGGAACGGTCGATCCATCCTCCTGCTCGTACAATCCCTGTTTTAACTCTTCAATTGAACCGATGGCCAAAAACTCCTGATTATCTTCGCTTATCCAGATGGGCAGGGGCGTTCCCCAGTAACGATCGCGGGATAACGACCATTCTTTTACATCTTCCAGCCAGTTACCAAAACGGCCGGCGCCTATTTCCGGTGGCTGCCAGTTGATCAGTTTATTCAGGGCGATCATATTTTCTTTGTATTCAGGTGAATTAATAAACCAGGATTCACGGGCGTAATAGATAATCGGGTTGTCCGTCCGCCAGCAATGCGGATAACTATGGATATAGTCAAAACTGTTTCTATACAATTTATCCCGTTTCTTCAGCCCGATGATAATGTCTTTATCCACGCCTTCTTCCGTATGATCCGTATAAGTAAAGGTTTTAACCGTTCTGCCGCTGAATTCGCCTACTTCATCGGTCAGCCTGCCGCCGGGCGTTACAGGCTGCAGAAAGGGCAGTTTAAATTTTTTGGACATCTCATAGTCATCGGCTCCGAAAGCCGGCGCCATATGGACGATTCCCGAACCGTCTTCCGTTGATACGAAATCGGCAGGAAGCACAGTAAAAGCATTCGGATATTTTTCCCTGTCTACTTTAAGAAATTCGAATATTTGTTCGTAAACAGTGCCTATTAACTCTTTACCCTTAAAGGTTTCTATAATTTTATAATCGCCGTCCAGCGCGGTCAGTCTTTCTCTGGCCAAAACCAGGTTATCCTGCACCACTTCCTTTATATCGCCCGATTTTAGTACTCTTTTATTTTCAACCAGCACATAATCAATATCTTCCCCCACGGCCATTGCCACATTGGAAAGCAGCGTCCAGGGCGTCGTTGTCCATACAAGCAGGCTTGAACCAATTAGGCTTTTCCTGTGGCTGGATAAAATTTTAACTTTTATAAAGCAATTCGGATCTTTAACCTCCCGGTAACCAAGCGATAGCTCATGAGAACTGAGCGGCGTTTCTATTGTGGGAGATTGCGGCACAATTTTAAAACCACGATAGATAAGCCCTTTATCATATATTTTTTTAATAGCCCACCATACCGACTCGATGTATTCGTTTTTATACGTTATATAGGCTTCATCCAGGTTAATCCAGTATCCCATTCTGTCGGTAAGCGTTCTCCAGCCTTCATCCATTTCGATATGTTTATTAACCAGGTCACGGCAGGCTTTATTAAATTTTTCGATGCCAATTTTTTCAATTTGATTTTTTTGCGTCAATCCTAATTCTTTTTCAACGGCAATTTCAACAGGCAGTCCATGTGTGTCCCAGCCGGCGATCCGCGGCACATGATAGCCGGTCATGGTTTTAAACCGGCAAACGATATCTTTTACCGTTCTGGAAATAACATGATGAATACCGGGTTTTCCATTAGCCGTCGGAGGACCTTCATAAAAAATATACAAAGGTGAATCTTTAGTAATCTCGAGACTTTTATCGAATATTTTTTTTTCTTCCCAATATTTAAGGATTTTTTCTTCGATTCCGGGCAGGTTCATTTTATTGGGCACATCCTGAAACATAACTTAAAAAATTCCTTCCTCTTAAAGTCTTTTTATAACTTCTTTCATAATTGTTGTTAATTTTGGTTCGGCCTTATTGGCAATTGCGATAATTTCATCCACATTAACCGGTTCAAGCATATCCGGGAAACATTCATCGGTAATTACGGAAACTGCCATAACTTCCAGCCCCATATGAACGGCGACAATATTTTCCGGCACGGTGGACATTCCTACAATATCCGCGCCTATGTTTCTCAGAAACTTATACTCGGCTTTTGTCTCCAAATTTGGTCCGCTGACCGCCACAAATACACCCTGATGAATTTTAATACCATTTTCCCCGGCTGCCTGTTCGGCAAGCTGCATTAATCGCTTTGAATAGGGCTCAGACATATCCGGAAAACGCGGTCCGAATTCGTCCAGGTTTTGACCGATCAGAGGATTACTTCCTAACAGATTAATATGATCAATGATAACGGCCAGATCGCCTTTACGGTATTCCGGATTCATTCCACCGGCGGCGTTGGAAATTAAAAGCGAAGCAACGCCCATCATTTTCATTATCCTCACGGGGAAAGTAATCTGCTGCATGGAATAGCCTTCATAATAATGAAATCTTCCCTGCATGGCCATGATCTTTTTACCATTAATTCTGCCAAAAATCAGATAACCCTCATGACTTTCAACCGTCGATACAGGAAAATGAGGTATTTCCCCATAAGGAATTTTTTTCTCAATCTCAATTTCCTTGACCAGACCGCCTAAGCCTGTTCCCAGAATAATACCGGCAACAGGATTAAAATCTATTTTACTTTTAATGTAATCAAAGGCTTCTTTAAGATGTTTCCTGTACAATTCCCTGTCAATGATCATTACTTTTGCTTTTCCTCTTTCTTTTTCAGAAGCTCTTCTTTTTCTTTCTTCAGCTCATCAATTTTCTTTTTCTCGGCTTCGATCACTGCCTTTTCCTTATCGTGTCTGGCCATCCTGGCTTTAAACACCGCATCATTATGATCTTTATTATATCCCATATTACCGAAGTAGACCGTGCCGGCAACGGTCAATACACCTATGGCAATGTTTGCTAAAGTGCGTTGCGTGGAGTCTGCCGAAATAATCGTTAATCCCGTTCCGATACCTGCGGCTGCGCCAAGCAAAAAACCGCCTGCACCATAAAGAAGCATTTTATTAGAACTTTTATGTTCTTTTATTTCTTCTTTTGGGATAGGATTGCCATTAAAATCATACACATTGGCCGATTTCGAAATAAGTTTAATCTCAGAATTCCTCAGTGTTTCTTTGTTATGAGTCCTGGCATCAATAAAAACCAGTTCTTCCGGTGTCTGTTTAACAACAATGCCTTCAAGCTCCGCGCCATTGGCTTTGGTTATGCGGACCGATTCCTGCTCCATGGGCTCATCCATAGTATACGTTTTAGTTGAAGAACAACTAAGCGTGTAAATAAAAAACAAAAAAGAAAGCGAAACCGAAATTATTTTTTTCATGACATCGCTCCTATTTTAGTACATCGTCAACATCTAAGTTATCGCCGAAAATATCACGGAACATATTTTTCGAGCCGTCTTCGTTCTTAACTTCCTTAACCGGCGGAATATCCGGTGTTACAGGTTTTGGCTGGGGAGCCGGTTTTGATTCCGGCGGTTTCGGCACATTCTGTTCTACAGGACGTTGTGCAGCCGTTCTATCCTGTTGCACAGGTTTTTCGCCAGGCTTGGAAATTGTTCGTGTTTTATCCTTGATTACAGCCTTCGTTTTATCATCTATGGAGAGAACTTCAATCAATTCCAACTGGGATGATAACAGATGCTTTAACCTTGCAACCAACGATTCCTTTTGTTGTTCCAGTGTTCGCACTTCCTGTTCCATGGCTCTTACATTTGCTCTGGCTTTTTCAATCATCTGCTGGGCGGATATTTCCGCTTCCCTTTTGATAAGCGAAGCTTCTTTCTGAGAATTTTCCTTGGATTGCTGAGTAGTTTCCTGAACATTATGAAGCGTTTCCTTTAGAGTTTTCTCCACATCTTTATAATGGCTCAGTTCCGTTTGCAGCGCTATTTCTTTCTTTTTAGATGTCTCATAATCTTCAATCAGTTTTTCCATCTCAGCCGCAACCATATCGAGGAAAGTATCTACTTCAACCGAATCATAGCCGCGCATTGATTTTTTAAATTCCTGTTTACGAATTTCTACCGGAGTGATCTTCAAAACTACCTCCCTCTGCCACCAAAGATTGCCGTGCCCACCCGTACCATGGTGCTGCCCTCTTCAACAGCCAATTCGAAATCATGAGACATTCCCATGGAAAGCTCAAACTTTTGATCTCCATGGATATATTTTATAAGTCTGTCTTTGATATTTCTTAAACTGATAAAAGAATTGCGCAATATTTTTTCATCCTCTTCATATGGCGCCATGCACATCAATCCTTTTACCTTAACATTTGATAATGTTTCGCTGATATGTAAAAAGACTTCTTCAACCTCAGCGGGATTCAGCCCGAACTTGGATATTTCTCCTCCCGTATTGACTTCGAGCAAAATATCAGAAACCAAATCCCTTTTACTGTTATAGTCGGATATTTCCCTAGCCAGATTAAATGAATCAACCGAATGGATCAGTTTTACAACCGGAGAAACATACTTGATTTTATTGGTTTGTAAATGTCCAATGAAATGCCATTCGATATCATTATTCCCGACGCTGGCTTTATCTCTTAATTCCTGGGCCTTATTTTCACCAAAAACCTTTTGGCCGCCCTGAAAGGCTTCGTAAATAAATTCCATTGGAATTGTTTTACTCACTGCGACCAGACGCACTTCATTTTCATTGCGTCCAACCCGCTTACATGCCTTATATATCCGATCGTTTACACGATTTAAAGCTGACTCTATATTCATTTTTTTTGAAAATTGAAATTAAACATTTCGACTTTCTAATGCAACAAAACACCTATTATGTAAAACACGCTTTTAAAATAAAACTTGGCCGGGATTTAGGTTGGATTTGTTTCCTGAAATCCAAAATTTCTGGACTTTGAATCCATGCCCTGAATTTTAATTTCACCAAATTGTTTTTCATATTTATCGATATTATCCTGAAGCGCGAGAGACAGAGATTTTGCGTGCTGAGGGGCCATAATAATTCTGGAATAAACTTTTGCCTTAGGCTTTCCGGGAAGCACTCGGGTAAAATCGATCACAAATTCGGCCGGTGAATGAGTAATTAAAACAAGATTGCTGTAAATCCCTTCTGCTTCATTTTCACCAAGCTCAATATTAATTTGTTTTTCAGGCACAGGATTCATTTTGTTTTTCCTCTATGATTATCAACTTAAGCAGTTGTTTCTTTTTATCTAAATAACTAACTTTTCAACAATTTAGTCAAACAAAAAAATCATGTCAAGGAACGGAAAGACAGTAAAATGGTAAAAATTTCCGAAGATAAAATATCGGAAATCAGGAATAGTGTAAATATTGTTCACTATATCGCTCAATTCGTACAATTAAAAAAAGCCGGGCAGAATTATAAAGGACTGTGCCCGTTCCACACTGAAAAAACACCGTCATTTGTTGTAAGTCCCGCTAAACAGATTTTTCATTGTTTCGGATGCGGAAAAGGCGGAAATATTTTTACCTTTATTTCGGATTATGAAAAGCTTTCGTTTATTGAAGCCGTTAGAAAAGCGGCGGATTTTGCGGGTATTATATTACCGCAGGCGGAACCCGAAAAAACTTCAACCGACTATATTCAGCGTCTTTACAGCATCAATCAGACTGCGGCGGATTTCTTCGAGGAGAACCTTTATCTTGCGGTAAATAAATCGAAATTAAACTACTTTACAGAGCGAAAATTATCTCCGGAAACCATTAAAAAATTTAAGCTTGGCTATGCGCCGGACTCCTATGACAAGCTGCTTTTAACGCTTAAAAAAGCCAATCACGATCTCAATGAATCAGAGAAATTAGGTTTAATTGCCAAAAAAGAATCTTCATCCGATTTTTACGATAAATTCCGCAACCGGGTTATTTTTCCTTTTCATAATCTTTCCGGGAAAATATGCGGTTTCGGAGGACGAAAATTACAGGAAGCCCAGCAGCCGAAGTACCTGAATAGTCCTGAAAATCCGATTTACTCCAAAGGACAATTACTATACGGATTGCACCAGGCGGTCAATGCGATTCGGGATGAAGGTTTTGTCTTTCTTGTTGAGGGATATTTTGACCTGTTACGGCTGATTGAATCCGGTATCAGAAACGTAGTAGCCAGCAGCGGAACAGCGCTTACGCCTGATCAGGTAAAATTACTCAGAAGGTACACATCAAATGTATATATCACTTTCGATGGCGATGAAGCAGGTAAAAAAGCTGCCGCCAGAAACGCCGTTATTATCGAAAAACAGGATATGAACTCTTTTATATTGCCCACGCCTGCCGGAGAAGATCCGGACACATTAATCATAAATAAAGGTTTAAAAACCTTCAATCTGCTTATAAAAAACAAAAAACAGTTGGTTGAGTTTCAGATTGATGAATTTCTTTCGGTTAATAATCATCCTGGTATTGACGAAAAAGAGCTGTTTGTTCAGGAAATACTAAATACAATTGTTGAAATAAAAAACCAGGTCAAGATTGGTTTGTATATCCACCTGTTATCGGACAGATTACAAATTAACGAAGGTATGCTGATCAGCCAGCTAAACCGCATAAAAAAAAGCCTGCTGCGTTATCCCGGATCTTTGTCAAACGCCCAGGCTCAGGAGAAAAAAAATCCTGATCCTAAAATAAAAACCGGGCAATATAAAGCCGAACGGGGAATAATTAATCTGCTGATGAGCGGCAATAAAGAAGTATATAATTATCTTAATCAACACATCCGGCATGATTTATTTGAGAATGATCTCTTTATCCGGATTTACGAACAGATAATTCACGAATATGAAGAAACCGGTACTATTGATGCCCAGATCATTTTTCAAAATTTCCAGGAAGATGAACAAATAACTCAGGAGCTTTCTGAAATAATGATCGAAGAGCAGGCTGATCCTATGAAATTTGCCAGGGATTGCCTTTTTATTCTAAGAAAATGGAAACTGGAAAAAAGAGCAAATGAAATTACCCTATTGATGAAAGAAGAAATAGATTCCAGAGAATCTGCCTTGTTCTATACGCAGGAATTAATGCATATCCGGAAAGAAGTAGCTCAACTGGACAAAGAATTCCGCAGGAAATGAATCATCGTTTCGCTACGGCAATCGTCTCTTTGGCTTCGATTAGTACGCCGTTCCTGTCGTCTAATACCTGAATCCACAAAATATATAAGCCCATACGGACAATCTGTCCATGATCATCCCGGCCATTCCAGATCAGATTAATATCGGAACTTGTATAACTATCGGCGCTTAACTGCCGGATTTTCCGCCCCAATATATCATAAATCTCTGCTTTAATGCGCCCCGATTGAACCGGCGCTTTTATGTTTATCATTGTATGATTCTCAAAAGCATCTCCATCCGGAGAAAAAGGATTAGGTTCAATTGAAATCTGAGTGGTTTTAGGTTTTGATTCCGCATAAACAGAATTTATCCCGCCCGGTGTGGAATTATTGCCTGAGAGAGACGGTCCCCAACTGGCCGGATTACGACTGTCAAGATTTATGTTAATTTTTTCCAAAGAAGGTTCCCGCCACTCCTCACCTTCCAGCCAGGAAACATTATAGGGCACCTGGTCCACCCACCCGCCAGCCGGATTTATTAGACATATATTATCTTCATCGTTATTGAGATTAGGAAATTTTGGAAGTACAAGGCACTTCGATTCATCAATTTCATAGAACCGATTCAAGCCGGTATCAGCAGCAACTATGACTAGGTCCCCGGGATTCATCTGAAAGGGCATGTTTATCCGGGCCGTGTCTCTCAAATCCGCCACCGACCAGGATTGTAACGACAAAGCCGAATTGCCTGTGTTAATAAGTTCAATCCATTCCGGTTCTCCGGCCTGCGTTAAAAATTTGATTTCATTGATACGTATACAATCCGCAATATCAATCACATCAATGATCTGTACCCTTTGATTATTTAATTCATTCAAATCCGATTCGGAAGTAATTGCGGCAAGAAATTGAAATCTCCCGGAAATAACCGGTGTCCATGAAAAATCATACGTTGCTTTGCCATCGGGTTCAAGGTTTAAATAGTCTGAAAATAAAATTATCAATGAATCAGCTCCGGTTATAACCGAATCCTGATTGATATCCATATAAAATTTTATAAATGCCGAATCATTATATGTTTCATAGCCAAAATTTGTTAAGGTCAATGTGAATTGAATCTTCTGAAATACCTTTATACCAACTGAGGGCAAGATCACTATCCCCTCTTCGCCAAATCCAATATCATCAGAAAATGGCGAAATAGAATTAAAATAACCAGGTGTTCCCATAAAATGTATAGAATTTCCCCAGTTTTCATCACTATTGTCTTGCGAGAGGATAATTTTTTCATCAGAGTACCCGGCTTCGTTATCAGTCGTATATCTATAGGCCTGAACTGTTTTACCACTACTGTCAATCAATTGTACTGTTTTTGCCTTTGTATTCGTCAGTGCACCATCGACAAATTCATTATCATCGATTTTTAACCTTAAAGCATTCTCAGGTATTAATTGCTCATAGGTTTGGGAGTTCGCCTGATAACTGCCATCCAGAATGACGGCAAACTGTTTAGGCTCTAAAATCAATCCTTCCCCGGTATCAGTAATATAATCGATGCCAGAGCTGTCCGACAAGGCCCATCCCGTCAAGTCAACGGAATCGGTTTCAGAAATATTATAAAGTTCAATGAATTCATCATGGGCATCACTACCCGGTACATCATACATGATTTCCGAAAGAGCCACCTGAGCCTTGGTTTTTGATAATAAAAGACAACCAATAAAAATAAGGATCAGAAAAAATAATTTTGACAAGACAATACGCCCTTGTTCATAAAATTTAACACTTATTAAAGAAGAGCTTTATATAAAAAGATGGATTTCTTAAACGGTCCCTGATGGTAAAATTATCATACATCTCAGAAAACATGCGTTGTAAAGTTTTACTCTTTTTTATCCGCCCGATTACAAAATTAATAAGCCATGTTTTTCTGGCCAACTTTTGAAGTCGTGCGCTAAGCTTGAATTCGCTTCCCAGTCTGTCTTCTATACGCTGATCATATTGATACAGGAATTCAGCGCTGAAATTAAAGGCCTCAATCGCCTTGGCGGCAATTTCTGCCGCTATCGATCCGCTAAGCATGGCATTTCCAATACCTTCCCCTGTAAAAGGATCGACCAGTGAACCGGCATCACCGGCCAGTAAAAACCGCCCACCGGATAGTTTTTTAGCCGCCGTCCCCAGAGGCAGTCTCCATCCGCGCACATCATCTATTGGTGAAGCGTCTTTAAATCGTATTTTAAGATCGGGATTCTTATGAATAGCATCGAGAAATACTTTTCGAAGGTTTACCTTGTTTTTTTTAATATCGCTGGACAACATACCGATACCGACATTTGCAGTATGGTCAGGCAGGGGAAATATCCAGAAATAACCGGGTGATGTTTCTTTTAAGAAATGCATTTCTATGAGATTAGCGCTATGCGTCCCATTTACATTTCGGTAATACTGTCTTAAACCGGCGTAAATATCAGAGGGCTTACGGTTGACGTTTCCATTATACCGGGCCATTAAAGAATGATCGCCTCCGGCATCAATGATCATATTGGCAAAACAGGTTTTTGCAGAGCCGTTCTCGTCAATCGATAAATATACACCATCATCAGATATTTCTATATTGGTAATTCTGCAATTAGGCTTAAATTCACAGTACGTATGATTAAGATGATCAATCATGAAATTGTCAAAATGAATCCTTCTTGATACATAACCGGGAGGATATAAATGCTCGCCATTTGAAATGTAAGGTATATCGATTATTGTTCCGTTCGGTGCAACAAATCTTGCTCCCCAGCTTGGTAAAAACTTTTTATTATCAGCGGCAATTTCTTCCTTAAGTTGAGGATTTATCTTCTCCAGATATCCCATAACTTTACCCGACAAACCATCGCCGCATATTTTATCCCGGGGAAACATATCCTTTTCGAATAATATATGCGAAATACTGTATTTGGATAAAAACATAGATGCACTGCTACCTGCAGGACCGGCACCGATAATTGCAATATCTGTTTTATAATCAAATAATTTTGGCATATATCCAGAGAAATGAATCAATAATTTTCGTTTAAATTTAAGTAAATAAGTTTTAGAAGCAAAGGGAAATATTTTCAGATGAAAAATATTATAAATATGAACTATAATGTATATAAAAACACATTGTTTTAAATATAAAAAAAACAAGTAGTAAACTACGAAATAAATGTCCTTTTAATATTGATTTTTGACGTTTTAAATTCTTATATTAATAAACTAATTTTTACTTATCATTTACGATTGATGTATAGAACCTTTCAAAAAACAGGAGGCTTTTATGGTTAATGCATATTTTAAAGTTCCTGATCCCTATAATGAACCCGTTAATAGTTATGCACCCGGAACCCCGGAGCGGGATGCTCTGAAAAGGAAACTAATAGATCTTCGATCTTCACAACTTGATATTCCCCTTATTATCAATGGTGAAGAAATTAGAACCGGGAAAATTTCGGAAATATATACACCGCATAATAAAAAAATCTCATTAGGTAAATATCATAAAGCCGGAGAAAAAGAAATACAACAGGCGATAAAATCCGCACTAAAAGCCCGCAATGATTGGACGGCAATGTCCTGGGATCAAAGAGCTTCTATTTTTCTTAAAGCGGCAGATTTACTGGCGGGTCCCTGGAGAACAACACTAAATGCCACCGCCATGCTTGGTCAATCGAAAACAGCCTACCAGAGCGAAATAGACGCCATAGCTGAATTATGCGATTTCTGGCGGTTCAATGTTCATTATATGGCGCAGATTATGAAAGACCAGCCTTATTCGCCTAAAGGAATATGGAATAAATTAGAATACAGATCTCTGGAAGGATTTATTTTCGCGGTTACACCGTTTAATTTTGTCTCAATTGCCGGTAATCTGCCTACCGCGCCTGCAATGGTGGGTAATGTTGTTTTATGGAAGCCGGCTTCAAGCGCTGTATATCCCGCTTATTTTCTAATGAAGCTTCTTGAAGAAGCCGGATTACCAGCCGGTGTAATTAATTTAATTCCCGGATCGGGCGCCCAGGTTGGTAACCCGGTAATGACCAGTCCTGACCTGGCTGGAATTCATTTTACCGGTTCCACAGCTGTCTTTCAAAATATGTGGAAAACTATCGGCGATAATATCCATAAATCCAAATATTATCCGCGGATTGTTGGCGAAACCGGTGGAAAAGATTTTATTTTCGCTCATCATACGGCAGATATAGATGCTTTGGTTACAGCTGCTATACGCGGCGCTTTTGAGTACCAGGGCCAAAAGTGTTCAGCGGCATCCCGTATGTATATACCGAAATCAATCTGGTCTTCTTTCAAAGAAAAATATACCCGTGAGGTTGGCAAGATAAAAATGGGCGATCCGGAGGATTTTACAAATTTCATGACAGCGGTAATCGATAAAGGAGCCTTTGAAAATATCGTTTCTTACATTGAATACGCTCGTAACTCCAATGAAGCTGAATTTATCACAGGTGGAAAATATGACGATTCAAACGGATATTTCATCGAACCCACGACAATTGTAACAACGAATCCCCGGTTTAAAACAATGCAAGAAGAAATATTCGGACCGGTGTTGTCTATTTATGTTTATGACGATAAAAAATTCGAAGAAACACTGGAACTATGCGATACGACTTCCATGTATGCTTTAACCGGAGCAATATGGGCTCAGGACAGAAATGCTTTGATAAAAATGACGGATAAACTAAGGAATGCCGCCGGAAATTTTTATGTTAACGATAAACCGACAGCAGCTGTTGTGAATCAACAGCCGTTTGGCGGCGGAAGAGCTTCCGGTACAAACGATAAAGCAGGAAGTGCAATGAATCTGTTAAGATGGATGACGGTGCGAACCATCAAAGAAACTTTTGTTCCACCTAAAGATTGGCGCTATCCTTTTATGGAAGCTGAATAAACAGAATTTCTCCCCGGAGACTGCTCCTTTTAAGGGGGTAGTCTCTTTTTTTTTTACCCGGCAATTTTCAATTGTTCCCGTTCCGCAAGAACAAAACAATAGGCTAAGTTTTCTGCCTCTTCCCTGCTCATTTCGGAATCATATTCCATAATGGCAGCGCGCTCTTCAAATCGTTCCCATTCTTCATTGGAAAAAAATATATATCCGGGTAAAACGGAACCGATATTATAATTATTTATATTCATTTTACACACTTATGTTACGTTTGTACACCTTTAATATAAAAAGATGATTTTTATTTGTCAACTATTCTTTTTAGTTCTGATTCTGTAATTCTATAAAACAACCAACATCATATACTGGAAAAAAACACGTGTTTTATGATATTTTTTTTAAGAAACTTTTTTATTTTCCGATTATTTAAAATAAGGGACACAGATAAAGTAAAATCTAATTTATTTGTTACCTGACATATTTAATCATAAGGAGGAATAATGTCACACAATAAAGCATTATCCTCAAAAAGGCCGGCAAAAAAGACTTCCCCCCAAACCGGTGAAAAAGAACTCCAGGATGAAATTAAAAAACTTAAGCAACAGATTGCAGCGCTTGAGAATGAGCATTTTATGTTTCAGGGATTATTAAAAACCATTCCTGACAACATTTACTTCAAGGATCGAAAAAGCAGATTTCTTTACATCAGTGGAGCAATGGAAAACTGGTTCAGAAATCATCAAATCGATGAGATTTATGGCAAAACAGATTTTGACATGTTCACTGAAGAACATGCCCGAGAAGCCTATGAGGATGAACAAAAAATCATGAAATCAGGCGTCGCGTTAAAGAATAAAGAAGAACGCGAGACCTGGGAAGATGGCACGGAAACGTGGGTATCAACATCGAAAGCACCTCTTTTCAACGAAGATGATTCCATTATTGGCATTGTGGGTATATCACGTGATATTACAGAAAAAAAATTAACGGAAGCTAAATTAAAATTATATCAGCAAAACCTGGAAACGGCAAAACAGGAAACAGATAATATTCTCGCAAACGTTGACGAAGGTCTTTTTTTACTGGATAAAGACTTAAGGCTAGGCAAGCAGTATTCTAAAGAACTGGAATCCATATTATATGAAATATCACTGTCCTCCCGCCCGTTAATTGATATACTGAAGAACAAAATATCTTCTAAAGACATTGATTCTGTAAAACGTTTTTTAGATTTATTGTTCGATGAACAAAATGATGCCGATATGCTTCAGGAATTGAATCCCCTGGTTAAAATTCCAATGCGTATCGGAGGATTGGAAAAATATCTGACTTTTAAATTCAAGCGGATATTTGATCAGGAGGGTCATATTTCTCACCTGATCACAACCGTAAACGACGTAACCCGCGAAGTTATATTAGCAAAATCTCTCGAAGAATCCAGGATGGAAAATAAACGTAAAATGGACTGGATGCTGTCAATCTTAAACAATGATCCGGCCATGTTAAATGATTTTATAAAATCTGCTGAAGAAGAATTGGATAGTGCGCAAAGAGAATTAGTTGTTCTGGAAAAAAATCTGTTTCAGGAAAATAGTCTTAATTTAATTTACCGATCTATACACACCATCAAAGGAAATGCCAGTTTACTCGATCTTGATTTTTTTGCCGAAGCCGCTCACGATACCGAAACAATTCTAAATGACTTAAAAGATAAAAAATCAGGTCCGCTTAAAATAGATGAATTCAGCAGAAAACTTGACTCACTGATCAGGATGTTTGATGAACTGAAAGGACTGATAAACCAAATCAGCGGTATTCATGAACAATTCCGCCCCAGACGTGATCATGAGCATAAAATGCTTATTCATTCTCTTGAAAAATTAGCAGAAAGATTATGTGAAAACACCGATAAAAAAATTCAGCTGAACTTTGACGATCTGGAAGCGGGTAATATTCCCTTTCAATATAAGCTTATGATTCGCGATATTCTTGTACAACTAATCAGAAATACAATTGCACATGGTCTGGAGACTGAAAAAGTCCGTTTAAAAAAAGGAAAACCGGAAACCGGCAATATCTGGATATCAGCCAATATTGATAATAATGTTTTTAAATTAAGCTATAAAGATGACGGCAAAGGTCTTAATTTAGGTAAGCTAAAAGAAAAAGCTCTGGAATTGAAAAAACATACCAAAGCCGAAATAGAAAAATGGAATGATCATCAGATTGGCGCGCTTATTTTTGAGCCGGGAATATCAACTATCGAAAACACTGATATGACCGCCGGCCGTGGTGTTGGTATGGATATCATAAAGAAAAAAATCGAAAAAACCGGTGGATCAATTGTATTTGAGACGAAACCAGACATGTTCACTTCGTTCTTTATAGAAATACCATTGAAAAAAAACAAGGAATGACACAAAAAATTAAATTTTCGATAGATATTATTTGAAGTCTGATTACTTTACCGTTAAATTTTTTTCGCATATTGTTTATTACGGAAAGAAATATGGTTATAAGTGATCTTGACGGTACGCTTCTTAATAATAACAACGAAATCAGTCCAACCGACATTGACACCCTAAAAAAATTAGGGACAAAGCAAATAACAAGAGTAATAGCAACCGGGAGAAATCTTTATTCCGCACTAAAAGCACTGACACCGGAAACACCGATTGATTTTCTTGTTTTCTCTTCCGGTGCCGGAATTTTAAACTGGAAAACTAAAGAACTAATATTCTGCGCATACATTTCAGCCCCGTCTGTAAATGAGTTAAAGCTATTTTTTATTAATGAATTTTTTGATTTTATGATTCATGATCCTGTTCCGGACAATCATTTTTTTTACTATTGGTCATCCGGGAAACAAAATAAAGACTTTTTGCGCAGATTATCGGTATATAAACCCTATGCCCGTCAATTAATGAGTAAAGACTTTATTCTGGGAAAAGCCAGCCAGTTTATTATCATAGTACCTGAATACCATGATCTTCAATCGGAATTAAAGATGAAATTACCCAATCTAAACATAATCAGAACAACATCTCCTTTGGACGGTAAAACAACCTGGATTGAAATTTTTCCCTATACTATTTCCAAAGCGCATGCCTCACAATGGTTAATAAATCAATTTAACCTAAATCCGCATATCACATTAGCGATCGGCAATGATTATAATGACAGTGATTTGTTAAAATGGGCAGGCCATAGTTATGTTGTAGAAAACGGGGTTATAGAACTTAAAGATAAACATCAGCTTACCACAAGTAATGCAGAAAATGGTTTTACAAACGCCGTAAAAAAAGTATATGATCTATAATTAATTTTTATTTTCGATTTATAAAATCATGCATGCGCATCCATTCAATAGCTGCATTCGTCCAGTCAGAGTTTGTATATTGGATATTTCCCATACCAAATCCATGCCCGCCTTTTTCATAAATATGTATTTCTGATTTTACCTTGTGACTGAGTAACGCCTTAAAATATCCAAAACTGTTCATAACAGACACATAAGGATCGTCGGCAGCATGGATTAAAAACGCAGGCGGCGTATTCGTTGAAACTTGTTTTTCAAGTGAAAAGTAATGTAAATCTTCTTCAGTTGGATTTTCACCTAAAAGATTACGTTGTGATCCTGAATGTGTAATTGCTGAATCCATTGAGATTACCGGATAAACTAATATCGAAAAATCAGGACGCGTGGAAAAAGTTTCTTTGGGTAAATATAAAGAATCCGAAAAATGCGTAGATAGTGAGGCGGCTAAATGTCCTCCTGCAGAAAACCCCATAACACCCGTTTTTTTGGGGTTGATATTCCATTGATTAGCCATCTTTCTAATAGTCCTCATCGCTTGCTGGGCATCCTGAAGCGGACCAATTTTCTTATTGATCATTATTCTATCGTCGGGCAAACGGTATTTTAAGATAATAGCGGCAATACCATTTGAATTTAACCATCCTGCCACTTCATATCCTTCTACATCCATAGCCAATCGCCTGTAGCCGCCACCGGGACAGATAAGCACAGCGGCTTTACTTTCTGAACTTTCGGATTTTGGCAAATAGACGAGCAATTGTGGGTTTGAAACTCGTAAAATTCGATTTGGCTTATCCGTATCCAGTGCTTCAATATAAGTCATATCCTTTATTGAACCGGGTATGCTATCCGGCCAAACCGGAACTATAAAATCCTGGCTTTGTCCGCCAAGAATAAATATATAAATGGTCGTAACTATTTTTATACAAGAATCCCTGACCGAATCTGGCAAATTTTTCAATAAAATCATTGATTTTTTTTCCGCATAAGGCATATCCTTTGGCTTACTCAGAAACAACAGCCGGCAAATCCTTTTTAGAGGCCGCCAAACCATAATAAGCAATAATTACAAAACATATCAAGGGCACTAAATAAGCGGTATTAATACTCTGAGTAAAATCGGACACAAAGCCCTGAATCTGTGTAATCACCGCGCCGCCAAGAATGGCCATGATGACTCCGGATCCACCTATTTTAGTATCTTCACCCAGCCCCCTGACAGCTAATCCAAAAATAGTGGGAAACATCAGGGACATGCACCCTGAAATGCCCACAAGCGCCAACACTCCGGGATAACCGCCACTGGTTACAACAATTATAGATAAAAGCACAGCTAAAACTGAAAGATAGGCCAGTAAATTACCCGGTGCGATAAATTTCATTAACCATGTGCACATAAAACGTGAAATGGTAAATAAAACTAAAGCAGCAATATAATAACTTGATGCATCCGCTTCATTCAGATTAAGTTCCTGCATTACATAGCGAATCGTAAATGACCAGACACCTATTTGTGCTCCGACATAAAAAAACTGTGCAATTACTCCCCATACATAATGACGATTTTTTATAAGCCGTTTGAATGTTGGAAGCAGATTTAAAGGGCCTCTATTATCATAAGCTTTTGGCATTGATTTATTTATTGCAATCAGAATCCAGGTTATCAGCAAAAAAAGGCCTACGACCACATAAGTCATTGTGACTGCGTTTAATTCACCGGATTGAATGGCCTGTAACTCGCGGATATTCATTGCAGCGCGTTCCTGCGCGGATGCCGAATTTAATTCAGATAAAATAAACAATTTACTTAGAAAAACACCCATAATCGATCCTAATGGATTAAAAGACTGGGCAAAATTTAATCTTCGTGTACCGGTTTCTTCCGGACCCATGGCAATGATATATGGATTGGCGGCCGTTTCGAGTATTGATAGCCCTCCTGATAATATCCATATTGCCGCCAAAAAATAATAATAATTTGCGGTTAATTTGGCCGGATAAAATAAAAGCGCGCCAATAATATATAATCCCAAACCTAATAGTACACCTGATTTATAGGAGTATTTTTTGATAAAGATGGCCGCGGGAATTGCTAAAAGTCCATATCCTGCCCCATAAAAAACGACCTGGATCAGCGCGGTTTGAGAGTCCGACATACTCATAATTCGTTTAAATGCAGCCAGCAGCGTATCGGTCATATTGTTTGCTAATCCCCACCAGGCGAATAAACTTGTTATTAAAAAAAATGGCCAGACTATGGAAGCCGGCATCAGATTTGTTTTTCTGTTTATCATTTTTTTCCCTATGCTATATAATCTTCAGAACAGTGATTATCCGGTATTGGAATATTTAAAAATCATATATTCTTCAAATCGGATTTAATATAAATCTCCAAACAATTTGGTTCAAATCAAAAAAATAAATGTTTCAATTGTCTTTACTGTGTTTATTTTTAAAATATTTTCTATATTTATTCTTGATTTTCAAAGTATTACTTTATACGTTTTTATAATTAGTGTTTATCATACACTTTTGTATAATTAAAGAATTTATTAAGTGAATTGGAAATAATCGGGATTTGAAATCATCAGTATGGGTGATTTATAGGTGTTGAAATACAATATCTTTATAAAATCCATTTTCTAACGCAACAGAATATGTATAATCCAAAGGACCATTTGAAAAGCAAAGGAAAATGTAACATTATATCAACGCTCATCATGAATTCTAAACAAACGTAAAAAACTAAAAACAAGATGACTGACATATACAAAAAAAGTAAGCTGGAGATTAGACAAAAAATATAATACTGGAAAGGAACAATGTATGAAAAGCGCATTCTATAAACTAATATTTATATCATTAATTCTATATTCTTATAGTTGTTCTACCTATGAGATCAAGATTATTCATATTAAAAATGGCGTTAAGCTGAATTCCAAGGATATGAACCTTACACTTCAGTTTTATTCGGATAATATCCTCCGCGTTGTTAAATGGGCAGAAAGCGGAACGCCTGATAAAAAAAGCCTTTCAGTCATTCTGGATAGTATTCCTGACCTTGATATATCTATCCAAGATTCAGATAAACAATTAACGCTCCAATCGACCGCAATGACAATCCGGATATTAAAAAACAATTTTACTATTGAATATTTGAACCACAAAGGCCAAAGACTTTTAACGGAAAAAGAAAAAGCATCCTTTTCTCCCATAGTTTATTCTTCGGATAGCGGTTTTGCGATACAACAAAGTTTTTTACTTTCAGAAGAAGAAGGCATCTATGGCCTTGGACAGCATCAATATGGCTATTTTAATTATCGTGATAAAGAAATTAAATTGGTTCAGACTAATACAGACGCCGTCAATCCTTTTCTAATATCTACCAGGAATTACGGTATTCTTTGGGATAATTATTCCAGAACAATATTTAAAGATGATGAAAACGGGATGCACATTACATCTGATATGGGCGATAATATTGATTATTATTTTATAACCGGAAATAATATGGATGAAGTTATTTCCGGATATCGTCAGCTTACCGGCAAAGCGCCTATGTATGGCAAATGGGCATACGGATACTGGCAAAGCAAAGAACACTATGATAATCGCGATGAACTGATGAGCGTAGCTAAAAAATATCGTAAATTAAAAATGCCAATTGATAATATCATTCAGGACTGGGATTATTGGAATGGCCGAGAAAACTGGAGCGGTATGTTTTTTGACAAGACGCTTTTCCCCAATCCAAAACAAATGATCGATGAACTTCATAAAATGAATTATCATATGATCATATCAATCTGGCCGGCGCTTGGACCAAATACAGAAATATATAAGGATATGGATCGGAATGGTTTTTTATACAATCCCGTGGGTTGGGCCGGATTTAAGTATTATGATGCTTTTAATCCTAAAGCAAATCAACTATACTGGAAATATCTTAAAAACGGACTATACACAAAAGGTCTTGATGGATGGTGGATAGATTCTACAGAACCGGATGTTATCAATGCTCTGACAAAAGAATCAACTGAGTATGAGATGAAGAAAGTCGGAAGAAATTATTTGGGATCATGGGCACGATACCTGAATGCCTTTTCTTTAGTAATGACAGACGATCTCTATAAATACTGGCGGAATGAAACAGCAGACCGCCGGGCATATATTCTGACAAGATCGACTTATGCCGGTCAACAAAGAAATGCGGCCACAACATGGTCCGGCGATATAGGCGCTAGCTGGGAAATATATAAAAATCAAATCAGCGCGGGGCTTAATCACTGTATGTCCGGAATTCCCTATTGGACTTTTGATATCGGCGCCTTTGTAATCGGCGCGTATGAAGGTTTGTTTTCCGGCGGGGGCAAGACTCCGGCTTATCAGGAGCTATATGCAAGAATGTTTCAACTTGGCGCTTTTACGCCTATTTTCAGATCGCATGGTTCTGAAACTCCAAGAGAAATTTGGGAAATGGGAGAATTTGTAGAACCGATTCTCAAGTTTGACCATCTCAGATACAGATTATTGCCCTATATTTATTCCCTGGCCTGGAAAGTTACAAATGAAGATTACACGATCATGCGCGGTTTACCCATGGATTTTAATCATGATAAAAAGACATTTGATATTGATGATCAATTTATGTTTGGTCCATCAATTATGGTGTGCCCGGTAACTGAATTTATGTACTACAGACCGCCCGAACCAAGCATCATGGTTAAAAATGACTTTTTCAAAACATTGGACAACCAACCAGGGTTGAATGCCAGGTATTATAAAGACAATCATTATCAAATACCGGGCAAAGAACAAATTGATTCTGTCATTAATGTATTCTGGTATACCGGCCGCCCGGATTTCGTCAGCGATTCGATGTTTTCAATTAAATGGGAAGGTAAATTAACGCCGAAGGAAACAGGAAAATATCAATTTCATCTTAAGAGTTTCGATGCAAAAAGGATTAAGATTGATGGAGAAGAGCTTCCAATTATATATACAAGCGTAGAACAATATACAGATACAGTTAATTTTACAGCCGGACGGGAATATCACTTTGAGCTTGAGACGGAAAATAGTTCAACCGGCGCAGCCCGTATGCAATTATTCTGGAAAACACCAGCCATACTGGCAAAAGAGAAGGAACCGGTTAGCAAAGATAAAACAAGGAAGGTATACCTGCCGGCAAATACGATCTGGTATGATTTTTGGACAGGTAAAAAAGTAAAAGGTGGACAAATAATTGTATCAAACGCTTCTATAGAAAAAATTCCTATTTATATAAAGGCTGGTTCTATCATTCCAATGGGACCTTTTATTCAATATTCTACCGAAAAACCTGCAGATCCGATTGAATTAAGAATCTACCCCGGCGCTGATGGAGAATTTACACTTTATGAAGACGAGAATGATAATTACAATTATGAGAAAGGTATTTACAGTACAATACAGTTTCAATGGAATGATACTGAACGCAGTTTAACAATCGGACCCCGGCAAGGCGAATTTCATGGTATGTTAAAAAACAGAAAGTTTAATGTGACAATCGTAAATGACAACCATGGATCGGATATTCAAATATGCAAAATTCCGGATAAAACCCTCAAATACAATGGTGAAAAAACAATAGTTAAATTTGATAAATGATTAGAAAAATAAATTTTTGTGAACAAGTAATTATCATCAAGAATAATATTTTTGATATGGGAGTAATCCTATGACCGATATTAGATTACAAGTACTTAACATGGATCCAAGTTCTCAATACAGGTTAGAAGATATTATTGATAACGTTTCCACCGACTGTGTTATTTTTGGTTTTCAACAATCCATGTTAGAAATTCTGCTCTACAAAAGGGCTTTAAATCCCTGTAAAGGTATGTGGGCTTTACCCGGGGGATTTCTTAACAAAGGCGAATTAATCGAAGAAGCAGCCAGAAGAATCCTATACAATACTACCGGATTGCATAACATATATCTGGAGGAAATTGGTGTTTTCGACCAGATAGACCGCTTCCCCGAATGGCGCGTTTTTACCATTGGTTTTTTTGCGCTGATAAGTCCGGAAAATGATAAGTTAATCACATCGAACGAATATACCCTGGAAGCCAAGTGGTTTAAGCTTAACGAACTTCCTGAATTGGCCTGGGATCATAAGCATATTGTTGATATTGCCAGAGATAAACTTAAAACCCGCGTACAGAATAAACCCGTAGGATTTGAACTCTTACCTAATAAATTTACACTGCCGCAATTACAAACTCTGTATGAGGTTATTCTGGACAAATCCCTGGATAAAAGGAATTTCAGGAAAAAACTGATAAACATGAAACTGCTTAAAAAGCTTAACGAAAAAGATAAGAATAATATCAAACGCCCTGCCGATCTGTATAGTTTTGACAAAAAAAGATACAAAACCCTGGTTAAACAGGGTTTTTTATTCGAAATGTAATATGCATATTTATTTTCCCCGGACAAATAAACATTATTTTTCTTATAAGGTTATTCTATAAAGTGAATAGGTTTGTCCGGATATTTTAATATGATAGGTATTCCCCTTTCGATTGATTTGCGACTCTGAACCTGATATTAATTGGAATTTATCCGTCTTAATATTAAGTGAAAACTCCGCTTCATGCTCACAATTTGCAGGATTAAATATAGCCAAAATTCCATTCTTATCCGCTGCACGCGCCATAATAAAAGGATATTTATTTTCCTCAGCATATACCGGGACAAATTCCGCATAAGCCGCTAAAGCCGGTTCGGCTTTCTTTAATTTTATTAAACGGCAAACCCTATTCAACAATGAATTTTTGTCGTTTTTCTGATCTTCAACCGTAGGCGCGTCATCTGCTTTATCAACAGGAAGATAAATCTTTTCTGCATCGGCGCCCGAGAATCCAAGATTTTTACCCTTTTCCCATTGCATGGGCGTGCGGGCTCCTGCTCTCGGTTTGTAAGCGCCTTCAACATAAGGATTTCCATAAACTTGACGCATACCAATTTCATTTCCATAATAAATAAAAGGTATACCGGGCATAACTATGGAAAAGGCAAATATCATTTCAAGCTCATCAACGGTTCGGTTAATGTTTAATCTCGAAAGGTCATGATTTCCCAATGGCAGAAGGATATACCCCTTGCCTTTGGTCTTATTATACTGATCAAGATACATTTTAAGAAAGTTCGCGATATTCCCCTTTCCTTCTTTATCAAAAAAGCTATAACCTTCCGAATATCCATTTAAAATCCGCCAGCTTTCCTTTTGCAGCAGATCATTATAACCGGGAAACCAATGATAAAAATCGGCATGAAATCCACCGCCATCCAAAGCGGATTCCGGATGCGACCACTCGGCCACCATAAATGCCTCAGGATATTCTATATCGAAAATATCCCGAATACTTCTCCAAAATTTTTTAGTGCCTTCATCACGCGTACTATAGAACTGATCATTACCAGTTATATTGGCGTTTTTTACCAGCGCTCCCGCCATATCAGCGCGAAAACCATCGGCGCCCATATCCATCCAAAACCTTAAGATTCTCTTTAATTCCTTTTGCAGTTCCAAAACATCGGGATGATCTATTGGCAGCATCCACTCTTCTTCAGGATTTGCGAAACCAAAATTCAATGCCGGCTGATTCCAGTAAAAATTTCGCATAAACTGCCCGTTACGCCGGCTGTATCCTTTTATAAACGAGTCTTTATAGACTTCAGGAGGATTTAACCAGGTGTTATTTGTCCATATATACCAATTCGAATATTTATTTTTTTCCTGTTTTGCCGATTCAATAAACCAGGGATGGTCAATACTGGAATAGCTTATTACATAATCGAATAATATTTTTAAATTCTTTTTTTCCGCTTCATCAAACAGGCGTTTAGCGTCCTCATTAACACCATATCTTGGAGCAACTTTATAGTAATCAGATACATCATATCCCGCATCATTAAATGGCGAATCAAAAAAAGGATTTATCCAGATGCCATCAACTCCCAGATTTTTTACGTAATCCAATTTTTCTGTTATGCCATTCAGATCGCCTATGCCGTCGCCGTTGGTATCATAAAATGTCTGCGGATAAATCTGGTAAATTACCGCATGGTTAAGCCATTGCGGACAATTTGGAATTGTGTATTTACCGGTTATTTCCGCTGAAGTAATGGAAAATGCATTTTGCGCCCGCAGACAGTAATCAAAAATATTAATGCCGGATAAAAATAAAACCACTATTATAATTGTAAGTTTAAATCTCATAGTACTTTTCCTTTTGATAGCTTTTGGTAATATATGTTCATCTTATTTACAATTTTTTTTTTATACCAACCATACTTGAATCCATAACGTCAAAAATAGCTCTTATTATATCCGGATATGCTTCAGTTCCAGTATAACCATTATCCCAGTATAAACAGAATTAATCCATATCTGATTATTGAACATTAAACAACCTGTAAAATTTTTTAGAATTAAACTATTTCTATTTCACTCATTTCTTAGTGTGTTTCTATTTTAATCGTATTTCTTTCCAATCCGTCTGATTTTACTTCTAATATTATATCTCCTTTTTGACGGGAAGACTGGATAACAGCAAGACATCTGCCGTTAAAAGCCTTACGGTAATCGGATTTAAATGATTCATGGCTGGTTTGCAAGCCATTATCGACGCCTATAAGAGCGCCAACGCCGTTGATCTTAAATTCTACCGTGTTATTCGCATCCGGAACTAAATGATTATCAGCATCTGCAATTTTAATGGTGATAAAAGAAAGGTCTGTACCATCTGCGTTAATTATTTTTCGGTCTGCTTCTAAAATAATCTTTGCGGGTAAACCTGCCGTTTTTATTTCTTTAGTAAGTATTTCCCCGTTTTTCAACCGCCCGATCGCTTTAAGCGTTCCGGGTTTGAAATTTAAACGCCAGCAAAGATGATAAACATCCGGCTCTTTTTTCTTAATTCCCAAAGATTTACCATTAAGAAATAATTCAACTTCATCACAATTTGTATAAGCCCAAATATCTATTAATTCGCCTTCTTTCCAGTTCCAGTGCGGAAAAATGTGCAACACCGGTTTATCCGTCCATTCGCTCTGATACAGATAATAGGCATCTTTTGGGAATCCGGCCAAATCGATAATTCCAAAATAAGAACTTCTGGCCGGCCAGCCGTAGGGCGTTGGTTCGCCTAAATAATCAAATCCCGTCCAGATATACATCCCGGAGACAAAATCCATATTTTTAATCAGGCTCCAGGTTTCTTCATGAGTGGATCCCCATGGCGCGCTGCAATTATCATAAGAAGAACAGGTATAGTCTTTATTTCCCTCAAGAAAAGGTTTATCCCAGGCTTCCGGCCAGCGTCTGATACTGTCTGAAGGCATATCATAGGAACCTCTGGTTGCCAGCGCAGATTCCGTTTCTGATGCAATTAATACTTGCCCGGGGTAGGTTTTCTGAAATTCACTGTATTTATTATGAGAATAATTATAACCAATAATATCCAGCGCGCCGGAACGGATAATTGGATTTTCAGGAGAAACATCATTGCAGGCAGCGGTTACGGGACGCGTTGTATCCAATTTTGTAACAATTGCCTTAAGTTTTCCGGCAATATCTTCGCCAGTAATATCTTCTTTAAACCATTGTTCTACAATTTCATTTCCTATGCTCCACATAAAAACACTGGGATGGTTCCGATCCCGGAGAATTAAATCCTGCAAATCCCTTTCATGCCATTCTTTAAAATGCAAATGATAGTCGAATTTTGTTTTTTCTCTTTCCCACATATCAAAGGCTTCATCCATTACGATAAATCCCATTCTATCGCATAAATCCAACAATTCAGGCGCAGGAGGATTATGGGAAGTGCGTATACCGTTGCAACCCATCTCCTTTAACAATTCTAACTGCCTTTCAAGAGCGCGGGTATTAACGGCGGCGCCTAAACAGCCTAAATCATGATGCATACAGATGCCTCTGATCTTAACCGGTCTGCCATTTAAAAAGAAACCTTTATTGGCATTAAAATTAAAAAACCGAATTCCGAATATCGTTGAGTAGTTATCAATAATTTCATTATTCTTTTCAATTGTTGTTATTGCTCTATAAAGGTTTGGATGGTCATCGGACCATAAAACCGGATTATCAATTATTAAGCGCTGTTCGATTTCCACTAAGGTATCTTTGGGAACAATGGCTGCGGTATTAATTCGGCCTCTTTGTTTGTTTTTGTGATCATAGATTGTTGTGTTAATTGTAATTTCACTATCATTATCGGTAACATTCTCAATCTTGGTTTTTAATATGACATTCGCCTGTTTTTCAGAAACATCGCTGGTTGTTATAAAAGTGCCCCAATGAGCTACGCGGATTTTATTTGTCTTTACTAAACGAACATGGCGATAAATTCCTGAGCCGCTATACCATCTGGAATTAGGCTGTTGGGAGTTATCAATCTTAACGGTTATTACATTTTTCTGTTGTCCGTAGTTTAAAAATGGCGTCAATTCGTATCTGAAGGAACTATAACCATAAGGACGTTTTCCGAGATAATTTCCGTTAATCCACACTTCACTGTTCTGATAAACGCCGTCAAACTCAATAAAAATCGATTTTTCTTTCTCCTGCTCCGGTACATAAAAATTCTTTCTGTACCATCCGATTCCGCCAGGCAGAGCGCCTCCGCCGACTCCCGCCGGGTGCGTTTCGGAAAAAACGCTCTCGATGCTCCAGTCATGCGGAAGATTTAATACCCGCCAATCCGAATCATCCAAAGATGGATTAAAACCGCCGGCAACATCGCCGGGATAAAATTTCCAATCTGTATTAAAAGATTCTGTAATCCTGACCTGCGGAGAATTGTAGGAAACAGAACAATATAAAAACAGTCCCATTATGACAATAGTAGCTAAAAGTAAAATGGATTTTTTAATGATTACGGTTAAATAATAACTCATTTTAATATCCCTAAAGTAGATTAATTTCATCAGAAAGTTCATTATTTTTAAATCGAACAATAAATTGATTAATTCATTTGAATAATCATTTCGCGACCCTCATAACTGACGATTTTATCGGGAGAAGACTCAAAATCTAACTTTTCCGGTTTTTCTTTTCTTATCCATTTGATTTCAAACTTTCTTTTTTCAGGCATTCCCGGAAAGCTTCCAATCCGCTCTCCGATGGTTAAGATTTTTGCAGAATCATCATATTTAAAAGGTATCTCAGAGAAGAAGCCGCGCTCATAATTATAGTTATTACTTTCATCCTCATAAAGCGTAAACTGTCCGTTGTTTCCTTCATAAATAAATAGTCGTATGGGATCGGCTTTTTTCTGGGAGGTATATTGAATCTCGGGTCCACATGGGATGATGGCCCCGGCTTTTATAAAAACCGGTATTTCCGTATACGGCGCATCCGCTTCAATGGTTTGTCCCCCGGAATAATATTTTTCGCTATGCAAATCATACCATTCTGTCTCTGCCGAAAGATAAATCATTCGTTTACGCGCTTTGTATTCCGTTACCGGATTAATCAGCAAATACGGGCCAAACATAAACTGATCGCCAATATTAATAACATTCTTATCATTCCCGAAATCCATAATCAAGGCGCGCATAATCGTATAGTTTTGATGCGTTACCATACCGGTTAACGAATATATGTAAGGCATCAGCCGGTAACGAAGCTTATCATATTTAAGCATACTTTGATATGCCGGATGATTTTCCGGAGCGATATTGAACATTTCGCGATAAGGGTATTGACCATGCACCCGGAACAGAGGGCAGAAGGCGCCAAATTGAAACCATCTGGTATTCAGTTCACGCCATTCATCCAAATCGGCTTCATTGTTTAGTTTTTCATAACGTTGTTCGACGGCAAATCCGCCGATGTCCGTTGTCCAATATGGTATGCCGGATAAACAAAAGTTTAAACCGGCAGGAATCTGCGCCTTTAAATCATACCAGCGGGATGCAATATCACCGCTCCAGGTAGCGGTAGAATATCGTTGCTGCCCGGCAAAAGCCGAACGGGTTAAAATAAAAACCCGGTTATCGGGATTGGTTTTACGTTGGTTTTCATACACGCCTTTGGCGTTCATCAGAGAATAAGTATTCAGATAACGAGAAGCCGATCCTAAAGCGGTTGGTCCTATTCTCAGCCTGGTCTCTTCCAATGAAAGATTTGACTGCAAATCAGGTTCGGTACTGTCCAGCCACCAGGCGTCAAACCCTTTACTGTATAGTTTTTCATTGATCTGTTTCCAATACAGGTTCCTGGCTTCTGCGCTATAAGGATCATAAAAAGTGGAAACATATCCGGGACCAACCCAGTCCTTCTGCCCTCTTTCCACATTCCGCATATATAACCAGCCATTTTTCTTAAATTCATTAAAATGTTTTGTGCCAATATAAAATTTAGGCCAGACCGATATCATTATATGCGTATTTAATTTTTCATGCAATTCGCTGACCATGCGATCAGGATTAGGATAACTTGATTCATCGAATTCATGACTTCCCCATTGATCTTCAGGCCAGTAAAACCAATCCTGTACAATATTATCAAGCGGAATTTGCCGTTTACGAAACTCTCGAACCACAGACAAAAGTTCATCCTGAGTTTTATAGCGTTCCCGGCATTGCCATAATCCCATGGCCCATTTAGGCATCATGGGTGCTTTACCGGTTATAATACGATAACCCATAATAATCTCATCGATATTCTCGCCATAAATAAAATAGTAATCAATCTGATCGGCTACTTCGGAATATAAAGACAAATTATTTTGATATATCTCATCTTCTGGCGAAAGCGCTTTTAAACCGATATATCCGCCGGTGTGTATCCACTCGATTTTTATTTTATACTTCTTGCCCGCCTCCATATTTAGGCGCTGATAATGAGTCCAGGGCAACCAGTTTTGCCGCCAAGAATCCACAACAAGTTTGTCGTTAAGCCACATTTTTGTATATCCCGAACAATAAAGCCGGAATTTATAAAGTCCTGTTTTTTGACTTCGGATTTCTCCGCTCCATCTCACCGCCTTAACGTTTTGCTCGAATCCTTCAGGAAATTTATCATTGACATCAATAAATTCATGCTCGATTTTAGATTCGTTTCGGGCTATGTAAAGATCAGTGAAATTGACATCCTTAAAATACTCGGCAGTCAATCCTTCCACTTTTCCATCCACGTCATATAAATTTACAGTAGCGTTAAGCGATTGATAATCCCGGATGTCTCCGAATTTTGTCCTGGAATTATTATCCCACAGGATTCCATAATTTTTATTTGAAATAAGAAATGGTATTATATCAACGATATTATATTGCCAAAGATCTACATCCTGACCTTTATAATTCCAAACCGCATTCTGATGAGCCCCGAGACCAAAAAATGCTTCATCATGCGGGGAATTGAAAAGCTGTTGGACATGATAGGTTTCTTCACCCAGAACATTTGCAGGCATAATAAATTTACCGCCGCCTGCTCTTTCGGAAAGAATAATCTGACCATTTTTATCCTTAAACTGAACTTCACCGGTTTTCTTATTTACAGATACAACTACTTTACTTGTAGTTATCTCCACCTCATCTGTCAAATTGTTAATTGTAAAATCCGTTTGTTCCTGGTTTTGCCAATCCCGCATTAGGCTTGGCCGCGTTGAAAAAGAATCTCCCGGCGCGGCCACTATTCTGAAAATATTTTCAGCGCAAACCTGAATTTTAATTAGGTTAATATTGTTTTTCCCGGCTTTTGGTTTTAATAAAATGCCGTCTTTAATCTTCTCATAAGCATAATTTGAATGATATGATGAAAAAATTATTAAAGAAACAAGTGTAATGAAGTGTATTGATTTCATAGAGACGCCTTTTGCATTATTTGTTATCACAGTTTTTTAAATAATATAATTCTTCCGTATAATTTTATATAACTCATAAGATTATGTGATTAAAATACAAATTCCACAATCCAGGATAAATGAGCCTTGTGTTTATCATAAATCTTTAATCCATAACATAACCGGAAAATCATCAAACTTTTGTCACACTAATAATTCTATACTTCGATCTTTTAAACGCGACTGAATTAAATATCTTTTCTGCGAATTTTTATTCTAATGGCATGTGGAATATCCGATTTTGATACCAGTATTAAATATCCTCCACCACCGGCGCCGGAGAGTTTCCATCCATAGGCTGAATTTTTGTACCGGTCGATTATTTTTTTTATATGATTATTAAACATTTTTGGGAAAATTTTTATCTGCGCTTCAAATGATTTTTTTAAATAGAGACCAAAATTCTTTAAATCTTTATTGATAACAGCCTTCCAGCAATTCTCAGATGCATAAGCAAGTTCTTTTACCGATTGTTCGTTGATCTTAGTTTCCTCAAGAACATCATAAGACATGCATCTTGGTCCGAGGTTAACCAGGTAAATATGGTTTTCAATCTTTTCCAGAATATCTTCATTGTTAACAGAGGAAATACTACTTGGCCAGTAGTTTCCGTCATATTGCAGTCTGTTTAATCCTGGCAAAACAATGCCTAATGCATCCTGCGATCCCGAATAGACTTTGGTCCCGGGAGGATTTTCGAAGGTGAATAAAATTTTGGCCAGTTTTTCCGGATTACCCAGTGGTAAATCGGAATTCCATAATTCAATCGCCTTAAGCCGCGTACTGGAAGCCATCCCGCTTCTTTCATTAAATTCTATCGTTGGCTCAATAGATATTGTTACCACTGGTCCTGGACAAATTGATGATATAAACGGCTGATCCAGCCAGCCTCCGGCAATATCTATACGATAAGGAATATTACTAGTGGATCTGAGTGCGGTTGTTGATCGGACAGGAAGATCAGCGTGAGGAATCCGGTTTAAAACAATATATTGGATGCCCTTTTTATTTATAAAAGTTTCTTTATCCGGCGTATTCCCATCTTCGTTTACCACAAATATATCGGGTTTAACAACTTCGATTGTCTCGGAAAAATCAATAATTCCCGATCCTTTGTTGATGATACATGCTTCCACGCATTTCAGGGCTTCAAGCATATATTTTCGTTCGTTTTGATTGTTGACCGGATAGCGTCCTTTTAACTCAAATACCGTTTGATCTGCGCCTAATCCAACAAACAGTTTTCCATATTTTGCAGCTTCAGTCAAAAATGCGATATGACCGCTATGAAGCATATCAAAACAACCGGATACAAAAACTTTTTTCATTTACAACACCATCATATTTCAGTCCATATATCATCAGGAAAACATGTTCTTTTAATAAATACTTTAAATATATGTATACTATTTTTATGTGTATGTTATACACTTTTGAAAATATAAATACTTCTATTTAAAATCAAGTACAATTAGTCCATTAAATGATTGATAAATGACTTTCCAAGAAGTGAAGCTTGATAATTGGGGGAAGAAAAAAAGTGAGCCAGGAGAGACTCGAACTCTCGACCAACGGCTTAAAAGGCCGCTGCTCTACCGACTGAGCTACTGGCTCAAAAAAAGAAATGTGAATTTAAAGTATATAGTTTTTTTTGTCAAATAAATATCTTCATTTTTAATGATAATATCATCGCTTTTTAACAATTTTCTATAATATTTGATTTTCCGGATTACTAAAATATTCCTTTGTTATTTTAAAAACTATACCGGATAACCCCAATAATCCGATAAGATTTGGAAAGGCCATCATCCCATTAAAAATATCCGCCAGCAGCCAGACCAGGTCCAATTGAAAAATGGTTCCGACCATAACGTAGACTGAAAATGTACCGCGATATAAGATAATAATGGTTTTTAAATCCGGAATGAGTATATTTTTTCGTATTCTAAAAAGAATAAACACATAAAATGCAATTATTAGAACCAATAATACAGCGTTTTGTTCGATTACAATAAACAAAGGTAAAAGAAGGATGATCATTAATAAAATTAAAATAAATCGTTTTGTCTTAAAACCAGTTTCGGCTAAAAACTCGATTGATTTTTCTCCATAATAACTCCATCCTAATATCGTTGAATAAGCAAATAAAATCAGACCTGTAGTTACAATATATCCGCCAATGGTACCCGGCAGTGAATATGAGAATGCTACGGATGTTAACTGTGCGCCGTTATACCCGGCTTCATTGAGCCATTCTCCTGACACAAGTATGACAAATCCCGTTAAAGAACATACGACAATAGTATCAATAAATGTCTGCGTCATCGATACCAATGCCTGCGATACCGGATGTTTGGTTTTGGCGGCTGCAGCGGCAATCGGGGAAGAACCCAAACCAGACTCATTGGAAAACACACCTCTGGAAACGCCTCGCTGAATAGCTATCATTACCGTGGCACCAAGGAATCCGCCGGTTGCGGCATGACCCGTAAAAGCGGTTTCAAAAATAAGCACAATAATATCGGGTAAACGATCTAAATTCAATACTAAAATTAGTAATGCGCTTAACACATAAAATACAATCATAAAAGGCACCAGAATACCGGTTGCTCTTCCTATATGCTTTATACCTCCGATGATTACCATTATTGTCATTATCATGAGGATAATACCGGTAATATAGCCTGGTATTCCAAAACTATGTTCAACAGCCTGGGCAACAGAATTTGACTGAACCATATTTCCAATGCCAAAAGCAGCTATAGATGCGAATATGGCAAATAAAATACCCAGCCATCTCGCATTCAGGCCTTTTGTGATATAATACATTGGCCCGCCGCTCATGGAGCCTTCTTCATCAATTATCCGGTATTTAACCGCGAGAACGGCTTCGGCATATTTTGTAGCCATGCCAAATAAACCTGTAATCCACATCCAGAATAAAGCGCCGGGTCCTCCGGCGACTATTGCGGTGGCCACGCCGGCAATATTTCCCGTGCCAACGGTTGCGGATAATGCTGTCATTAATGCCTGAAAATGGGAAATATCACCCGGTTGATCAGAGTGCTCTTTCCTTTTAATCAAACCCAGATATAGCGAATATCCCAATTTTCTTATTTGCAGTCCCTTAAGACCAATTGTTAAATATATACCCGTGCCAACCAATAAAATAAGAAGAGGTAAACCCCATATAATATTGCTGATCTGTTGTAAAGATTCTATCATTGTGTCCATGTTCAATTATCTTTACGAAGATTTTGATCAAATAGTATTGCTTCTAAAACACCTCCGGCTAAGGCGAAATAACGAAAAGGTATTATTCTGCCGTCATTTTTTTTACTTTGATCGATCTCGATAATTGCTTCTTTCTTTTCAAGTAAAACACC
>RQOG01000039.1 GCA_003854985.1 Calditrichota bacterium
CCGGATATCGTCTGTCGCTTCGATTCTTTTACCCTGCAGAACGGAAGCCACATAAGCGGGATTAAAATATTTTTCATGAAAATTATCAATGCTGTATACCTGGTTCCCGACGCGCACATTCAGGTATTTTGCCCCGTTGGGGGAGGCGTTAAAATATCCTTTCGGGGTAATGACAATCCATTCGCCGCCTTTAAAAGCAATAAACTGAGCGACCTCTTTGCCTGTTTCGGGATTCCAGAATCTTGCGGTTCCGTCGATGCTGCCGGAACAGAGGAACTTGCCGTCAGGTGTCAGATCAAGATTCGTAATCGGCCTGGTATGCCCGGTAAAGGCTGTTACAACTTGATTTTTATTGATATCGTATTTGGAAATATCTTTGGCAAAATTATGACAAAAAAACAAAGTCTCCCGGCTCTGTCCGATACCGAAGTTAAAATAGAATTCATTGATCTTACTGCGGGATTTTTCCTCTAAATTTTTCAGATCATACTGCGTCAGATACCTTTGCCAATCACCGAAAGCATTTTTAATCGACTTAAATTCATATAAATATTCATTGCCGAAAATATAATTTATGTCTTTGCCATCGCTTATATTTTTTATAAACCTGCCGTCCGGAACAGAGAACATTTTAAATCCCCCGGTGTAGGATGAGATTAATAAATAATTTCCGTTTGGTTCTGCAAAGATACTTCTAAATCCATGTGTAGAATCTGCAATCTGTGCGACTTCTTTTCCCGACCGCAGATCGCTGATTGTTAATTTTACCTGCGTCGCCCAGATCAGATATTTATTATCATCCGTGATCTGCAGAAATCCCGTATGGTTGCCGCTTTCTTCTTCCAGTTCCATCCGGGCGATTTTTTTTGAAGATGCGATATCCCAGACGATCGCGTTTGACGTCCGGCCATTCCACCCGCCGGTGGCCATTAAGGAGCCATCGGCGCTGATCGTAGCACAACTCATTAGACTGCTGCTGTCCCGGGCGATTGTTTTTATCAATATGCCGTTGCGATAATCCCAGATTCTTATGGCGTCGGTATAATCATCCGCCGTAAGCATAATATTTCCGGTTTTACTTAATTTCGCGGTTTCCAGTTTATTGGCGTATCCTCCGTATTCGGTTACAAGGGAGCCGGATTCCAGGTCCCAGAGCATGGGTTTTGATAAATCATCCCCGACAAGCGCATATTTACCGTCCGGGCTGAATTTAATTGACCGAACCCAGCCTTCGATGCCCTTATTAATCGTTCTTATATTTTTCCCCGTAGACAATTCAATAAGCCTGAAGCCCATACAACCGCCTAACAAAGCGTACCTGCCGCCGGCGCTGACATCAATGGCTGATGTTCCTCCGGTATGATAAGCGGCCATCTGCTTCCCGGTTTCCACATCCCAAATCCTTACACTATCTTGCTGCCAGTCGCCCGAGATCAAATATTTACCGTCCGGCTTAATGCCCAGGGTTTCAACCCAGCCGTTGGCCTTGTTGAAAGCTATAATCTCTTCACCGGTCTCTAAATTCCAAATTCGTATGGTGAAATCCTGGCTTTCCACGCCTTGCGCATTATACCGGTATCCCGCAATAACCGACTTCCCGTCAGGCGTCAGAACAATTGCAGAAACATCCGGATTTACTGAGGAATCGGCCTTTGCTTTGTAGTCCCTGATCATCTCTCCGGATTCAATATCCCATAACCGTAAAGTACTTTCGCTGCCCCCGGATATGATGTTTCTGTCATCATTGCAAAAAAGCACCGGGTATCCGTTGCAGGACATATCCATGTGGGAATTTACAAATTTGATTTTCTTACCTGATGATATATCCCATAGATTTATGTTTTTCATATCGCTCATATCGCCGGATACTAAAAGCCTGCCGTCTTTGCTGATATCCAGATTGGTTACATCATCTTCACAGTTAAAAGTCCGGATTTCCCTGCCGGACAGTGTATTCCATAGTTTTATTGTCCCGTCGCCGTTTCCGGAAAGGAAATACTTGCCGCCGCCAATGAACTGCACAGCGTTTGTATAGCTGAAACTGCCGCTGACATGGCCCATTTGCACATAGATTTCCGGCTCTGTTTTGCCCCCGCGGATGCGGCTTTCATCCGACAGAAAAAGGTCATCTACGCCTGCTTTTTGAACATAATCCGGAGATGCTTCCGGAAAATATTCTTCGGTCTTCTCACAACTACTGAGAATGATTAACAAAAATATAATCATGAAGATCAGCGATTTAATCATTTTATCCCGCTCCATTTATTTTTTAAAATACAAGCGCCAAACTCCAGAATTCAATAACGGAACGGTTAAGCTCTCCTATTGGAATCCGGAGTGTGGAATTTTGAATTTTCCTTACTATCATTTTTTCTTATAAATACTCTATTGAAATTAATAATTTTGATACCCGTCATTAAAAAGTTCACCTGTTAATTATCGTCAATTTATATGGCAGACTAAAGAGATATTCGGATAAATAAACTCATATTCGGAAAATAAATGTCGATTTTCCTTAAAGAAAATATGAAAGGCTTATTTACAGTTAAACAAATCATAAAACACCATTTTTAAGGAAACCTAAAATGAAGAATCCAATCTCAATAATAGCATGCCTTTGCATCGTTCTTTTCCTGCATTTCAATGCCCAAGCGGATAACGGCCTGATCATCGGCGAGACCTATCTGGAGCCGAACGCCGGGCCTGCGGAAATTGAAGCGGCTAAACAGCGGGCCATGGTCGATCTGATGAACCAGATTCAGGTTAATGTTAAATCCGAGTTTGTAAACGAGGTCACCGAAACCGCCAATTCCTTATCGGAATATACCGCCTCTAAAATCAACGTGATGACCGATATGCAGGTGGAAGGCGCCCGCTTCAATGTAATCGACAAAGACAATTCAAAGGTGGTACAGGCCATACTGAATAAAGCGGAAGCGGCCGGTCTGTACAGGGAAAAAACCCTGCAATTAAACGATCAGCTTGCCGGCCAGGTGCGGCAGGCCTTGAATTTTATCCAGACCAGTCAGAACGAAAAAGCCCTGCAGTCGATTTTTAACGCCTCCAAAACTTTCAATAAAATCGAACAGCAGATTTTATTATATATGATTTTAGGGGGCGCTGACCGGGCGCAGATCAAACCGCAGGTTTCGCGTTCCAAAATCGACAGTATTCTATACGACATCACCGAAACCAAAATGGCCAATTTTGACGACGCCGTCGCCAATCTCTGTTTCCAGATTTCCAGACAAATTCCGCCTAACCAGCAAATTGCCGTCTTCCCCCTGAATTATGAGAAGACTTCTTTTTTTAGCGAACTGTCAGAATATACGCGGCAGAAAATCGAATCCAGCCTGACCAGGTTTTTGCAGTTTAAGATGGTTTCCGCCGAGAAAAGCGCCGGCGTAAAAAATGTCTACCATATTTCCGGCAATTACTGGCCGCGCAAAGATGTCATGGAAATCATCGTCCTTATCAATGACGGCGCGGGGCAGACCATCGGCAGCGCCCGGGTGACTTTTCCGCTCAAATATGTCAGCGCGCTTAATATTTCCATAAAACCGCAAAACTTCGTCGACGCCTACAGCGAAGATAAGTATTTTGCCAAAAACGAGGTTATCTACGGCGATCTTAAGATCGATTTCTGGACCAACAAGGGCGGCAAAAATTTAATCTTTAAGGAAGGCGAGGAAATGCGCCTGTATATCCGGGCCAATACGCCCTGTTATGTGCGTTTTATTTATCACCTGGCCAACGGTATCCGGACCCCGCTTTTTAAAAATTATTATATCAGCGAGCTGAAGGTAAACAAAGTGGTGGAATTGCCGGAGTCCTTTGTATGTGCGCCGCCTTTCGGGGTGGAAAAACTGCAGTTGATCGCTTCGACCGAAGGCCTGCCGGCTCTTAAAACGGAAATGACTACCATTGAAGGCGAAGAATACGAAGCGCTCAGCGAAGACCTTAAACAGTTTTTAGCCCGGACCCGCGGTTTTATAAAGAATAAAACCAAAGGCGCCAAAACCGCCGAACGGGTAATTACCATAACGACTATGGACAAATAGGGAAAATGCCGATAAGGACGAAAACGAAGGGCCTCCGGAACCCGCTGCGGGATGTCTGAACGGCTGTTGTGTTAAAAGGTATCTACAAGGCCAATGCTATTTGTTAATCATGCGTTACTATTAAAATTGTTGATAGATAATATGAAAAAACATAATGATTTATAACGGGAATACTGTTTTTTATATGACTTAGTTCTTATTAAAGGTAATATACAGCAAAATATATTATATTTTTCTTAATTTACTAAAGATTAGTTTAAAGTTTGACAAGGTTTCTTTATCAAATTTTACTTTTTTATTTAATGCTAGTTTATCTTGGAAAAACCTCACTAATTGTTTTTTTGACAATTTATTTAAACACAAGTCACTTTTAATAATATTTTTTCCTTCAATAGAAATTAGGCTTTCCAACTTTTTATTTTTCAAACTTGAATCTAAGTCGCCGATAGTATTAACAATTGAGCTTTGCAAGAACCATTCACTTAAATAACGTTCTTTAGCACTCTTACCTTTTTTATCATCATCTAGAAGAACTTTAAAAGAATATCCCCAGCCCAAATATATTGAAATGAGTGGGCCAAGATCATCTGCCCCCGATGAAGGTAAAAACATTATATTGTTCTTAGAAGCAAATATGACATCTTTAAAATATGTAAATACATAGTAATCACCCTTACCCTCAACCATTATTGTATCTGATTGATGTTCCAAAATACTTGGTGAATAATCTAAAGAATCAAGTATAGGTTGGTAGTAAGTTTCTTTATCTGGATTTTCGCCAACAAATTGACGATATGGGAAAACACTAATATTAGTCTCTTGCAATTGATATTCATGTGAATTTGAGAATTCATCATCGTATTCAATAGCTTCATTTTGGACTATAAATGCACTTTCCAACCATTTAGGATTTATCATGTAATGGGAATGAGTTGAATAGATTAAGTTATTATTACCCTCGGTGACTGATGAAAAACTTTCTAATAATTGCTGTTGTGCAGTTGAGTGAAGATTTGATGCTGGTTCATCAAGTAAAAATAGAGTCCCACCATCTCTTCGAGATTTTCTAAACTGTGTAAATAATAAAAAACAGAAGAACCATCTAAAACCCAATGATCGTTCTGCAATACTATATGTTGAAGTTCCATCTTGGACATTAAAACTTAAAAAAATTGGTGGATTCTGTTGATTACTTTCAACGTTCCATTCTATCTTAATATTTTTTGTAAAACGTGATCCAAAAATTTCATTCCATCGTGTAAATACAGACTTGGTTATCTGATTTCCCAAGAGATTCATTACTGCGTCAATTTGTTCTTTTCTATCACTCTGCCAAAATTTAAAGAAATTCCATGCAACTCCTTCATCAACATGTTCAACTCGTTTTACAATATGTTCTTCGATTGTTAAATCTCTGCCAAGGGAATCCAAGACATCCTGGACGATTTGCTTATAATAGCTATTTTGAGGTTCATATTGTTCAGGTGTATTAGAAAGATAGACTCTTGAAGGAAATTCAAATAAAAATGTTGGGAAGTAACAAATACTTGGAATTAATGTTCTGATATATTGAATGGTCTCATTCCATATTTCTCTATCAGTATCTAATAAAGATTTGAAAATTTTTGCACGTTTAGTTTTCGTATAAAGTGATATCCCCCAATGATTCTTCTGTTCTTTATAATCTGATTTTTCAAATTTAAATATTTTTGTTACAGTAATTATTTTACTGAACCTGGCAACATCGGTTTCTAAGTTCTTTTCATTATAAAGATAATCACAAATTTTATCTCTATCCTCATCAGGAACTTCAATGCTTGCTTCTATTTCAACATTACCAGTAAAATTGTCTTTTCGGTGTTTTGGGACAAGATCTTTTGGTTGAACTTTTCTAAATATATCTTTCTGAAATAAAGGCTCTGCTGCTAAATCAGGTGAAAAAGTATTTATAGCTTCTAAGATTGTAGTTTTTCCACATTCGTTAAGACCGACGAGCGTATAGATTCTTCCTTGGCCAGATTGGTTTAATTTTAACTCTGCTTCCTTGATACCCTTGAAATTTTTAATTTTAAAATTTATATATCTCATATAATATCTCTTTCTACAGAGGTTTTATTGCTTACATTTTAACTCCAAATATGGTTAAAAAGCAATTTTAAAATTATAGTAAATTTTTGCTGCATAACGTCCAGTGCTCAGCCTAAAAAACCAAGCGGCTAGTGACTTTCACAAACCAAGTTCCCGCACCCGGATTAACAAAATCACAGGCAACCGAGCACATTTTTTATGGCCTGTAGTAAATTGTTGGCTTTTTACTTTTTTTATGTACACTAAAAAATTTCATTTATTAAGATTGATTTTGATTTTCTATTCTTTGTTCGTCATTTAAGACCGGTGGAATTGAAGTAAGAGAAGGAACTCTAGCTTTGATTTTATCTATAACATTACTAATTTTTGTTCTCCCCCTATACCATAAGATTAATAAGATTACTCCTATTGAAAAACCAACAATCGTAAGTAATGTAAATATTATAAAAATTCGTATATCACTAATTTCAATAGTCATAAGTGAAGTAAGAAATGAGACAGCCATAGATATGAAGAATACTGCGAAATTTAAATATAAAGAATTTGGGGTACCTTGCTCTAGTATCTCTAATTCATAATCTGTAATTTCAAACAATGAGAGAGAATCGACTTGTCCTCTAATAATTCGAGGTTGGATAAAACCTTCGTTTTGATTTTGAGACATGTTCATAAATTATCCTTAAGCCATTCATTTTTACAGATACTATTACGCCATGCTGCCTCAATTCCAGACTTAATTACGAAGATTCTGTCATTTGAATCAAGGTGTTTATCAAGGTTTTCTCTAATTTGCACAGCTGTTTGCTGCGTAACAATAGCCCAAACTGATTCATTAACTTTGGCCCAAGTACCATACGATCTAATAGCATCGTATAAAGCGTCGTAATTTCTGCCTGGCTTGCGTAAATCATAGGAAATGATGTAACAGGCCATAAATCCTCCCTAATTACAGATACTGAGAGAATGAACATTTTTAATTTAAAAGCTAATTTATTAGTAATAATTTGCTCTAAATATAATAAAATAGATTGCCGCTGACAATTACCTGTATAGATGATTCTTAGAATACCCGGATTACTATAACATTTTAAACACTGTTTCATCCGCACCAGGCAGGCAAAAAGCAAACCGCAATATATAAAGTGTAAACTATGGATGGTTTAGCCCCGTCTAGCAGTCGTCAGCCGGACAGGCCCGCACTTTCTGATCCTGGGTCTGGACTAAATCAGGTAGGATGATACTGAATGATAATAGTAAACATAAATTATAAATATGCGTTACATAAACACCTCATCTCTTGCACTGATTTTGGTTTTAGACTTTAAACTGAAGAAATATAACTCCTGTTGGCGTAACAAACAGGCTACATTGCGAAAAGCACAAAAAAGGTTGCCGGTTCAAACAACATAATTTACCAGATTCTTTTTAATGGATATATCTGCTCGTATTTGTCCGGGTTGCCGTTAACAAAATCCCATATATCATCCGGTTGCGCTGAACCGGGATCCACGCCAAAATGTTTTCCTGCTTTGGAAAAAGCATGCGCCACCAGCCAGGAACAAATTGGATAGCGTCCGTCCTGGGTAAGTCTGCGGAATACATAGGCACCTAACAAAAACCAGTCAAGCAAATGGGTAACGATTTTTAAATATCCGTATTTTTTCCCTACCTGCTCGTTGGCTTCGTTTACAATTATCTCTTCTTCCTCATCGGTTAAATTTAGCGGACGATAAATAGCAACCAGATCATTGTGATCAGGACCGTATTCCGACCAAAGAGTATGACGTGTCACTTTGTGCAATGCTTCGACTACAACGCAGGTTTGCAGATCACCTTTTGTAACAATAACACCAACATGATTTACTTGAGTACAGCTTTCACCAATTGTTGTGGAAAAAAACCGGATCGCTTTGGCAATAAAACTGCTGCCTTTTGATAAATAAATATCGGTTGGTTCCAGTTCCATAATTAATCTCCTGATTTTAAAATGAATGGCTTTGGATTAATAGTCTATATCATTTTTTGTTAGCAATTTTGAACTACAATTTATACTCTTTTCCATGTAATTCATACTATAAACCTTATGTTTGGACTGCAAATCATTCAGGCATATAATTCTTAATTTGTCTTCCCTGGCGGGATTTGTTCCTGATATGAAAAATCGAAATTCTGGCAGGATAATAGTATTGGACTAACGTGAAGTCAAGCAAAAAATAAAAAAGGTTAAAAAAACTCCCAAATATTCATTGTTCTATTGAATGCATCCAAGCCAAAAATAGGAATAAAAAATCTAAGATCTATTACAAATGTTACTAATAAAAAGTACTGAATTATCTTAAAATGCTATTCTATCAATTGTATTTATTCCTGATATATCAGAGATGGATTTTTATATTATCATTCAAAGATAAAGGCATAAAAACAAACACAACTTAAAAAGTCACGTAAAATTTACTTTAAACATAGCATTGAATTAGCGGCTTCCGGCAAAGCAAACCATCTTATATGACTAATCAAAATATTTAAACTAATGTTTTTACAAATAACCGGTCTGAATGATCTTTTAAAATATTTCTTATCGAGCCAGGTAGTTGGGGCAGATTTATTATCATTTCATACAAATATTTTAAATTGTCATATGCTAATGTATTAATTCTGTTTCGGTCTTCATCATATAATGGATTTTGATCATTTGGCGGATTAAATATAATAAGACAGGCAATCAGAAATTGCGAACTTATTAAAACATTTCCATTTTTTTTTAGTATTGGATGTAAAGATAAAAAATCAATCGTTTTAAAACTTTTTATTGAATCTGCTTCTTTATTCCTATTTGTCTTTATTATATCATATAACTCTTTTGAATCTATATCTGTTTTTAATCCCCAATATTGCATTGTGTCGAAATAATCATAAAAAACATTAAAATATCTTCCTTGTTTAATTAATTCGGGCAGTTTTTTAAGATGATCCCTTTCTAATTGAACTATTTTCCATTTTTGAATTTCATATAGGTACTCTTTTGTGCTCAATTCGTCATAATGATAAAGTATTTCATATGCATTTATATTAGTTTCAACAGTATTATATTTAGACCAAAATTCTATACTGCTTCTAATATAAGATAAAGGTATTTCTATATCATTTAATTTGTTCTTTTTCAAACTTAATTGATTCATTACAGAAATAGCCAGCAAAAAATAACTACTATATGTATCATGATATGGATCGCGCTTTAATAATTGTAAGCTTTCCTCCAAAAGATTTTGATGACCGGGGTGTGCATTAATCAGGTTGTCACATATTGAAGCATACATCCAATAATTTCTTTTATTTTGCCATTTGTCAATAATGTCATCAGGATTAACAGATCCTATGTTCGATTCTTTTTCTTTTATAGTGAAATATTCTAATAATGCTTCTAATTCGGTTTTTGCTGTATCATTTTTAAGTTCCAGAATAAATTCGGAAATTATTTTTTTCAACTGAGAATGGTAAAGACTACATCCTTTCCTCGAAGATACATTTAATAATGGTAACAGATATGCTGCCAATTTCCTTTCCGGTACATATTTAAACATGTTCCATAAAAATGATTCTTTTAAATTGCCTGAAGCTAATAAATGCTCCAGAAAATTGGTTAAATTATAATTATAAGTAGAACTATCCAGTATACATAAATAACATAATTCATTTTTTAGACTTTCCCCAAAATCATTTTTCAATACGGTAATAGTGGCTTTATTTAAATAATATGCTTTTAATTCACCATATGATTTCAAAATGCTGGAAACAAGAAGATTTGCATGAAATCCGTTATAGGTATCATCATTTATGGTTGTGCCTATAGATTGTATTAATTTATTAAAGAATTCGTAGTCATCGTCCTTTGGATCTGATATAAAGTATTTAAAATAAATCCGTCTAAAATTTAAATAGTCATGCGCATTATCCAATGATAATTTTTTCCAAAGAATTCTGGTAATATTTAGGAAACCATCAATTATATCGGTGATATTCTGGGAAAGGAAAATATTTAAATCGGATATATCCGGTAATCTTAATTCAAATGTATCATTACATGCTTTTAATATACTATTAATCTTATTAAAGGTCTTAATATCTACGGTTATCATTTTACTTATTGATAAATAATGGTAACCCAATACAATGGTTGTTAATGATATCGCACAAAGCTCGTGAGATAAGACACTTAATGGAAAATTAATTCCTTTTATATTATGAAATTCTCCATCACCTTCCCTTTTTAATTCTTCTGCTATCAGAATAGTTGATTCAACCATTACAATTAATGTTTCAAAAATATCATAATATTTTTTATAATTACTATCATAAAAGATCTTTTTGATTTCTTTTACAAGATTTTCATCATTTTTAAATAATTGTTGGTTATGATAAGAGATGTTCATATCGGGTTTTATATTTACCAGCGGTTTTAATTTAAGCGCAAAGCACCAGATACATAATGATAACGTTATAGTATCTATAATAGCAATACTATTCTCTTTATTAATTAAGCGATTATATACATCATCAAATAATTCCTTTAATATCTTTTCTCCCTCGATATATGCCTGTCTGAATTTAAAACCCTGATAATCATCGTTGATAAAATTCTTTAATTCGAACGATGCCCATATCGATCTGATTTTAATAAAATCAGAAATCGATTTAATTATATCTTTATTGCCTAAAGAAGACTGGAAAAAATTTAGTTTTAACAGGTTACGTTCTACGGAAGACAAGGGAATTAAATCAAAAAAAATATGCTCAAGAGGATGCATAGGTTCATGTATTTTAGCCTGATCCATTAAACTTAGTTGTGAATGAAGAGGTATAATCATTTCCATTATTTTTTCACTACCAAGAATGGAATAAGCTTTCCAGCATTCTTTTAACAGGTTCTTTTTATATATATAATTATTTTTTAAATCTTCCTCTTGCAGAAATAAATAAGCAATTCCCAATAAATCAATCAAATCTCTGTACAGGCTGGCCTGAATACATCCATTTATAGTGAACAATAAAATCTGATAATGTTTAATTAATAACTTTTTATATAGTTCTTCATTTTCAATTTGGGTTAAATCGGATTCAAGCAAATGGTAGGTTAACTTTCTAATCCAGCTTGCTTCTATTCTATATTTTACCAATTTGTCATAAAAATAATTTGCCCAAAAAAGATGACCAAGTTTTGTATTAGGTAGTGAAAGACTTGCAGCATTTCTTGTTAATGTTTCTGCCGTATCTTTAATTACATAAAAATTGGTACCATTTTGTTTACGTATATACGGTTTAAATTTGGCTTCTATATTCGATATTCTAATTCTGAATTCGTCAACAGCATTTTTTGTCCCGTATAAAAATTGCCGGCTAATCTCATTTCTTAAAACAGAATTTTTTGATCCCGGTTTAATAGAAAATTCATTTATAACTGATTTAATGTTAAGAAAATTAACACTCGGTTCAGAATTTAGAGAAAGTAAAAAAAGGAACTCAAGATCGCCGTAATGAGCGGGGGCCTTAGGATGGTCGATTCTGTATGCTTTAAAAAAATCGGAGAATTCTATATTATCGGAAACTTTACAAATGCTTTTTACGCACTCAAACTCAGCTCTATCAGGTTTTCCTATGCTTTTAGCTAACGCTAATCTTTCCTCTTTATTTAAAGTCCGTAAATGCAATATTTGTGAATTATAGTATCCAAATGAGGCTTTATTCTCCAGTATCTTTGTGCTGAATAATTCACCGTCCTCGCCATCAAAAATTACCCAGATTTCAGAACCGCATGAATTGTTAGAATATTTTTTGAAATATCTGTAAATCACGCTTTTTGTTGTAAAATCAAGACTTTCGTAATTGTCAATAATTATACATCTCGGAAAATTTCTTTTTCCAAGATGCTTTGCCAGATCATTTATAAAGACTATGTAAGATGTGTGAAGCTTTTTATTTTCTACATTATCATCTATGATATCAATTTTCTTTCTTAGTTCCTCAATGCTTTTTGCTCTGGTCTTTTTAGTTAAAAATGCTAATATAAATTTAACTAGCAAGCCTATTACGGTTAAATAAACAGACAGTAGCAAAAACGACGGATTTATAAAAATCTGTTCAAAAGAAGTAAACTGAAAATTCGTTTTAATAAACGATTCAATAAATGTTTTCAAGAATCCAGCTATTATAAGAACAAGCAGAATAGAAGATGTTTTCCATGATAAGAATCTATTATAATAAGAAGTTAATTTATGTTTTGCTGCCAGTTTTAAGAACTTATTTATACCTATAATTTTAGAAATTTTAGGAATATTTTCAAAATCTTGTTCATTAGCAAAACACCAGCATTTGAACTTTTTAAACAATTCTTCCTTTTTGAAGCAGGCATTAACGGATTCTGCAGTCCAGGACATACCGTCATTTTTTTTTACCTTAATTAGGAAACATTTAAAGAATACTTTTTCTTTTTTTTAATCACTTTGATCTTGGTTTGTATGTAATGTTTTAACTGCCAGACAATTGCTTTTGATCTTGCATCGTCTGACCCGGAGTCTTCTTCAATTACTGATCGCTCTATAAATCTTTTTTCCCTGTTGAACTCATCATATTCTTCCTGACTGATAAAACCAGGTATATCTGACATATTCCCTAATCCTTTTTATTACTATGTATAAAATTGTAAGTAAAAGTCATGAATGGTTGGCTTATTATCACAGAGACTAAGTTTACTTTTCATAGCGATCACTATCTGTAAAGTATAAAGTACTATGACCAGTAATTAATTATTGCCATCTGTATTCTATTTAAAAATAATTACTATGGTTTTCAGAAAGATATGCAATCAATATAACAAGAAAAAAAACAAACGCAAGTATAATTTCAAATTTATAGCAATTCCAAAATCCGAATGCCGCATTCAGAAATAAAAAAGAGGCATGGATGCCTTTTTTCCAAAGGCACAGCTATAATTCAATGCAAAGCATAAGTAATAAATTAATTACATTGCTTAAAGCAATAAAAAATTATTTTTATGCATTCTTTTCTGTGCTGTCCTAAATAATTAGATTTTAAAAA
>RQOG01000166.1 GCA_003854985.1 Calditrichota bacterium
ACTGAAGTCCATTTTATTGGAGCTTTCCTAATCCACGATCTAAAGATCGTGGCAAGTTAGAATATTTATTTAGGACAGATGTGATATGTTTATAAATAATCTGATTTCATTGTTTTTTTTAGATGAAAAACTTTCTGAAAATCCAAATATACGCTATATTCACACAGTAAAAACAGATCATGAAAAGCTATCTTAAAAATATCCGTTTTGAGTGTCAAAGCGATTGTGTTAACTGCTGCCGGTTAACAGGAGGATATGTGTATCTGACTGAATCCGAAGCGGAAAAAATTGCGGAATTTCTGGAAACATCTAAAAGTAATTTTATTAACTGGTTTACAAGAACGATCAATGACCGATTATGCCTGGTAGATGGAGAAGAAGAAAAATGTGTGTTTTTAGACGGCAGCAAATGCAGTATTTATGAGGTTCGCCCCTTACAATGCCGAACCTATCCGTTTTGGAAAGAAAATATTAAAACCTATGAAAGATGGAAAATTACCTGCAGCGAATGCCCGGGGATCGGCAAAGGCAGAATAATTCCATATGAAAAAATCATCGAAATAAGCAAAGGAAAAACTTTGGATTCAATAAAATAGAGGGTAAAATGAGAATAATCATTACTATTCTGATTATCAGTTTTTGCGGTTTTTCATGTAAAAATCAAACGAAGGAAAACACAGCATCGCATGAAATGCTTAACAGTGTTTTATGGATGCAGACGGCGGCAGAATATAAGGCGTTATGCCTTCAGGCATTTAATACGGCAAAAACCATGCTGGATATCGCTCTTAAAGATAAAAACTGGACTGCGGCAACCGAACAATTAGCAGCGTATCAGAATTTACCGCCCGCAGTGGTGTTGGATATTGATGAAACTGTGCTGGATAACAGCGCTTATGAAGCGGGATTAATTATTGACAATACCGATTATATCAGTGCATCATGGACTAAATGGTGTGAAGAGCGCCGTGCGGGTTCAATAACAGGGGCGGTTGACTTTTGTAAATTTGCTGCTGCCAGGAATGTCCAGATTATTTATATAACAAATCGCAAACAGATTGAATATAATGCTACCCGAGATAATCTTCTAAATGAAGGTTTTCCCGAACCGATTGATGATACCACACTTCTTATGAGAACAGGATCATCGAATAAAACCGATCGAAGAAAAACCGTGTCTGAAAAATATAGAATTTTATTGCTAATCGGTGATAATGCAGGGGATTTTTTGGGCGGTTTTACAGGCGCATCTTTATCATACAGGGATACGCTGGCTATTGCTCACGAGTCTAAATGGGGAACCCAATGGATCATTCTTCCGAACCCGGTGTACGGAGACTGGGAAGGAGCATTATTTGACTATAGGTATGAATTAAATAAATCCCAAAAAATAAGCGAAAAATATAAACGTTTAAGACTGTAGTTTTAGCTGATTAAATCGGACAAACATAACCTAAATCATATTACGCGTAAAAAATTTTTCTGCTTATTAAAGGAAATGTCTGGAAGAAAAGTAGTTTACGTAAAAAAATTTTATGGTTTAATTGCGGGAATTTTCGGTTTTGGAAAGAATTATTTTTGCTTCCTGGTTATTCGGACTATGAGTTAATACTTTGCGGGCCAGATTAGCGGCTTTGCCAAATTGACCCTGAGACTGAAATACTTTTGCCAGTATAAGATTTGTGTCAGGATCATCGGGATTAGTCTGTAATTTACTCTGCAATTCATTCATAAATCGATCATAGATATTTATATATTGATGCTCTGCACCCAGGGTAGGCTGGTTCACTATTATGCCAGGTTCGATATAAAAAACCCGCCGGTAAGACTCAATAGCATCCTGTTTACGTCCTATCTCAGTATATAAAGTAGCCATTTTTAAATGTGCCCGGACAAGATCAGGCTTGATCTGTAGTGTGGTTTTATAATATTGCTCGGCCATAGCGGTATTACCCATTTCGTGATAGGTCAGCGCAAGGTTAAAAGCAGCTTCCATAAAATTAGGCCGGCAACGCAGGGCATTTCCAAAGGCTACAGCCATTTCATCATAAACAGCCTTGCTTTTTATTGGATCAAGCGCTGTATTTTTTTTGAAATTCCGTTCCTGAACGCCTTCTTTCTCAGGTTCTGCCGAAAGCATATCCAAAAAGGCTTCGACCAATTCTTCAAGAACAGCCCGTTTATAAACCGTTATTCCCATCAGAAAATGGGCAATCGGATCGTCGGGCCGAAGTCCTATGGCCAGTTTAAGTTCGTTATAGGCGTTATAATAAATTTGCGAGCGATAGTAGGTATCGCCTAATTTTAAGTGAAAGTCCGGATTGTCTTTGGCTAATTCCGTCGCTTTTTTATAATATTCGATTGATCTGCGAAAATCATTCTGATTATAATAAATATTACCATATTCATAATAGGATAAAGCATATTCATGGTTTATTTCCAAGGCCTTTTTCAAATATTTCTCTGCTTCGGCATAATTTTTATCCTGGACATTAATTTTCCCGAGATAGTAATAAGGTTTATAATCGTTGGGGTTAAATTCAGTCACTTTAATAAAATCTGCAATAGCTTCCCTGTATTTCTTTTGTTGTTCATAGATCAGCCCACGGCCATAATAGGGTTTATCAAAATTAGGCAAAGCCTGAATCACTTTATTAAACTGCGCCAGGGCTTCGTCATATCGTGATGAATTATAGTAGGTAATACCAAGATTATAATAGGCTTCCCAAAAATTCGGATCTTCCCGAATGGCTTTTTTGAAAAGTCCGATTATTTCTTCAACTTTACCGCCTTTTTTTTCGGTCTCAATATATCCTTTTACAAAGCTTTCAAAAGCATCTACGGATTTAGTAATTTGAAAATCAACCAGTCTTCTTTCCGTGCTGGAAATTGTATTTCCGGCCAGGTTGGTGAGATCGTCAACAATTTTTATAGATATTTTAAAAAGATTGGAAAGAGGTTCCCTGTATTTAGTATTCAGGAGAACGGAACCATTAAGCGCATTTGAAAAAAGAATATCCAGACTAACATTATTACCGGAAACTTCATATTTCCCGGATATGGTAACTTCAACGCTGGCATTTTTACCAATATGATAGATCATACGTTCGTCAAGAGCGCGTGATCCGAATCCTGCTTCTTTTAAAGCTTCCTGGAATATTGCTTTTTCAGGAACATAAATATAGGAAAGCACCGATAGCTTATTGGATAAAAGATATTCAAGTCCATAGGAAATCCAATCATACTTGGAACTGCCATCAAGATTTTCAAATGGTATTAATCCTACTTTCCGTTTGTCCTGGCCGATCACCACCGTAAGAAAAATCAGTATAATAATGATGATTTTATGCTTCATTTATGACTTCCGTTTAACTCTCAAATTCTGTTCCGAGGACTTTGCTCATTGTCAATCCTTTTACTTCTTCGACATATTTTAGAGATTTGTTTAGGTTTTTTTATTTATATGGAAGATATTCTTTATCATCGCAATCAACATGCTAAGAACATACATACTAAATACAATGAAAATCAAGAGTTAAAGAGAATAAAATAAATTTATTCCTCATATCCAGCCGCCGATCTGATGACAAATTATATATAAATAATATAAAATCTCCTTACGAATTACCTTATTCTATTTCTTTTAACATTGACCATAAATAAGAATATATAAGAGCATTACTATAGGCCTTTTGCTTGTTGGTTGTTGCAGCAGCATGTCCGCCTTCCATATTCTCGAAATAAAAAATTTCATGTTTCTGGTCGATCATCTTAGCCGCCATTTTACGGGCATGCCCCGGATGTACACGATCGTCTTTAGTCGAAGTATAGAAAAAAACTTTAGGGTATTTTTTCTCAGCATATACATTATGATAAGGCGAATACCTGGCAATATATGCCCATTCCTCCGGCAAATCCGGATTGCCGTATTCTGCCATCCAACTGGCGCCAGCAAGCAAACGATTATAACGTTTCATATCCAGCAAAGGCACGTTGCAAACTACAGCATTAAATAACTCCGGCTTTTGGGTAAACATAACTCCCATTAATAATCCCCCGTTGCTGCCTCCCATAATACCCAGGTGAGCAGGATTTGTAATTTTTCGCTGAATTAAATCTTCCGCTACCGCAATAAAATCATCAAAGGCTTTTTGTCTGTTTTCTTTTAATGCCGACTGATGCCATTGGGGACCAAACTCACCGCCGCCGCGAATATTGGCTATTGCATAAACACCGCCTTTTTCCAGCCAGGCTGAGCCAAGTACAGCGGAATAAGAAGGTCGCATACTTATTTCGAAACCGCCGTATCCATAAAGTAATGTAGGATTTTGCCCATTATATTCCATATCGCAGGCACGAACAAGAAAATAAGGAATTTCCGTATCGTCAGAAGATTTGGTAAAGAATTGTTCTACAATCAGATTTTTACTGTCAAAAAAATCAGGCAGGCTTTTTATCTGCTCAGGTTCTTTATTTTCACTCACGTAATATAAGGCCGATGGAGATATAAAACTTTCATAATAAAAAAAGTACAGATCAGAATTCTCATCCGTGCTGCCTATTATAATTGACCCAAATTCTTCGGTTTCTACTTTGCTTTTTTTCCATCTCTCATTTTCAAAATAATAACTGAATAATTCACTTTGTACATTATCGAGCATATTCACCAGGAGCAGATTTTTTGTGCTGGCTAATGAATGGATACTCGATTTTTCTTCAGGCTCTGCAATAATTGTAAAATTACGGTCGCCTGACAGAAACTTCTGATAATCAATGGTTATCAACGCTCCCTGTTTATAGGTTTTCTTAGCTATATTCCAATCGGTTTTTAATTGTATCAGCATTTGATTTTTAAAAAAACCATTAAATTCGGCATCATCGGGAATTTCAATTTTTATAAGCTGATTATCTTCCAGAATATAATTATACGAGGTATAAAAAGTGATCCCCCGGCTGATGAGAACATAATTTCTTTCCGGTGTATTAATAACATATCCCCATACGCTTACATCATTTTCAGCGCCTTCGAATATGGTTTTCGCCTCACTCAAAGGCTGGTTTCTTTTCCATAGTTTGACAACGCGCGGATAACCGGAGGTTGTTAAACTACCCTCGCCAAAATCGGTCGATACAATCAATGTGTTATCGTCAATCCACGAAACCATTCCTTTGGATTCTTTAAGTTCAAAACCTCCTTGCACAAAAGTTTTGGAAACCAGATCAAACTCCCGGATCACAACCGCATCTCCACCTCCCCTGGATAAATTGACCATACATTTATTGTAATCCGGATATAACCAGGAAACGCCTTTAAAAACCCATTTTTCATTTTCATTTCTACAAAGTTCATCGACATCTAAAACCGTTTCCCATTTTGTATCATCTTTCCGATATTCTGCCAGTGTTGTTCTTCGCCAAACGCCTCTTTCATTATTTTCATCCTGCCAGAAATTATACAAATAATCACCTCTGATAACCGGGTCAGCCAGACGATCCTTTGAATTCAAAATATTTAAAGTCCTTTCATAGATATCATCAAATCCGGGAAAACCAGTCAGGGCTTCTTCTGTAATTTTATTCTGCGTTTCAACCCATTTTAATGCATCTTCCCCTTCAACTTCCTCCAGCCAAAGGTAATTATCCAGGGTATCCTGGGCCTGAAGGGTTTTTATTAAGCAAAAAACTGCGATAATAATCATCATCAATAAATTGCTTTCGCTTTTCATAAATATCTCCAAACATAATTCAATTATCATATTTTATCTAAATGAGATAAACATTATACTTCCGTATGTAAATTTAACATACATGAATGTATCTAATGATTATATTTATCAAAATCTTCACGGGTATCTATATCAATTAAAATTCCACTGTCTTCAACCTTCAGGTATCTAACCTGACTATAATGATCGGAAATGACTTTTCTGGCGCCTGTATTATTCGGAGCTTTTAATAATGCGCTAAAAAAATCTTTACCGAAGTAAACCGGATGTCCATGATGTCCCTGGTATTCAGGTATGATAATAAGATCGGAATTGTTTTTACCCTCGGCCAACAACAAATGATAGGTTTCTCTGCGCACCATCGGATGATCAACCAAAGCCATAATAAAGCCTTTGCATTCATCCGGCAAATGTTCCACAGCTATCTTAAGTGAAGATAACATACCCTCGGACGGGTCGGGATTTCGGTAACACTGAAATTTGTGCACAGAGGTTTGTTTGCAGATTAATTCAGCGGACTTCCCGAGAATACTGATAATCGGTTGGCACCCGGAACGATTCAGATTATCTAAAATTGTATCGATAAAAGTGGCATCATTATAGGATAAAAGCGCTTTATCAGAGCCCATTCGCGTTGAATTACCTGCGGCTAACAAAATACCAGCAATCATCTCTTACATTCCATTCTCATTTTCCCCCGTCTTCCGGCAAGGTACCTAAACCCTTGTTTTCACTGCCTTATTGTAAGAAGACAAAATTTCAGACGGAGTGTACGGCTTGAATATTTACCGTAATTATTATTGTTTTTAAGCACCTTTATGAAAAATGGTATTTTTCTCATCATCCCCGTCTGAATATTTATATTGGAATCGGTTTAATTTAATAAAATTTATCTATTTAAAAAATAGGTTCCCGGATAAGCGTGTTTCTCCGTATTATATTTTTATTCAACTCCTTAAGCTTAAACACTTTCCAAATTGCCCTGATTTTTCTCCAATAGCCGGATTATCAATATTATCCGAAATATGATCCGGCAGGAGAAAAGTGAAATGTATTGTAATAAACCGGCAGTCATTTTCGTTTTAAAAAGGTTGTCGTTGACTATTCGCAATTGTATTGTTTATATTAACAGAAGTTATAATCATATAACAAAAGTTATTTAAGGCAGAAACCATGAAAGAACTTTGGAAAAGATTTGATGAAGTGGAGTTAACCCACAGCAGCGTTCATCATCTGATGGCGATGCAGGAGCTTCTTAAAAGAAATGGATATGCCCGTGGCGTTGATATTGCCAATTATCTGAATATCAGCAGAAGCAGCGCGTCCATAACCATGAGAAAACTGGTGAACAAGGGATATATTCATGAAGACGAAAATAAATTCTATCATTTTACCGGTCAGGGACTGGATTTGGTAAACAGTGTATTAAGCAAAAGAAGAATAATTCAATTGTTTTTCGAAAAGGTCTTATTCCTGACACCCAATCTTGCCGAGGCAGAAGCCTGTAAAATTGAGCATCTTTTGAACGAACAGACAGGCCAGAAACTGATAAGTTTTATGGGATATTTTTTATCCGGGACAAATGAAACAAAAGCATTTATAAAAAATTATCAAAAGTTCAGCATGGAATGTACTAATACGGAAAACTGCGAAATCTGTGAAGTTAATTGTTATTTTGCTTCCCGAAAAGCATCAAATTAGTTGATTTATTTTTATTTCAAACCAAATAAAATATTAGGATTATCGGCATGAAAATTGGTTGTAAGGAGTTTATAAGCCCAGTAATTTTTTAATACATTTTTTACATAATTTTTTGTTTCGTTAAATTCTATATTTTCAATAAACACTTCCATATTTTCTGAGTCCGGCAGTACTTTCCATCTGTTTACCCGATGTGGCCCGGCATTGTATGCGGCCAGCATATATTCTTTTTGACCATAAAAGAGTTTATCTAAATGCTTCAAATATAGCGTGCCCAGGTTTATATTTAATTCCGGATCAAAAAGCTGTTGATTATCATCAATTCTTTTACCGGTCAGTCTTGCCATATCTTTTGCAGTAGGAGGTATCAACTGCATTAATCCCCAGGCATTGGCACGGGATAAAGCGCGCTTTTGAAAGTTACTCTCCTGTTTCATAACGCTCAAAATCAATTCTTTTTCTATGCCATATTTTTCGCCATAATAATCAACCTGCTGGTCATAATAAAATGGAAATCTTTCCTTTATCATGAATGCTTTTTCAGAAAACGGCATATTATTATAATATTTTGAATTGATATAATTATAGATTCTGTAAGATCTGCCATAATCCCCGAATTTTTTAAAAATTTCAGCCAGAGCAATCCATTCTTCTTTGCTTTTCGCCTGCAATTCAATATTTGATAGAGCAATCAGCCCGAACTCCGGCCCAAGCAGGTCTTTTACCAAAAAGGCTTCTTCAAAAGACGGAATTAATAAGGCAAAACCATTGGAAAAATATTTTAACTGATCCGCAGTATTCTGAAACTGTCTTATAATACCCCGGGTAGAATCGAAATAACTTTTATGAAGCAGGTAACTCTTCATGGTATAATAATTATCCCACAAATCTTCAGCCAGCTTGCTTCGTATATCACGGGCCGTAATTAAATCTCCAACAGATTCCCGGCATAATGCCGCCCAAAACTTCGCCCTGGCTATATAAGAATCGCGCCAGTTGTTAGCCCGTACTTCATTAAAAACCTGTTCGGCTTCATAAAAACGATTCATCCGATAAAGATCAAGCCCTTCGCGAAAATGCGCTTCCTGCGCATAATAACTGCCAGGCCATCTGTTACGCAGTTTTCTATAAAAAGCTACAGCCTGATCCAGCTCATCGTCTTCCTCTTTTATTCGTGCACATTTCCAGACAGCCTCCGGCGCATTTCTCCTGCGCGGAAACTTTTCTGCATATTCCAGATAGGCATCCACAGCTTCCTGCCTTTGTTCCAGGTTGTAATAACATCTGGCAATATATATCCTGATATAGGGCTCAAGATGCGTGCCGAGATTCTGATCAAGCAAATTGTTAAATCCATATAAGGCGGTTCTGGAACGGCCTTGTGCATAATATATTTTTATCAGGTTAAACCGGGCTTCCTGGAGATTATCCGTGTTATCCTGAAACTGGATATACTCTTCAAGTAATACCTTTAACGCTTCATATTCATTATTGTTATAGTATACGTCAACGATTTCAAAAAAATTATCATAGAAAAATTCAGGTTCAATCATTTTAAGCAGGAATACCAAATTTAAGGTTTCTTTTTTCCCCGAAGATTTTCTTATAACCTGCAGGAATTCATTTTTGGCTTCTTTTTGCTGATTCTGGAAATAAAGACATTTTGCCGCCTGAATTGCATAATACACATTTTTATTAATAGAAATCTGCCTTTTTAACGCTTTAAGATAATAATCTCTGGCTTTCGAATAATTTAATTTGGTATAGTAATATTCTGCGCTGGTAACAACCAGGGAATCGGAAAGAATATGGCCGTCATATAAATTTATAAAATACTCGGCATTTTCTATGGCGTTATCAGGATTCATTGTCATTAAGTTTTGAATATAAAAGAAATGGGAAAACTCAGACAAAAATTTGCGATCCTGATATAATTTATAAAAAATAACTGCGCTGGAATCGTATTGTTTAGTTTTATACAGAGCATACGCGATTTTAAAATCCATCAGATCATCGTTATAGCCGGGAGTGCTTTTATAAATCTTTTTAAAATTATCGAGGGCCAGATTATATTTTCCGGCAGAATAAAGACTGTCGGCAGAACGCATAACATTACTGGTCAGGTAAACAGAACTTATTTCACCATGAGAGAGATGAAAAACCAGAATAAATATTGAAGCGATAAGCGATTTGTTAAACTTGTTTTTCATTACAGATCAGCTTTTTCCAATTGTTTAGGCTATTTCCTATTCTCGTTCATTTTATGAGTTTAGTTAATAAGAAAATGCCATTTTCAGCCAAAATTGAAATGATTCTTATCACTTTGTTATCGTTCTTGTGCATAATTACTTTTATTAGTAATCGGTTACCGTATCCGGATAAAAAAGAAAAGGTTAAAAATTGTATTCGAACCTATGTGCAGGCAGATATAAATTCGCGATTTAATCGATTATTTCAAATGGATTCGTAAAATTCCCGGATATGGATTTAAGAAGTCAGGGCGACCGTATTTCTCAGTCTGCTTCAAGGTTTATTTCATAATGATTTTCAGTCTTTTTTTCAAGGATTTTTTCAAATTCCTTGATCGGCAGAGGCTTACTAAAAAGATAACCCTGGTACTTTATACACTTGTGGCTTTTTAGAAATTGTACCTGCTCTGTTTTCTCCACGCCCTCGGCAATAATATTTTTATTCAGATTTTTACCCATTTCAATAATTGATTTGACCAGATCCTGGTGTTGTTCACTATTGTTCACTTTTTGGGTAAAACTTTTATCAATCTTAATGGTGGATGCGGGTACTTTTTGCAGATATACAAGGGAGGCAAAACCAATCCCGAAATCATCTATGGCTATTTTAATGCCCATTTTCTGTAATGTTCTAAGGTTTTGATTTACCTGCGGCTCTGAAGATAAAAAGCTGGTCTCGGTAAGTTCCAATTGTAAATTTTCGGGCTTGATATTTAATTTTTTTAATAATGCGTTAATTTTATCAACCACTATGGTAGAAAATAATTGTTTTGCAGAGAAGTTTACAGAAATATATAGTGGAATTTTATATTTATCCGTTATGCGTTTGTACTGGATACAGGAATTTTGCAGCACCCAGTCCCCGATTTTCTGTATCAGGTTATGTTTTTCTGCAATCGGGATGAATATATCGGGCGGGATATTGCCCAATTCACTGCTGTTCCAACGAAGCAAAGATTCAAACCCGATAATTTTATACTTATTATCCCCGATATCTTCCACGATCGGCTGATATACGAGCTTTAGCTGCTGGTCAAATTGCTTACTCTTAATAAGTTCGCGCAGATTCTTTTCCATTTTCAAGCGATCGTCCGATTTAACCCGTCCCGTATCGGAATGAAAATGATAATTATCCTTGCCGCTCTTTTTAGCATGATACATGGCGATGTCAGCATTTTTTACCAGCGTTTCCCTGTTATCACCGTCATTGGGGAAAAGAGAGATTCCGATACTAACCGATAAATAATTAATGTGGTGTCCCATAATGTTATATGGCGAAGAGATTGATTTAATTAATTTTTCCGCGATGATACCTGCCTGATAATCACTGGCAATACCTTTGGCAATACAGACAAATTCATCGCCGCCCAAGCGGAAGTTCAAATCATTTTTACGCAGGGTTGCTTCCATACGCTCAGATACTTCTTTAAGAAGTTTATCGCCAATATCATGGCCTAAGGAGTCATTCACAAGTTTAAAATTATCCAGATCCAGATAAAGAATAGCGATTTGCCTGCCATTGGTATCTCTTTCTGCATCAAGAATTATCTGATCTAACATCTCGTTAAACGCATCACGGTTTCTTAATCCGGTTAATTTATCGTGGTAGGCAAGATATTTTAATTCTTTCTGAGCTAATATGATCGCTGTGATATTGCTTCCGAAAACACTCATTCCGGTGATTTTTTTGCCATTCCTTGAATACATAGGTTGAAAAAACCGTTTATAGTAAAGCACTTTACCGGTATTTTTATATTCAAGACGTTCCGTAAATCTTGTAATTTTCCTTTCAGCCAGCGCTCTTTCGAATTGGTGTTTTCTTTCCCCGGCGCATTCTTCGTAAATACCTGCGACCGTGAAATAATATAAATCATCTTTACCGATAATCGCCCGGGCCATTGTCCGATCAGGAAGATAATGTTCATTTACAAACTGATACCTGCCCTGTAAATCATATATGGCAATTTCCATCGGAACTTTATTTAAAATTTCGATATCAGCGATTATTCGTTTATATCTTCTTTTAAAAAAATTAAACATAGACAGTACTTTATCAACAATCGGTGTTTTTATTATTTAACTAATACATCGACTTGTTTTATAAAATTATTGAGAATTTTTTTTACAAGCTAATAAAAGAAGTTTTTTTATTATGGAAATGATTGTTATAAGGATAATGCCAATATTAAAAACTGTTATTTATCGTAACTTAAGGGCAAATGAAAGAAAAAAGAAGCGCCATTACCGAGCTTGCTGACCGCTTTGATTTTACCATTATGAACTTTGGCGATATGCTTTACTATTGCTAATCCCAATCCGGTTCCTCCTAATTTTCTGCTTCTGGCTTTATCAAC
>RQOG01000167.1 GCA_003854985.1 Calditrichota bacterium
ACTGGCGCAAGGTACTGTCTTAATATGCAAATGATTTTAAGTTTATTTTAATAATTTTGTATCAGCGAAAAGAGGACTTCGGGCGATTCGTTGCACGGAAGTTCATCTTGTGTAGTCCTGGTGTTTTTCACCGGGACTACTTTTTTTACGGCTTTTTCAAAGCCGAGCGAAAAGAGGAACTTAGGCTCATCATTCCCGGAAGACTTATGATAATTAGAATCAAATTCAGTATTATTATTCCATAGAGTATAAATTAACATTAGCAGTTTTCTTTGCACAGCAACATAGGCTTTCATCTTTTTATTTGTTCTCATATAAACCCTGTCATATAAGTTTTTGAAAGAACCTTGTTCGTATCTAACGACATTGAAAGCCGGCATATGCAATACCCTTCGTATATGACTATTTCCTTTTTTCGATATCTTGGTCTTGCCCTTTCTATTTCCAGACTGATTTTCAATTATATCATATCCAGCATAGCTAACCAGTTGACGTTGGTTTTTAAATAAATAAAAGCCATTTGTTTCTGCAACAACAGTAGCAACGGTCAGTATTCCAAGTCCTTTAATCTTGCTGATTCTAAATATCTTTTCTTTCAACAAGGTATCTTCTTCTATAACCCGTATAATAGCATTATTTATCTGTTTTAACTGTTGCTCAACAAGATTTAGCATTGTTCCCAGTTGATTGTCTATAATTTCGTTTTGGTCCTGACAGAATCTATGAGCTTCCTTGCGGTTTATTAGAATCGTCCTTTGCTGCTGAAGATCTTCATTTTGCCTGGTTAATAATCTAAGTTGATATATGTTTCTTGAGAATGGCATCCAACAGGCAAGTTGTTGTTCTGCTCCCATTCTCGATAATCCTTTTGCATCAATCTTATCATTTTTTGACTTTTGCCCTATGCTTTGCATATATTTTTTTGCTTTATTAGGCAAAACGACTGATACATAAAATTCTTCTTCATACAAAGCCAGGGCAAGTCTCTCATAGTATATTCCCGTTGCTTCCATGGTGAAAACAATAGGAATATCATGTTTTCTTAGCTTTTTGCTCCAACCGATGAAATTTTTTATCCCTGATATCGTATTATCGAATTTTCGGGTAGATTTAATAGTCACTTTCTGCTGACTATCAATAACTGAAAAACAGGCATCAAATGTCTCTTTTGAAAGATCTGTTCCTACTGAATACTTTAACATTGTTTGCATAATTTGTTAATTAATAAAATAATCTTCTACAGTTTTTACTCATCATTTATTCAAGATTATGCCATAACAGGCATATCTTTAAGTACTGTTCAAAC
>RQOG01000168.1 GCA_003854985.1 Calditrichota bacterium
ATGAAATTTTGTTTATTGACGCACGCAACCTGGGACACCTGATAAACCGCCGCACCCGCGAGTTTTCCGACGAAGATGTTTTAAAAAGTGCACAAACCTACCACAACTGGCGCAACCAATTCCCCTCCTCAGGAGGGGTGTCCGAAGGACAGGGTGGTTATGAAGATATAAAAGGCTTTTGCAATTCCGCATCCATCGAGCGGGTAAAAGAACTGGACTATGTGCTCACCCCCGGCCGCTACGTGGGTTTGCCCGATGACGAAGACGATTTTGATTTCAACGAACGCTTTACCAAACTACAAGCCGAACTGCAAGAGCAGATGCAGGAAGAAGAACGCTTGAATGCGCGGATATTGGAAAATTTGAAAAAGATTGAACTAAAATAAATAAAAAAAATATTATATCAGTGGAAAGTAAAATATAAATTAATGTATTTTACTTTAAAATGATTAAGTAAAATATAAAATCGATTACTTTTATTTGCACAATATCTTTGTTTAGAAAAATTCTGATTGCTATCATAATTAGGTGATCAGCGAGGAGGTTGCAATGAAATATGAAATTAAAATAAATATGGCTGATGAAGCCAGCGGCACAATAAATTTAAAACGGTTTGAGATTATTGCCGAAAGCATAAGAAAAATTTCCGAAGGTGCGTTGCAAATACGGCTGAAGGGTATTAGTGCACCCAAAAGACCCAGGAAGGTTGAACTTGAGAAAGCATTGAATATTAACCTTACCGGTATTAAAAAAGGCAGCACTTGCCTGGAACTTGAGGCAGAGCCATTTGAAAAGACGCTTGGAAATTATCAGATGGATGTATTTCGTCAGGAAACACAGAAGGAATTACCAAAATTAACGCCGATGAGTCTTTTTATGAATACCTATACCGAAGCTCTTAAAGAGAATCCTTCATCAGATTTATTGGACAAGCCTTTGCTTAGAGAGTTAAAAAATTACCGGAAAGCATTTTTAACCGAAAAAGAAACAATGGTATTCTCGAATCAAGGAACGCAGAAATCAATTACCTTAAATAAAGCGACATTTGACAAGATACGGATACTTGAAGAAGAGTTACCTAATCCCAAACCTGTTTTGATAAGGGGAAAAGTTGAATTATTAAAGTACAGCAAACAAAAAGTTACCATCCAAACCGACGAAGGTATGATAAACGGTTTTATAAACGATGACATTAAGCCGGAAGAGATTGGGAAGTATTGGGGAAAAGAAATAACTGTTGCAGGAACAGCACATTATAAACCGGGTGGAAAGTCTATCATCGAAATTGATCGTTTTGCCGAACCGGAGGCAGGAGACGAATATTTTTCCAAAAAACCACAGGCGGAAACGGTTAATCAACAGATCGCCCGGCAATTTCAGGAGGGCAAGAGTCCCAATGCGCTTGGCGACCTGGTTGGTAAATGGCCGGGTGATGAAACTGATGAAGAGTTTGAACAACTGCTAAGAGAAATTTGACCATGCAAAAGTACATGCTAGATACCAATATCATATTACATTACCTACGCGGGAAAGAAAAATATGAACAAATTGAGTCCGACCTGCATCTATTAGATGGTAAAACGCTGCCTATGATTTCCGTGGTCTCGGTTGCTGAAATCCAGGGATTTATCCAGAGGAACAATTGGGGAGAACCAAAGAAAAATCGGTTAAGGAAATTATTAACAAAACTTTTTATTTTAGATATTGCTTCTCAGGATAAAGATTTGATAGAAACCTATGCGATTTTAGCCAATTATAGTAGAAACGCACTGCCGGGTAAGCCTTTGGGTAAATCGGTGGGAATACAAAATAATGATATCTGGATAGCAGCCACTGCCAAAGTTGCCAATGCCATTGTGGTTACCACCGACAGCGATTTTGATCATTTGAACAAGACTTATTTGACTGTTATGAAATATTCGGCTGAGTAATGAGCTGGTTCCCGTTGATTAGTGAAACGAGGTCTGAACCAGGATTAACGGGAAATTCGGTAATCAGGCAAATAACAGCGCAGACAATTGAAAAAGGTGATTATTGATGAGTAATTGGGAAGAATGCTCATTAAAAGATGTCCTTGGTGAAAAGGGATATATTCGTGGTCCGTTTGGCTCTTCTCTTAAAAGGGGTGAAATGAAAGAGTCAGGGATACCAGTTTATGAGCAAAAAAATGCAATTTATAATAGTCGTGAGTTCCGTTTTTATATAAATGAGACAAAGTTTAAAGAATTAGAAAGATTTCAGGTTAACACTAATGACTTAATTATCAGTTGTTCTGGCACTGTTGGAAAAATATCTATAATTAATGAAAATGACCCAAAAGGAATAATTAGTCAGGCTTTGCTTATTCTCAGGCCAGACGTCAATAAAATAACTCTTAAATATCTATTTTATTTTTTGTCTTCTAAGCAAGGATTCGAATTACTCACGCAAGCATCACATGGCTCAGTTCAAATTAATATTGCAGAAAGAAAGGTTGTAGAAAGTATTCCATTAATACTCCCCCCACTCCCCGAGCAAAAAGCCATTGCCGGTGTGCTCTCCAGCCTGGATGACAAAATAGACCTGCTGCACCGCCAGAACAAAACCTTGGAAGCTATGGCCGAAACGTTGTTCCGGCAATGGTTTGTTGAAGAGGCGCCGGATGATTGGGAAGAAGGCGTTATTCCTGATGAATTTGATTTTACAATGGGTTTGTCACCACCCGGAAATTCTTATAATGAAGATTGTATAGGCATCCCATTATTTCAAGGTAATGCTGATTTTGAATTTCGGTTTCCAAAGAATCGGGTTTATACAACTGACCCAAGACGATTTGCGGAAAAGCACGATACTTTAATAAGTGTCCGCGCTCCGGTTGGGGCTCAAAATATGGCAAAAGAAAGGTGTTGTATTGGGCGTGGTGTTGCAACATTTAGATATAAACATAATAATAAATTTTATACTTACACTTATTTCAAACTTAAATCCTTAATGAATGAGATACAGCAATATAATGAAACTGGGACAGTATTTGGTTCAATCAGTAAATCTGATTTTCAGTCTTTTGAAATAACAATTCCACCATATACCCTGGTTGAAAGATTTCAAAGTGTTGTCAAACCAATAGATGATAAAATCATAACAAATTGTTTACAAATCCACACGCTCGAACAACTGCGGGATACCTTGCTACCCAAACTGATGAGCGGGGAAGTACGGGTGTCAATAAATTAAGGATACATTATCTTGGAAGATTTAATTTTAGAAAATATACTAAAGAGTTACAATGAATTAATATTGGAATTAGAAGAAAAAAACAATATAAATAAAAGATTTGTTGAATTTGCAAATCAACATCATGATGACCCAAAGGTGATAGAAATGATGGCCTCGGCTAGAGAAAATTTACAGAAGCTTAAATTAGCTATAATTGAAAGACAAGACTTAATAGACAAATATTTAGGGAATTATAATGGAAGAACCTTTTAAACCTTTAAGTTTATCAATAAGAGAGCTATTTGGTAATGCTGATGCACTCTATAAAATACCACAATATCAACGTCCCTATAAATGGGAAGATGAACAAATAGAAAAATTGTGGGATGATATCCTTGAAGCTTATGAACTTGAGAACGATAACTACTTTCTTGGTTCAATCATAACGGCAAAACCCAGGGACAATGAAAAATCAGCATATGTGGATGTTGTAGACGGGCAACAACGCTTAACTACTCTTATGATTTTATTTTGCGTTATAAGAGATCTATTTCCTACGTTAAATTCTGAAAATAATGATGATCCTTTTGCTGTTGATATTGATATTATTAAATCGTCGATCTCATTGTTCGGTAAATCAAATAGGTTGAAATTATTTACACACAGACAGCACCAAAGTGATTTTGAAATTTTGATTTTGAATGGAAATACCACCGACTTAAGAAAGCCTTACAAATATCAAATCCGTACTGATGAAGAGCCCAAATATAAATTCATTAACACTGCATCTATTTTTATAAATAAACTGACTGAACTTGGTATAGAAGAATCTGAAGGATTTATAAACTTTTTATTCAACCAGGTGCAAATCATTAGAATTGATTGTAAGAATAGAGAATTTGCGATAAAACTATTTCAAGTATTAAATGACCGTGGCATGGATTTGACAGCTGCAGATTTAATAAAAAGTTACCTAATTGAAAAACTTTATAATAAACATAAAGAAGATCCTGATACATCAAAAATGAAAGAAGAACAATTCATCTCTGATTGGCGGGATATGGAGCAGAGTATAAAAAATTGTGACCTTAATTTAAATGATTTATTTATCATATATGAATATTACATACTTGGCCAAAATCCAAAAAAATCTTTATATGATGAATTGCAAGATGCTTTCAAAACCATAGATCCGAATGAGGTTATTAGTGACATTAAAGAATTTGCTAATAGATATTTTCAGAATATTTATGAGGAAGAAGAAAAAGTACTATTCTCATTTTGGTATATAAGATGGAATATGTACTGGAAAAGTATATTACTTACTGCATTACATACTAATTATCCAGAATTTGAGAAATTAAAAAAACAATTACGAAAATTTTATTATCTCTACTGGATTGCAGGTAAAACTTTATCTCAAATTAAACAGACATCCTTTAATTTAATTAAATGGATAAAACAAAATAAGCCAATGGTAGAAATTGAATCTGAACTTGATAGTAAAATCTCGAGTGATGGTATTATAGAACTTGCTACTAGAAATCTTACGTCCGAACAAGTAGCTTCCGAACCATGGATCAAACCTTTATTAATTTTAATGGAATATAATGTTACAGATAATTCAAAGTTGTCATTTATTGAATTAAACAAAGATTTGCATTTGGAACACATTCTACCTGTACGTTATGAAAATTTTGAAGAATGGAATCATATTAAAAAAGATGTTGCAGCTAAGTGGTTGAACAGTACAGGAAATCTGACTTTACTTGGTGGTGCTAAAAATATTGAAGCAAGTAATAATCCTTTTCATATTAAAATAGAAGTGTACAAGGGCAAGGGAAAATATGATGAAAAAAATGATAAAATAACTGCATTTTTGATTACACAAAAAATTGTTACAGATTTTGAGACCAGTAAATATGATAAACAATGGACATATGAAGCGATGACCGACCGTTGGGATTGGTTTTTTACTGAAGCAGGAGAACTTCTTAATATTGATTTTACAAATGAGATTAAACAACATCAACCAGAAATTGTTTGATAGTGAACACCTAAAATGTTTAGTTTTTTATTATAGATGTTTACTTAATTAGATAAATATAGTTATGAAAATATCAGAAATATTTATACAATCTCTAAAGATCAGGGATTACTTGAAAAAGCAAAATGATTTCAGTGAAAATCCCATAGATTCCTCGCTACTTCCTGTTCCATCGTTTCGTATCACTAATAAAATAAAACTGATTATATTGGGACAAGACCCAACTGTAAAAAAAGAAAATAGTCGGCAAAAAATTGAATACACCTTGAATCTAGATAGAAGTGGAGCTTTAAAGAATTATATAAGTAAGATATGTGAACAATTGGGAATTGACTTCGAAAATATTTATGTTACAAATGTTATTAAATATTTTTATACTGAACCTCCTAAACGTACATTTCATGTTTTGCAAAGCCATCTTCCTAAAAATTTAGAATTACTTATTAATGAAATTTCATACTATCCTCATATTCCAATAATTACATTGGGACTTCCAGTTTTGCAATTACTAACCGATGAAGAAGCCCAGGTTAATTATTATTGGGCTTATAATAATAAAACAAGACAAACGAGCGGCAATTTCAAGTTTTGCCATGCAGAGGACAATAAATTAAAAAGAGATTTTTTCCCATTGCCACATCAGCCAAGCGTAAATAAAGGATTTTATAAAAATACAGTTGGAGAGTATTTAAAATTTATCTTAAAAAAGATTAAATGATATTAATATATTTATTATTCATCCTTGAATACTAATTAAATGACAAATTATTTAATTAGTATGAAAGTGAGGATTTATAAATGGAAATCAAATCATATAAAGAAGTAATTAGCCACCTAAATAAAGAGAATCGGCAGAAGCATCTTCTTTTAGGTAATGGTTTTAGTATGGCTTACGATAGCAATATTTTTTCTTATAATGCATTTAGCGAATTTATAAGTAGTACAGAAAATACTTTATTAAAAAAATTGTTTAATATTATAAATACAAGCAATTTTGAATTAATAATGAAACAACTTGATATCTTCTATCAAATTGCGAAAGATATTGCAGAAGATGAAAAGCTGGCAATTAGAATAGAGGAAGCACACAATTATTTAAAAGAAAGTCTTGTAGATGCAATATCAGCTTTACATCCTGAACAGGTATTTAAAATACCTAAGGAAAAGAGTGTACAATGTGCAAAATTCCTAAAAGAATTTTTGGATACAGACGGTCATATATTTACAACAAATTATGATTTACTTCTTTATTGGGTGCTTTTAAGCAATCAAGAACAATTAAGCAATATAGTTGATGGATTTGGAAGAGCAAATGTTGATTATGATGAATATATGGAAGATTTTGATCCTGATGAAGGTGAATTGGTTTGGGGGCCATATCAACTTGATCAACACGTTCATTATGTTCATGGGGCCTTACATATATTTGATAGCGGAGTTTCAATAGAAAAAGAAGTATATGATGGAGATTATTTGTTAACGAATATAAAGAAGCGAATTGATAATAAGGATTATCCTGTTTTTGTGACAGCCGGTGACGGAAAAGATAAGCTAGAACATATTTTGCACAATCCTTATTTAAATTTTTGTTATAAAAAACTATCATCTATATCAGGGTCACTTGTAACATTTGGATTTAATTTCGGTGAATATGATAAACATATTATTAATGCTATAAATAAAGCAAATAAACAAGAAATAAAGAATAAATTATGGAGTATTTATATAGGTGTTTATTCAGACAAAGACAAAGATCATATAGAAAAGATAAAATCAAAATTTAAATGCAAGGTGAATCTATTTGATGCAAAAACTGTAAATCCCTGGGGAAATTAACAAGTATGTTAAAACTTTATGAAAATGATATTGAATCATTTTCAATAGAATTATTTAGTACTTTAGGTTATCATTATATTTTTGCACCGGATATTGCCCCCGATGGCGAAAAACCAGAACGGAATTCTTTTGAAGATGTTCTGCTTACCGAACGGCTGCAAAAGTCTTTACTTCGTATCAATCCTGTTTTACCTGCCACAGCAATCGAAGACGCCATTAAGCAAATTCAGCGCATCCATTCCCCGCAGCTTATCGCCAACAATGAAGCCTTTCATCGTCTGCTCACCGAAGGCGTAAAGGTCAGTTACCAGAAGAACGGCAGAGAACGCGGGGACATTGTCTGGCTGGTGGATTTTCAAAATCCGGACAATAACGATTTTATGGTATGCAACCAGTTCACGGTTATTGAAAACAATGTCAACAAGCGGCCGGATGTTATTCTGTTTGTCAATGGTTTACCGCTGGTGGTCATCGAGCTGAAAAACCCGGCGGATGAAAACGCCACGGTGAAATCGGCTTTCAAACAGATTCAATCCTACAAAGCCGCCATTCCCGGTTTGTTTACCTTTAACAGCTTTACCATTATTTCCGATGGACTGGAAGCGCGGGCTGGCACCATCTCATCCGCCTATAGTCGTTTTATGGCCTGGAAAACGTCCGATGGCCGCAAAGAAGCGTCATCCCTAATAGGTCAACTGGAAACACTGATTCGCGGCATGCTCAATAAAGAGACCCTGCTGGATTTAATCCGCCATTTTATTGTTTTTGAAAAAAACAAAAAAGAAGACTTGCGCACAGGTATCGCCACCATTGAAACCACCAAAAAATTAGCCGCCTATCATCAATATTATGCAGTAAACCGGGCTGTAGAATCCACCATTCGGGCAGCTGGTCATTCCCCTCCTGAGGAGGGGTGGCAGACGCAGTCTGGCGGGGTGGTAAATCCTCCTGAGGAGGGGTGGCAGACGCAGTCTGACGGGGTGGTCAAAAGAAACTCCCGAAATTATTTTACTCTTCCCTATAACCCTAAATTGAAAGAGAGAGCCAAAGAATTGCGGAAATCCGGTAATCTTTCAGAGGTACTTCTTTGGCAACGTATAAATAAAAAACAATTCAAGGGATTAGATTTTGACAGACAAAAAATCATAGGCAATTATATCGTTGATTTTTTTTGTGGTAATTGTAATGTTGTTATTGAAATAGACGGCAGCAGTCATATTGATAAGGTAGAATATGATAAAGAGAGAGATCGTTATTTAGAGTCATTAGGACTAACAGTAATTCATATTCCGGCAGAAGACATTCTTAAACGGTTGGATAGTGTGTTGGAAGTGCTTTACAAACACCCCGACCTGGTGGTCACCCCTCCAAACTACCACCCCGCCCTGAAGGGCACCCCTCCGATGGCGGGGAATAGGATCAGTGAATCACCGGAGAGTTATGGTGTACCTGGGGTAAATCTTCAGCCGGAAGGCGACTGTAAAGGCGGCGTTGTCTGGCATACACAAGGCAGCGGTAAATCGTTGTCTATGGTTTTTTACACCGGCAAGATTGTATTAAAGCTGAATAATCCGACCATCGTTATGATTACTGACCGAAATGATTTGGACGATCAGCTTTTTGATACCTTTGCCGCATCTAAACAACTGTTGCGCCAGGAGCCAGTACAGGCTGAAAACCGCGAACATCTGAAAACTCTGTTAAAAGTGGCTTCCGGCGGCATAGTTTTTACCACCATTCAAAAATTTCAACCTGATAATGGCAATGTTTATGAAGAATTATCACCACGTAAAAATATTGTGGTGATTGCCGATGAAGCACATCGTACGCAATACGGATTTAAAGCCAAGACTATTGATGATAAAGATGAATCGGGTAATGTCATTGGCAAAAAGACGGTTTATGGTTTTGCCAAATACTTGCGTGATGCCCTGCCCAACGCCACCTACCTTGGATTCACCGGCACGCCCATTGAAAAGACAGATGTGAATACGCCGGCTGTCTTTGGAAATTACATCGATATTTATGATATTGCCATGGCGGTGGAAGACGGAGCCACGGTGCGCATTTATTATGAAAGCCGTCTGGCTAAAATCCATTTGAGTGAAGAAGGCAAGCGCCTGGTTAAAGAACTGGACAAAGAACTCAAAAAAGATGACCTGAGCGAAACCCAAAAAGCCAAAGCCAAATGGACACAATTGGAAGCGCTGGTCGGCAGTGAAGACCGCATCAGGCGGGTTGCCAAAGATATTATCACCCATTTCGAACAGCGGCAGGAAGTGTTCGAAGGCAAAGGCATGATTGTCGCCATGTCGCGCCGGATAGCCGTTGAGCTGTATGATGAAATTATCAAGCTGCGCCCAAACTGGCATCATGATGACTTA
>RQOG01000169.1 GCA_003854985.1 Calditrichota bacterium
ATATTCCAGATCAGATATTCGCCAATGGCTTGTTCTGTTTTAGAGAGCGGCAGAATATGCATCTGGTCCAGTAAATGTTCGGGCAGGGAAATAACGCTTGTTTCCGGGCGTTCATAATCTTCCTGGTTTTTATCCTTTGGTATGCGGATTTCGAAGTGATCTTCATCGTTAACCAGATTCTCTATGCCGGTATCGTCCTGGGCCTTTTCAATTTCCTTACGATCATATTCATCACTGTGGTTATTGTCTTCGTCGTGCTGTTGTAATTCTTCTTTTATGCTATCGTCTTCAGGGGAATCCTTAATTTCCTGTTCGACAGGGTTCTCCTCCTCTTCGCCTTCTTCCAGAACGGGATTCATCTCCAGTTCGCTTTTTATTTTTTGTTCCAGACTCAGAAGAGGTAATTGAAGAAGGGTAGACAGCAGGATTTGCTGAGGCGTCAGCTTCTGTTCCAGTCTCAGGCTTTGCTGCAGGTTCAGCATAAAAAAAGAATTCTCCTTTAAATTTTATATTGGCACAATTTATGTAAGCAAGTTAGATATTATTTATAAGCGAATCAAGGATTAATAGGCTTCCTTTGCGAATTAATTAATTGACGTAGTATGCGTCATTACAATACTGATTGTTACTGCGAATTTATTTCGATTCTTCTAACCATAGCGGGCAATGAATACGGAGAATGTTAAAAATAAAGCTATCATATTTCTCCCTTACAGGGTTTAATATTTTGTTGTTGGTAATTTTTTTCTAAAAATATTTCATCCTTACAGGATTGGTTTTATAGAAATACTAATCGAAAACTTTTCGATTACGATCACGATGGCATTTAATGATCAACGATGATATGTTTTATTTCCATAGCGGATTGGCATAGCAGTAAATACAGCCGAAAGGGCAGGGCTGGTTCAGATAATCGCCTATATCGACCGATTCCGTGCACCGGCAGCCTTTCCGGGTAGGCCGGACTATAACAGAGACTTTTTCACTCTTCGAAAGGCGGTTAAACAGAGCGCCGTCTATACAACTCGCCGGATGAACGCCGGGAATACTTAGCAGCCGCTCCGTACAGCAGGAATAAACTTTAATTTCATATTCAGACGCGATATCTACCATCCGGGAGACTACGGCATTTTCCTGCTCAATGCCCGGAATGGATAATTCCAGTTGCGGATATTTTTCATTAAACCGTTTGATAAATTTGTTGTAAGGATAAGCGATACTTGTATAACAGCGGCTTAAACCGGCGGCGCTTAATTCACGGCAAAGCATTCTGAAATCATCGGCCTTAAAATTTGTCCGGATATGGGCGCCGTCCTTCCAGAAAACAACCGGATCATATCGCCAAGTAATATGGTCGGCTCCGTAAATACGGCTCAGTTCCTGAGCCTGATGAACCGCCCTGGAAAGTGGAATACCCGCTTTTTCCATCAGGGAAGGGCTGAGTATTGTAAAATGGAAAAAAAGCTGATAAGCGGCAAAAGCATCTTTTTCCATTAATAAAGGCGCATAATTTCTGGACCAGAAAACGATCCAGGCCACTTTATCCGCAGAAAGGTCGACCGTTCTGACCTGGTTTCTGTTAAAAGGATTAATCACGTCGACCGAACCCGTTCTTATCTTACTCATAAACCAGGGCAGATAAAATGCTGGGATATCCGTTCTCCGTGAGGCTGATATTACCGTTTTCATGTTATTAAATTTAGCCATAGAGAACGCTTATGCGAAATAATCATAGGAGAAAAATATTTTTTCTTATGTGGCCGCACAGCCGCTTAAATTACTTTCCTTAATTTTTCCGCAAAGAATTCGTTTTCTTCCATTAAACCGGTAGAAACCCGGATACAATTCGGCAATCCGAACGCCTTTAAAGGGCGGACTATAACGCCTTCATGCAGCAGTTTATTATACAGACGGTTTACATGATCTTCGCTGTCCAGCACAAAAGTCATAAAATTGGTATGGGACGGAAGGTGTTGAAGACCAAGCTCATCAAAGAGTCCGGCAAAAAATTCCAGACCCATCCGGTTAAGCTTCAGGGTTTCATTCAAAAAGTTATCATCCTTCATGGCCGCGATGCCGGCGGCTATGGCAAGACTGCTTGGCTCGAAAGACAATTTCACTTTCATCAGGTTGGAAATCAGTTCTTCATGGGCAAATCCGTATCCCAGGCGGATGCCGGCCAGGCCATAGGATTTGGAGAAGGTGCGCAGGGTAATTACGTTATCCAGCCGGTACTGCATGGAATCGGGAAAGGTAGGATCATGGCGGGCGAATTCAAAGTAGGCTTCATCCAGAATAACCAGAGCCCGGGAAGGAACATTTTTTATGAAATCAAGGAATTGATGAACCCTGAATATGGTGCCGGTAGGATTATTGGGATTCGCCAGGTAGATCAGTTTTGTTTTTTCGTTGATCCGGGAGGCAATATTATCCAGATCGATACAATAGTTTTTAAGCGGCGCCTGCACTAATTTAATACCGCGTGACTGCGCCTGCAGATCAAAGGTGATAAACGAGCCCTGCGATGTGACGGCTTCTTCATCATCCAGCAGAAAAGTTCGCATGATAACGGATATAATGCCTTCCGAGCCATGCCCGAGAATAACATTATTCATTTTTACATCGTACTGATCGGCCAGGGCTTTGCGCAGGCCATAGCCGTCGGACGGCGGATAACGGTGTACCTCTTTTACGGCCGCTTTTATGGCTTTTTGGGCCAGGGGAGAAACACCCAGGGGATTTTCGTTGGAAGCCAGTTTTACAATTTTTTTAAGGCCGAGTTCGCGGCGCAGTTCTTCGATGGGTTTGCCGGCCTGATAGGGTAAAAGATCCTGAATATGATGGGGTACGAGGGTCATAATAATTACCTGACATTTAGTTTGACCAATAAACAACGGAAGTTAATAAAAATATTTAATACAACAAAGATCAAACGATGTATTCTTTATGACAGAAAAGTGATCAATTGCTGTTAAAACCTTGAGCAATAGGGCTGGAGGCCGATTATTAACTTAAGGCAATTTTCAGGGAAAGGATTCCTCTGTTAATCACGGAGGAGATTGTCTGAAAGGCGGGTGTAACAACCCGCTTTTTTATTTGGCGGCTGGTTTATCCACGGATTATCACGAAGTGACGCCTTTGGGCGCACGGATTTACACGGAAATTATAAAAAGATAATTTCTAAAAAAATATTAAGAAGACAAATACGCAGGTAATTAAATAATAAAAAATTATTTTATTCTTGCATTTTATAATTTTTTAACATATATATATAACGTTTTCCTGTAGTGTTCATTAACATTCTTTTCTGAAAAACTGTCCGGTTTCTAAATAAAATGAACATCTTCTGGCTGGTGTTCTTCCTTTTCCCGGTTAGATTCAAATGCAAGAAAATAAAGCCGGACGGTTTTTATCTTATTAACACAGGCGGGTTAATGAGAATAAAACTGACCTTAAATTCTGAAAACACACCGTTTTTGGTACCGTTTAATTACCAACCGATATTACAGGCTGTTATATATAAAGTAATTTCCAAAATTGACAGAGAATATTCAAAAAATCTGCATCAGAATGGGTATTGGAATGCAATTGATGGAAAACATTACAAGATGTTTGTGTTTTCCGATTTACTACTTGGAAAAAGACAGGCTCAACCGCCTTATTTGTGTGTTTACAATCATCAAATTGAATGGTTGTTAAGCAGTCCGATGAGCGAATTTTTGCAAAATATTGTAAACGGGCTTTTTAAGATACCAGTAATACGAATAGAAAAATGTATGTTCCATATCGAACATGTAGAAACTCTAGCTGAACCAAACTTTAGTTCCATAATGAAATTTAAATGTCTTTCGCCAATCACGGTCAGCACAAAAGAAAACAACAACGGGAAAATACATATTAAGTACGTGACTCCTGATGAGGAAGATTTGTTTTCTGCAATTATCAACGAAAATCTAAGAAACAAATATAAACGATATAAGGCAGAAGAACCTGGCGAAAGGAACGTTACTTTTACATTTGATAAGGATTATATTACAAAAAAAATAATAGGATATCGCGGTTAGTGCGGATACACGAAGGCCGGGAAGACGAAACGGCTATCCGCGGCTACATAGCGCCATTTACCATACAGGGTGATACTGATTTAATGAAAATCGGTTATGAAGCAGGTTTTGGCAGTCGCAACAGCCTGGGTTTTGGCATGGCAGATGTGGTATAATTATAAGTAAACAAAAACAAAATATAAAAATTAAGGAAGAAAAATGTTTATTGTAAAATATGCAGGACCATTTGGATATATAAAACCCTGGACTGCTGTAAGAGATATTGAAACTTTTAGTCAGCAGTTTTTAACGCCATCAATTTTGGAAGGCATAGAGAAAAAAATATTTCCGGAATTACTTGAGGAAAAGGGTATTAAGAAAATTTTAAGACATAGACTTACTTATGCTGGTATTTCAAAACAACAGGAGCAAACGCAACCAAGAGGTTTAAAACTAAAAACAGAAAGAATAGATAAAAAGAAAAAAATTGTAGAAATAATACGGACAAAGTCTATTTTAACGAGGGGCATTCTTATAAAACCTATTCTATACCTTGCATTTGAAAAAAAAGAAGATTCGGAAATAGCAATTAAACAACACATCTGTCTTTGTAGAAATGAAGATATTTTATATCCAATGCCTTTTGATTTTAACAAATATGATTTTATACGAGAAATAGATTACAAAGAATTTGATAATCCTGATGGTGAATATTGTGGATTTGAATTGATGATTGAGAAGATTAACAAATCTTTCATAGTGGGATATAATAGGTTTAATGATAATAAACCAATGTATGGCTGGATAAATATAATTGGAAGAAATCCATTACATAAGAAAAATATATAAAAATGCAAACCCATACTGAAATATTAGCTAAAAGTAATTTAAATAATGGAATCTCATTACATGACCATTTACAGCATGTTTCATATATTGCTGATATATATTCAAGAAAATTAGGATATAATTCAGATATCTGTAAATATGGTGCAATTTTTCATGATATAGGAAAAGCTCATCCTGTTTTTCAAAACAGGTTAAAAGGTATTTATGATAATAATCAAATTGATTTCAGACATGAAATATCATCTATTTTTTTTATTCCACTAGTTGAAAAAAATCTGCATGATAATATCATAGATATGGTTATTGCCCATCATCGTTCGCCAATAAAGGATGTACGTGAACAGGGAATAATAGATTTAATTAATCTTGAAGGAAATGAAGAAGTATTTATAAGACATTCTGAGCCATGGGAAGAATGGATGCCTATTGCTTTAGATATATTAGAATCTTTGAACGTTAAAGTACGAAAAATTAATCTTGCTGAAGCAAAAGACTTCTTTTGTTATACAATAGAACATTGTAAAAACAAAAGACAAGGATGGTCAGAATATAAAGGAATAATGATAGGAGCAGATCACTTAGCTTCGGCTGTTAATGAAAGATCATTAAGTATATCCGAACGAATTTTTGAAATACCTGATCTAGGCTATTTCCATTCAGAAAACAGAAAAAGTACAATTTATCCTCTTTCCTTAGTTAATACAGACAATAATAAAAAACATACATTAGTCATTGCGCCAACAGGAGCAGGTAAAACTGACTTTTTGATGAAAAGATGTAAAGGAAGAATATTTTATACTTTACCATTTCAGGCTTCAATTAACGCAATGTATGAAAGATTAAAAAATTGTTTACCTAAGGATTCAGATATTCGTTTATTACATGCATCATCCCGAATGTTATTAAATAATAATTCTTCATATGAAGAAAAAGCCTTGCAAGCAAAAATTGGTGCTTCTGTGAAAGTACTTACGCCTCATCAATTAGCAGGTCTTATTTGTGGTACACGAGGCTTTGAAAGTATGGCAATTGATATTAAGGCTTGTGATGTAATTCTTGATGAAATTCATTCATATTCTAAAGTAGCACAATCAATGGTTATTGAGATAATAAAGGTTCTTCTAAAACTTAAATGTAGAATACATATCGGATCAGCAACAATGCCTACTGTTTTAACCGAAGAAATAAAAAAGATTCTTGGCGGATCAGAATTAATATTTGATGTGCATCTTGAAAATAAAATATTAGATACCTTCAATAGGCATAAAGTATTTAAACATAAAAATGATTTTTTTATTGAAGATATAGTTGAAAAGGCAATTAAAAAAAATGATAAAATTCTTGTTGTTTGTAATCGTGTAACTAGTGCACAACAAAAGTATATACAAATAAAAAAAACATTTCCAGATATACCTATCATGTTAATACATAGCAGATTTAAAAGAATTGATAGAAATAACTTGGAAAAAAAACTTATAGAGTATTATGCAAACAGAGATGTAATGCCAGATAGTTGTATTATTATTGCAACTCAAGTAGTTGAAGTTAGTCTTGATATTAGTTTTGATGTGATGATAACCGAAGCAGCTCCAATTGATTCTCTAATTCAAAGATTCGGAAGGATTAATCGATATAGGAATGAAAAGTTTATAAAAGAAAAAATAATAAAAGACATACATGTGTTAGCACCTGCAGAAAATAAAAAGGACTGTCTGCCATATGATAAAGATATTATTGATTTGAGTTTTGGTGAATTACCTGATTCTGAGATTCTTAATGAAAAAGATATTCAGAGAATAATTGATAAAGTATATCCAAAAATTGAAATAATACCTATTGGAACGCATCTGGTTTGGGAGGGAGATCATTTTTTACTAAAGGAATTGTGTCATTTTCCCAAATCTGTGCTTTTAGAAACACTTAATATAGAATCAGCATGTTGTATACTACAATCTGACCAGGAAATGTATGTTAAGGGTAATTCGGAGATTCGCACAGCCCTGGAAATACCGGTTTCGCGGTCTGTCATATTCCAAAAAAATACAAAATATGGCATTTCAAAATATGGAAATCATCCAATTATTATTGACGACACTATGTATGATAGTAATCTCGGATTAGTATGGAAAGAAATAGAAAATTTCTTATAATGAGGTAAAATAATGTATATATCCCACATTGGAAGGAGATTTCTTGAAATTTATAAACTAAGAACTGGTATTGAAATTTCACCAAAAGAGTTTTTTATAGAAAAAGTATTTAACATATTTTATAATCATCCAAAATATTTTAAGTGGGTAGTAAATTCACCCCTTGTTCAAAAATTATCAGGTGAAAATAAAAAGAAAGTAAAATCTTTTTCTGAAGAACAGAAATTAAAACTTACACGTTTAGTACAAAAAATAGAAAATGATACACCCGATAGCAGTTTTGTCATTGGTTATCCTTCTGCTGACCTTACTTTTGATACTTCCGGACAAGTATCAAATATCAGAATACCTAGTAATCAGGATGATATATATTATTCTTGGATCGGGGCAGGTTTTGGTATTGAAGTAGAAGGTAAACAAGTATGGTATATTGATAATGAAAAAATTTTATGGAATATATTCGAAGGTTGGGATGAATATAGGAAACATCTGAATTCGCAAGTAATAAATATTAAAGGAAATGAAATAGATGCCTGGAATAGTATATGGCTAAATCATTTATATGATGAAGACAGAATAATCGAGAGTTTAATGATTAATGAAGTAATAGAAATTGATTCAAATAAACCTGGAATAAATGTCTATAAATTAAAAGGTATTAGCTGGATTAATATGATGTTTATACTTTCAAAGGTATTTCCAGGAGAGAATTTAAATATATACAGTACCAGATATGTTTTTGATAAACAAAAATTCATCACACTAGGTTTTATGAACTTAATTTTACCGGATATATTACAATTTATTGATTTCTATAAAAAAGTATTTGGCGAAAGTTTTATTTCAATAAAAAAAATAAAAAGTATATATGAGACTGAATATTCGTTTCAAAGAGCTTGTGAAAATGGCGTAATAGGATTAAGGGCAATTATGCCCAAAGATTTAAAAAAATATATGCATGATCAGCATGAAAAAAAATTTCCAAAATTAAATAAAGATCAAAAATCAATAATTAACTATACCATTTATCAAACATGGATAATTGCAATGTTAAACAACAAGGAATTGCTAAATTTAGCTGAACAATCAGCAAAATATCTCAAAAGCTTTGTAAAAGGTGAAAAACAAACGAAAACTAAAAGACCACATTTGGTTGAAAACTTACTTAGTTCAAGAAACAGGCAAAAATTCGTTGATAATATTATTTCAATAGTACAGGAAGATAGTACATTTTATGAATATGGGAATGAACTTGTGAATAAAGTAATGGTTGACATATCTTCTGATAACATTCCATTATTCGTTACCTTATTGAGATTTAAATATTTAGAAAACTAGAAATTAATTACATATGGAGGAAAAATGGCTAAAAGTTATATCTATATTAAGGGTTTAAAACACGTTGATCATACCGTTTTTTGTGTAGAGAAGGAACAAAAAACTTATTGGGATGAGCAATTTCAGCAAAGTGTAGCTTATTCAAGTGGTCAACAAATAAAGAGGACGATAATGGAAGAATTATTGTCTTTTTTAGGAGAAGAACCAGCACCCATAACTTTTTATTTTTATGCACCAAACTTAGATGAAAAAGAGGTCGTAAGTCCTGCTGATCCAAGATATTCTGATCAATTAATTGGAGGTTGGATGATAGCCCATTCAAAAGCTAAAAATAGGACAATAAAACGAAGAAGTCCTTTATCAATATCTGCGATGAGACCATTACATCCATTATTAAGTAATGTTCATAAAGAAAATTTAACTTTTGATCGAAGTGATAAACCTGAAATACATAAATCAATTGTTAAAGATAAGAATGGTAATATTTTAAATGAAAAAGAGGTAAATAAACTTCTTTTGAATGTAGATAGAAGTATTAGAAGAAAATGGATACCAGACAAAACCCGAACAAGTGGTTTATTTGTTTATGATATCGCTATAGATTTAAGGACTCTTTTTTGTATATCAATTAACCAGCTTGAACCTGAATTGAGTTCTGAAACAATAGATCGTTTAAAGGAAGAGGGTTGGCATTTTTCGAAGAATGTTTTTGGGCCTTGTCTGGTTGTACCAGAAAATAGAAGAAATTCTATAATAAATGCTCTTGCACATGCTCTAATAAACTGGCGTATTACCACTAATCAAGCCCGCACGTTCAGTCCTATGGAGACCCTTGCAATTGCATTAAGTGATAGCGCTGATAAAATTGCCGGCGCAATAAGGGCAAAGCTTACAGAAGAGACTGAAAAACAAAGAGCCATACCTATAATAGATGACACTTCGGGAGCGGAATTGTTTATAGCATTGCCATGTGATGGGTACATATCTGGTATTCATGGAACTGCTCATGCCCTTGAGCAGGCAGAAGAAAGAATAAAGAATTTATTACTTGATTATGATTATGAAAAACAGATATAAATACATTCTGAAATGACAATTACTATTTAAAAATTACGAAAGGGGGGGCTTATCGGTTAAAACATCATCTTCCAAAACCGGAAATATGTAAAACAATTTTAAAACACCTGCTTTCAAAATTGTCAATATAACTTTTAACCTTTAGAAGCCTGTTGACAAAATTGGAAGTCATGTTCCGAACTTTCGGCATTGTATTTCCAGAAGCGGAAATACGACTTTGAAACGTCAAACTCAATAAGTAATAATTTGCAATACGACAAGGAAACGTCGGCCTCATAATTCTAACTATGGAAAACCAGTTATTAAAAACCTGAAACCAGCATAAGGATTCAGTTTCGGTTAATATAATACTCATACAAAGGAGGCAATATTATGATAGCTCTTGAAACTTTTTTTAAAAATCATTTTGATACAAACAAAATCAGCGATGACAATATGGCCAAATTTACACTGGATCATATTCAGAAACTATCCGCCGCCAATGCCGAAGGCGCCTTCTCCGAATTAATTTCGGAAACCACAACCGCCTACGAAAATTATTACGGCGCGATTACTTCCGAAGACGTTAAATACGCCATACAACAGTCTCTAACCAAAACAATGAACAATGAATTCAGCGCTTTTAAAAAAGCCGTCAGCCAGAAAGAAGGTCTGGTGCGCAGCGTGTTTGGAACCATGTCACCCGAATACCTGGAGTTTTTTCCCGGCGGCGTTACCGAGTACAGCAACGCCACTCTGGCCAACTGCGAAATGCTGATGAACCGCATGGTCGCTTCAGCCAATAAATATACCGACCGGTTAGGGCAGGAATTTACGGATTTGTTTACAGGAATCCGCGACCGTTTTGCCGCTGCCCGTAAAGCGCAATTAACAAAAATTGGCGAGGTAAAAGACAATAAACAGGACGCCAGTTCCAAGCGAGATGCCCTGGAAAGACAATTGATGAAAAATCTGCTGACCCTGGCTCTGGCAAATATAGGCAATGAAAACAAAGTTACGGCCTATTATGACAAGTCGATTATAAAATAAAAATTAATTCACCACGGATAGACAAGAATTATCTGCAAATAATCTTTAGTAATATAATCTTGTCGTCCGTGGTATTTTAGAACCGGAGGAATTATGGATATTAAACAAGTGTTAACGGAAATAATTACAAAAAATATTTTGGTTCAAAAAAAAGAATCTGCAATATACTCTGAACAGGCTGTTAAGTTTAAATTGGCTATCGAATTATATAGATCTTCACAAATAATTTCTATATTGGAATCTAAAATACCCAAAAAAAAGCAATATCTTGATATTTACTTTTGCGAAAACAGCAGGAAGTATGGCATTGAGGTAAAATATAAAACAAAATTAAATGAGATTTTAGAAAATAAATTTGAATATACTAATCAAAGCGCACAAAACTTTGGTAAATACTATTATTTACGTGACATCAACAGGCTGGAACGATATGTTCTGGATAACATAATAGACGAAGGATATGCGGTGTTGATTACCAATGATCCGAATTATATGAATTATGGGAGAGATAACACATTAATTCAGAAATATGATATATATAATGGAAAAGAAATAAATGGTAAATATCCAGGAATTAAACAAAAAGGAAAGGAAAAAAACGATATTACAATTAATGGTTCATATAAAACAGAATGGTTCCCTATGGAATTTAAAAATCCTGATCGGGATACAGCCTATTTCAACTGTTGTATCGTAAAAATTGTTAATGAAAAGTAGAATAAAAAAATTATATAAATTCACCGCAGATCATGAATAAGACAGAATATACCGGCACGCAGGTTAATTATTACTTTGTATGCAAGCGCAAGCTGTGGTTGTTTTCCAAACATATCCAGATGGAGCATACTTCAGATACAGTAAAATTAGGCAAACTCACTGGTGAGGAAAGTTATAAAAGGGAAAATAAAGAAGTGCAACTGGACGATACCATTGCCATTGATTTTTTAGAAATGCGTAACAATAAAATTCATGAGGTTAAAAAGTCCAGGGCGGTAGAACAGGCCCATATATGGCAGGTAAAATACTATTTGTATTTCCTGAAGCAAAAAGGCATGAACGGAATAACCGGCGAGATCAATTACCCGCTTTTGCGTAAAACCCTGCCCGTGACGCTAACAGCAGAAGATGAGAACGAAATAGAACGGATTCTGGCTGATATTGCCTTTATTTTATCATCAGAGAAAATGCCGGATATGATAAACCAGAAGTTTTGCCGTAAATGCAGTTATTATGGTTTCTGCTGGGTATAGAGATTCTTCATCCGGCATGCGCCGGACTCAGAATGACAGGCGTGCTTTTCCCTGTCATACTGAACGAAGTGAAGTATCCCGTGAAAGGGCAGGAATTTATGAAAAGGATAGCGTTGTGATGTATAAGGAGTAGATTCTTCGTCTGATATGC
>RQOG01000170.1 GCA_003854985.1 Calditrichota bacterium
GGCGAAACGCCGGCAATCTTGTCGTTTTATGAAAGTTGCGGATTTGAAAAGTCACATCGGGTAAAGAATTTTTTTACAGACAATTACAACCATCCTATTTTCGAGGGCGACATACAACTTGTTGATATGATTTACCTTAAAAAGGATTTACAGGAATAGCAGGAATGTATTACAAACGTAATAAAAACGCTGAACAATTAAGCGCTACCGCTGACGCGGTCATAAAACATTGGGGTTTAAGCGGTATGCCAAGCGTATCACTCACTGGCAAGGTTCTTATCGGTTGATAGATTTGCAGCTCCGGAATCCCCTGCGGCGCAGACCGTCAGGCCGTTGTAAATCATTTTTTAAAAAACTGAAGTAAACAATAAAAAATAATTTACGTAAGTTGAAAAAAATCTCGATATAATAGAGGCAATGACAGTTAATAACCAATAATTTAAAGGCAGATTATGCAAACAAAACTCACATGGAAGAAGAATTATTTTTCCAACCTATACAGCATTTATTCGAATGGTCAGCAGATTGGGAAATTAAAAGATAAGGCATTTTCCCATATTGCAAATGGTGAATTAAATGGCAAAGAATATGCATTTAAGACAAAAGGTTTTTTTAAGCAACATACTGAAATTATCGATTGTTCAGACAATAAAGTCATTGGGAGTATAAAGTACAACACCTGGATGACAAAAGCGGAAATATCAATTAATGATAAAAAAATCAATTGGAAATACGATAATATCTGGAACACTCGATGGAGCATTTTTGATTCTGATGGTATGACTATGGCCTTCAATGGAACAACAACAAAAGGCCGAATTGATTCCAGTATTGATGACGGAGCGTTAATATTATCCGGATTATTTGTCCCAAACTATTACAGTCAGATGACGCTTTTTATAATATTTATAGCAGTGTTTGTTCCAATTGTGATATTATAAGGGCTATGTTTAATTATAATGAAAAACGGCTTACAACACGCGGTATAAAAAATTGCCGGCACATTAAGATATTCAGGGGTTTACAACCCGTTTTAGCTTTCCGCGGTACTTATAACAGGAAATACCCGGACCTAAAGGCCTCCTTTGAAAGAATCCCTTTTGAACCTTGCGGGATAATTTATTATAGGTCATACCGCTGGCCGGCGTATATGTTATAAAATAGTTTTTTGAACAACAGTATCATTTAAATGACTTTATGCAGATGGTTTTTTATCTTAAAATTTCAAAAAAATCAGGCAGTTAAATTTTCATTTATACCATTTATTAATTAAATTGCGCTCTACCACCTGATCACAGGACTGGCCATTCTGGCAGCAAAGCATAATCTTTCAAAAGCCGGATATTCGACCCGTCGAGCCGATAAGGCGATAGAAAAAATAAAAAGTAAAAATGGAATACAATCATAATATGAAAATTGTATTGCTGATATACGGCAATTATCAAATAAACAGGAAGTAACTAAAACAAATTTAATCACCCAAAATAAAGGAACAATAAAATGAAAAAATATGATGTAGTAATCATCGGCGCAGGACCTGCCGGAATAGTAACAGGAATAACTGCAAAAAAACAGTTTCCCGACAAATCAATGCTGATTATTAAGGAAGACGAAAAAAGTCTGGTTCCGTGCGGTATTCCTTATGTTTTTCACGAATTGGAATCTGTCAGCAAGAACGTCATGGGGCCCAAAGGCTTTATAGACTTAGGAGGTGAGGTTGTTACCGATCCGGTTGTTAAGGTCGATGTGAAGGAAAAACAAGTTAAAACAAAATCGGGCGAAGTAATTACATTCGATAAACTTGTATTTGCAACAGGTTCAAGGGTGGTAATTCCTGACTTTATTCCAGGCTATGATTTAAAGAATGTATTTTATATCAGAAAAAACTATGATTACATTGAAAAAATGGTTGATGAAATAAAAGACAAAAAGAACATAGTCGTTGTTGGCGGCGGTTTTATTGGCGCAGAAGTGGCAGAACAATTAGCAAAAAATCCTGGTAAAAAAGTCAGCATAGTTGAGAGTGAAACGTATTGTTTCTCAAAAACTGTTTCTCAGGATTTAAGTAAATTAGCCACAGAACAACTTAAAAATGCGAATGTAAATGTTTATACTTCAACTTTAGTTGAAAAAGTTATTGGTAAAGATGGCCTTGTTACCGCGGTGCAATTAAACAATAAAAGCAAAATTGAAGCCGATGCGGTAATTTTTTCTGTGGGTTACATGCCTAATGCTGAACTTGCTAAAAATGCAGGCTTACAATTAAACAAAATGGGAGCTATTCATGTTGATAACTATGGACGCGCAACAGAAAAAGATATTTTTGCCGTTGGAGATTGTTCGCAAACATTGGGATTTTTAACCGGAAGAAGCGATAATATTATGTTAGCTTCCACTGCTGCCGCTGAAGCCCGGATTTTAGGTTATAATATTTACGGAGTAACCATAAAAAATAGTTTTACAGGGACATTAGGCATTTTTTCCACTGAAATTAACGGATTATCAATGGCTTCTGTAGGGCTTAATGAAAAAAATGCAGTGCCTGCCAATATCAAATTTGTTACCGCTCAATTTACCGCATGTGACCGTCATCCGGAGGGTATAAAAGACTCATCAAAATTAACTGTAAAATTATATGTCAGTCCTTCCGACGGTTCTATTTTAGGCGCAGAGGTTTGGGGAGGAAAATGCGCAGGCGAAATCATCAATACCATCGGCCTTGCTATCCAAAAAGAACTGACGGTATACGAACTTATTTCACTTCAGATAGGAACCCATCCTTTACTTACCAGCGCTCCGACTATGCCGGTATTTATAAAAGCAGCAGAGGCCGCTCTCTACAAGATACAATCGTTAAGTAAACAATAGTCGCTTCTGAATTATGAAAAGGCGGGAAGGGCCGGGTTTAATGTTGTTTTATGCTGAAAGGTAGCCGTCAGTTTTAAAGGATTTAGACCTGCCGGATGAGATGAAATATTTTCTGAGGCAAAGAATTTAGCCAACGGCTATTATTTTATAAGATGAGGCTGACCCTATTGGGACAGCCTCTTTACATATTCTGAAAGAACCGGTTTTACCAGAGTTGTATCAGGGGAAATAAAAGGGAATAATAAACGACTGAACAGGTTTTAACCTTTTAAATTATCGGTCTTAAAAACCCTGCCAATAAACCGATCAAAAAATAAAATATGTTTATTATAGCCTCCTGTAAAATTCCCCCGGTTTTATTGTTCATAACCAATATCATTAATTACATGCGACTTTATTCCTTCAGGGTGACGGTAATCGTCGCCGTACCGTTGCCGGTCCAATTATATGCAAAAGCATTGCCGGTTTCGCTATAACCGTCTTCAAGCTTTCGATTAATGCTAAAACCCGCGGGTTCGGTATTAAAGTAATCAAATTCAAATCCTACATGATTAATTCCATAGTATTTAAGTGTTATTTCTTCTTCACATTCACCGCCATAATAGGTAAATACGTCATAATTAATAAAATAGAAAAATTCAAAGACGCCATTGTTGTCTTTAAACCATCCACTATTGATGTAAAACCCAAATTCTCTCGTTTCCGGAATGATTAACACATCTGCCGTCAGTGGTAAACTGGATTGTGAGTGCAGATTTTGATCCTCCGCCGGACAGTCCTCGCCTGTAACATCCAAATCACCATAACTGCATGAGTAACTCACTTCAATGGCCGGCTCATGAGCCTCTTCATCGTTTCCAAATTCATAGATATGATCATCAAAATAAGCAAATTCCGCTCTCCATGGTATATCGAACTCAAATTGCGCATTAAAAAAACTTAAATTCGATTGAATATACCATTGATCATTATAATGTGACAGATTTGTATATTCGGCATTTATAATCACATGATATATCCGGTCTTCGCCTTCTTCTCCTACCACAATAGTCACTTCATCTTCAATTCCATCGCAGCATTCGGGCGAAGCGGTTATCGTTGCCGTTCCCTCCTCACCGGCTGTGTAAGTAATCTGCGCCTCGCCGGAAATATTTGTCACGGCGCTGCCGCTGCTGAGCGAACCCGAACCGGAAAGATAAAAGTTGACAGTATGTCCTGAAACCGGTTCGGCGCCGCATTTTAGCAGCGCGGTAATCGTGGCGTTCTGATCAGGTTCAAGATGGTTCTTTGAAGCGGTGAGCTGAAAATCCGGTTCCGTTTCGCTCCAGTATATGGTAACGCTGATTTCGTAAACCAGTTGTAATTCGCTCTCCCCAATCTGCGCGGCAAAGTCATAGAAATAGGAAAGGTGTGATGTAAGGTCAAAATCAGTGTCACTGCCAATAAGCTGAGTATGTTCAAACTCGTTCTCGTTCATGATTCCCTGCAGGTCAAAAAATACGCCGGTTATTTCATAACACTGATCGCCTGATTTCATTTTTTTGCCTAAACCGTAGGTTTGGGAAAACTGATCCATGAAACTATTAAAGACCGTGGCCGGAACGCCGCCCGCTATCAGCTGGTCGCCGATGGAAGAAAGCGAACTCTGGCCGGGAATCAACGATGCGGCGTAGGCGCTGAAATGGGTAGTTTTAAAGGTCAGGCTTGTTCCGCCGGTTCCGGCTGTCCCGCACGAATCGTGTTGAATCCATTTCTGATTTTCCTGGTCAAAAACGAAAACTGCATATTCAAGGCCGTCCGTAAGTCCGGCGGCGGTAATGGTTATGGTAACGGGTTTATTAAAAGTCAGACCATCCGGCCCAAAATCGGCTCCGCCGCTGAAGGGGCTATTAACAGTATGGCTATTCAGGGCGGCCGCGTCGGCATAGGTGAAAATGGAAATATCCTGAACCGTATCAAGAGCCCCGGCGGGAATAATCACCGATGCGCCTGCCGGATCGGTTACGACGCCGCCTTCCGCGCCAACGCTGGCCGTGTATCCCGTTTGATCTTCTGTTTTTACCGGATTATTTTCACTGCAGGTGGTAAACCATAAAAAACCTGTCAATAAGCTGATCAAAAAACAAACCTTGTTCATTACTGCCTCCTATAAAATTCTTCCATGTTGCCGTTAACATCCCAATAGTATAAAACTGCCTCGCCGCATAAAGTTAAGCATTTTTTAATTATATAATTAATGTCAAAGGTACAATGTCGTAAAGCCAATAAAATTTAAAAAATAAATAGTCAGTTACTTATGGAGACATAATCATTTTCTCTATACCTTATCACATATATATCGGTTCATTAAAAAAAATATTAATAGAAAGGTTTAAATAATAGCCGCTATTTTCGCATAGTTTTATAGAAACAAGGGGCGTTTGATCAGAAAACTATTAAAAGTAATATATCAAAATATTGAATATCAAGATGAGGATATAACAAAATAATTATATAAATAATGATTCAGATTTACTATAATATCATTATTTTGCAAAATTTAATGCGCAAGATGATTAAGTATCGGAATCGGGATTTATTTACAAATATTACTTATTTAATTCCGGGTAGAACTTTTTCTGTAATTGTTTTAAAAATGGAATTGAAATTAATCTGTTAATATTAGCTTTGATTATATTCGGCATCGCTTTTTTAATGAATATGACCGGGAGAGGGGGCAGGAATTTTTTTGTGCTTGCGCTGGCGCTTTCCGGTTTATCTATGCATGAATCGGCCGCCACAGGTCAGTTTATTCTTTTTGTTTCAGCAGTCTCGGCAACGCTTGTATTTAACAGGAAACGACATCATAACAAAATAATTCCTTTTGAATTTTCGTTTTAAAGTTTAATGAAAGTTTGCCGGGTAGGAATAAAAATATGTATGTAGTTATTTTTGACGGTATCTGCAATCTTTGCTCGGGATTTATGAGATTTGTTTATAAACGCGATAAAAATGAGCGCTTTAAATTTGCCTGGATTCAGTCGGAACAGGGTAAAGCGCTTTTAAGAAGATATGGGATTTCTAAGGATAAAATAGACACCATTATTTATATTGATCATAACAGGGTTTATACAAAATCTACTGCCTTTTTGAGAATAGTTAAATATCTTAATTATCCCTGGCCTTTGCTTCAGGCGGGATATTTAATTCCTGTTTACTTCAGAGATAAGCTATACGATTGGGTAGCGCAGAACAGGTATCGGTGGTTTGGCAAAAAAGATTCCTGCATAATAACCAACGGTGAAATCGGGGATCGGTTTTTGTAAAATTCAATTTTACTCTTTCTAAAATAATTTCATCCTGGAGTATTTATACTATCCCGAGATAAATCCATAATGCCATTCCTGGTGATTTCTTCACTTATTCCCAGTAAACAAAAAAGGTTCATCATCAATTTGATTCCTTTTTTTATACCTGGTGTAGTTGGATAGAGCGATTTGATTTTTTCCGTACTCTGTTAAAGATGTAAAACTAAGCTAAAAACTACCCGGATTCGGAATACATCATATTCCTGGGCGATGTGGGGATCGATGAACGTGTTACGGGAATTGAAGATTATTTTAAGAAAGAATTACTATTTGAAAAAAAAATCGAACCGCCTTTAGTTGATTATATCCTCCATAAACTTAACCCAAAAAATAACATTAACCAGACCAGCCGGGTCTATCGGATAGAATAAAAAAATCCGTTCGGAATAGGAACGGATTTTGGATTGAATATTTTTACGCGTTTATTTATTTGAAACTATAGGAAAAAGTGAATCGCGGAACAATATCTTTGTCATCTTTGTTCCCGGGTGATTTTTCATCATAGAATACCATTTCCACGTTTGGCGTAAAGTGAATGCCTTTGGCAGGAAGGTAGTCAATGCCGGCGATTACCAGCGTTGATTTTTGAATGGGATCCAACGATAGATAGGCAATTTTTTGGGCATCAGGATTAGGATCAAACATCCGGTCGACCCGCACTACAGCACCCCAGTTTTGGGAGAAAAAATGGGAGAAAAAGAGAGACCCTAAATCCATGCGGTATTCTCCGCCGCCATCATTTTTTCTGATTTGTGTGGCGCCTAACAGGCTGATGGTGGTTGTTTTCGTTTTCCAGGCGGCAAAAGCATGATAAGTATACCAGTCCGATACATTTGTTTTATCATACCAGTCAACATAGGCTTCTAATATCAGGCACTCCGTCGGAAAAGCAGAGACTGCCAGGGAAACTTTCTTACCTTCGTCGATTTCTGTCTTTTCGCCTTCACCATTGCCGAAGAAAAAATGATATTTTAGAGTACCGGTCTGGTTAAGTTTTCCCATGAAAGCCAGGCCACAATCACGCGAAGAAGCCCAGCGCTGAAGATCAAGCGGAGATTTCTCCAGAAAGCGATAGCCCTGGGTTTTATCGATTATCCCGAACGTCGGCGATGCGGAAATACCTAAATAAGCCTCATGGAACGCACTGATTTTATATTTAAGATACGCATCCTTTATAAAAGCGTTCATTGTCGTTGATTTTTTGGAAAAATCACCGGGAGAAGCAACTTCAAAGCGCAGTCGCACGGAAAAATCATCATTGATGTCATGATCATAGGTAAAATGGATTCTGCGGAACCAGAAACCGTTGGATCCAGACAAAGAGGAATCATGATGGACGGCCATATTATAATAGTCGCCAAATACAACTCCGCTAAATTTTGGTGAATTTGGTTCCTCCGCATTAAGCGATGTTAAGACGGTTGCCATAAAAAGACAGCCTGCTAAGAATTTTTTCATACCCACCTTTCCTTTTTATTGTTAACATTTGTTAAATAGAAATTTAATCTCATCCTATCATTTGTCTAACAGAAAACTAATCGAACGCAAATATAACGATTATTTTTTCCGATGCTAATCATTTCTTTAGTTTCACAAACAACTAACAATTTTCTAACATAATTCTAATACAAAGCCGGTTTTTCAAAGGCTCATAATGAAAATTTTATCTATCCCTGGTATTATTTATGGCTTTTAAAATCGACCGGAGATTAAGATGAAAGAAAAATTGCCTGCGAATTTGTACAGAAGAATACCTTCCTGGATAAATAAAAAATTCCAAATTCCAAATTCCAAATTACCCCGAAAGGCCAGTCTGGAAAAGCGCAGCCTGTCAGGAGTACCCCTAGGGATAAGTTCCAAAAAACAAATAACAAATAAATACCAAATCCTAAATTCCTCCGAAGAAGTTCCGTTGGAGCCATATTCAATGTTCTTGTTTAATTTAAAATGCGTAATTATTGATGGATTAAAATTCCAATGTTTTTAGGACTTTGTTACTTTTGATAATATTGGATTTTGGGATTTTGTTGTTCCAATAGTTGAATGATTTCAGCCCGGTATGGCGCTCCGGTTCTGCCACCGAGCTTTGTGCAGGATAAAGCGGCGGCGGCGCCGGCAAATTTCAGCGCCTGTTCAAAACTTTCATTTTCCAGCAGGCTTACGGCGAATGCGCCGTGAAACACATCACCGGCACCGGTTGTATCCAGAGCCTTGATATCAAAAGCGGACATTTTCCCCGAAGTCAGGCGGTTTTTCCAGATTAGTCCCTTTGCTCCCAAAGTGATGATTATATTTGGCGCGGTGGCGGATAATGCTGTCAGGGCTTCGTCAGAATCGGATTTACCCGTATAATCCAAGGCGAATATTTCCGAGCCAATCAGGTAGTCAACTTTACCGGCCAGCAATTCCGTTCCGGAATGGACCGAACCGGCGTCTAAGATGGAAATAACCTTCCGATTTTTAAAGGAGTCCAAAAACTGCATTGAGATTTGAGGTTCATGACCGTCCATCAGCAGTATTTTGGTATTTATCTGCGTCGGATTGATAAAATCCAAGGGTATTATACCGGCTTTATTCCTGTAGTTTATCAGTGCCCTGTGTCCGCCTTGTTTAACAAGTACTACGGAAACCGGGGTAATAATATCGTCCTGATATACCATACTTGTATCGACGCCGGTGGCTTGGAGTTCGGCCAGATGTTTGCGGCCGTAATAATCCTTACCGATATATCCGGCAAAAGATACTTTTCTGCCCAGGCGTGCGGCGGTATAGGCGGCATTGGCGGCGGGTCCGCCGCCGCATTCGGCAAAATTAACGGCGTTCATTTTTTCATCCTGATCCGGATGATGATCTATCTGATAATATAGATCATAGGAAGTAACTCCGACGCATAGGATTTCCGTATTTTTCAAGCACGCTCCTTCCGGATTTTTATCTGAAACTGATTATTTCGGGTTTAGCTCCGCTGAAATTTTCAAATACCGGGCGCTCCCTGGAAGAAATGTTGAATATCGTATGAGCGGCGCCATTGGGAACATGCGGATAATAGGCGAATCGCAATTGAAGAGTTTTGAAAACCAGGCTTTCATTTCTTATCCGCAATCCCAGACCAAACCCGGAATATGTTTTTTCAAAGTTAATAAACTTCTCGGAATTTCCTATACACCCGATATCGGTAAAGCCGTAAAAGACAAATTTAAATCCATATAACTGCCATGGCGTAAAAGTTACGGTTTCCCAATTTATATTCAGACGTTGTTTGCCCCGAAAACCGGTTTCAGGTAATCCCCTTACGCCATAGTTATCGGTGAGATATATGGCGGAATCATCCCGCAATTCAAGCCCGATGATATAATCGGAACGGATAAAATTACGGATTTTATAGTCTCCCAGGTGAATAAGCGGTGTAAAATGCATCAGGTGTGTTTTTATGATACTTTCCTTATTTTTTGTATCGTTATAAAGACTTCCATATTCGGCTTTTCCCGAGAAATAGCCGATGTTAGTGAAAATATGAGCTCCTGCTACTGATAATCCAGAATAGTAACCACTCTCAAATTCCATCCATTTCCGGCCGGCGGTTATTTTGAACAGAAAGCCTACCGGCACGTCTTCCGTTCGTCCGAATTCCAATATCATATTACTCTGAAAATAATTAGTCCGCGTTAACATTAAACTGCCGAGTCCTGTAAGGCTGTGATGGAAAATTTCATTTTCATCCGGGCTTACGGGCGGGCGAAATGTATATTCTCTTCGCATTAATCTGCAGGCTAATACGAGGTTGCGGCGGGCGTGATTTTTCTTTAAAAGGAATTGCCTGCCAAACCATAAATCCTGATCATTGCTTGTCGCCGGCATTATTTTAAGCGTATCTGCAGAAAAAACAGATACCCTGGAATGAGTCATTTCGGCGGCTATTCCCCCGCCATATTTTGTTTCAGGCGTCATAAAATTACGATTAAACTCAACGAGGCTTTGCTCGGATTCCGCATATTTTCGATATCTGAATAAACCTGTGATAAATGTGCCTTTTATATTTTCATTTCTGTATTCAAATTCAAGGCCATGTTTTGGATCCATGCAATTGTTATAAAAATAGGTTCCCTGTAAAGTCCAGCCCAGTCCCAGAAAATTTCTATCGAACAGGGTAAAATGAAAATCCTTCAGCGAGTTTACCGCAGCGGAAAAACCAATGGAATAAACATCGCGGGTGACTATGGTAATATTAACTTTATTGGTATCAGCCGGGCATATATCCGCGAAAATTCTGGCATCTTCGATATACGGTAAAGAACGTAATAACCGTTCATTATCCGAAAGCATATAAGCGGTAATTTTATCGCCGACCTTAAACAGAAGGTTTTTCTCGAGCGTCACTTTTCTGGTTTGGTGATGCAGTTTGCTTAATAAATCCGTTATAGTAGTCCCAAAGATTATCCGGGAAGTATCATCAACATCTCCGGAAAAAATATCCACCTGCATGAACCTGATATGCGCCGCCCGTTTGCCGTTAAATCTTCTGAATGACGATAGGTTTGTTGTAAAATCAGCCGAATCACTTTTCCCGCGCGGCTCGATGATCATCGCATCCATGATATATTTTGTCCATGATTTCTGTGTTCTGGCGCGCAGAGAATCGTAAAAAAAATAATCTTCCGCTGGCATACTGTCTGAGATTGTTTCTGTCAGCGTGCTTCGGATTACCGTGTCGTTTTGATCCAAAGATTTATTTTGATGTGAATTAAGTGAGTCGGACCAGAGCGGCTGGGAAAAAACTGCGCCGAGACTGTGTCCCAAGAAAAAGGATAAAAACAGAATCGATGGTCTTTTCATTGATATTCTAAATGACATATTCAGGAACAAATATTATAACCGGAATACTTTTTGTTCAAAAAGTTAGATTAAAATGCCTGTGATAGCAAGATATAAGAAACTGTCATAAAACAGCTTTTTTGGGCAGGCATTAGTATCAGCCCTTTCATATCAATATAAACGCCGGCAGACTTATATGAATAATGGATGTCTCAACGCTGCCTGGACTTTATTTAAACCGATGCCTGATGATGAATAAAAAAAACCGCATAGATTCGAAATGCGGTTTTGGTACACCTGCAGGGAATCGAACCCCGAACCAACTGATTAAGAGTCAGCTGCTCTGCCAATTGAGCTACAGGTGCGTAAAGTGCGCAAATTTAATAATGGAGACCTGATAATGCAAATTAGGGTGATTGCGGATTTCAGATGTCTATGATTTCAGCATTTTTAAAATCTCTCAGCGTCATAGTTTGCAGATCCAGCTTTGTTTCCGCTTCCAAAACCTCAGGTAATCTGGCATGAATTTCAGGTCGTTCAGGCATGAAACGGGTACAGACATCGTCATGGGGTTGAATTGAAATATCGAAGGTGCCGATATTTCGCGCAACCTGTATGATTTCCGTTTTATCCATGCCGATTAAAGGTCTTAATACCGGCAGTGTAACTGCCTGTTCAATGGCGCCGATATTCATCAGCGTCTGTGAAGCAACCTGTCCAAGGGACTCTCCGGTGACGATAGCGCGCATTCTATTACTTCTGGCGATTTTCTGGGCCACGCGCATCATATGCCGGCGATAGAGTATAATCCGGAACTTGTCCGGACAATTCAACACAATGTCTTCCTGGCTTTCTGCAAATGGAATCATATGTATCTTAGATTGAAACTGATACTTGTTTAACACCGTGGCAAGTTCTTCCACTTTCTGCTGAGATTGTTTATTCGTATAGGGAAATGAATGGAAATGCACAAATTCGCATTTGGCGCCTCTTTTAAGCAGGAAATATGCGGCCACAGGGGAATCTATCCCGCCGGAGAAGAGTGCAAGGGCTTTTCCGCTTATACCAACGGGAAGTCCTCCCGCTCCCGCATATCTTTCCGCCATAACATGGGTATACCGGTCCAGCACTTCGATAAAAACAGTCACATCCGGATTGGTTAAATCCACTTTTTTATGCAGGCGATCGACAACAGCCGTGCCTATTTTGATATTTATTTCGTTTGAAGTAAGAGGAAAGTTTTTATTGGAACGTTTCGCTCTGATGGCAAAAGTGTTGAAATTCTGCTTCTGTAACAATTCAATACAAATTGCTTCTATTTCCTGAATCGAATTGGGAGTTATCCTGGCTGGCGAAAAATTAACAATGCCAAAGATATTTTCTATCGCTTCAACGGCCTTGTGTTCTTCAATTTCATCTTTAAACTTTATGATTATTCTTCTGTTAATCACTCCAATGTATGGCCTGGAGCCGGGCAGTGTCCTTTGGATGGTTTTTTTTATGTTTTGTACCAGTTGTTTTTCAAAAACGGCGCTGTTTTTTCCTTTTAACCCTATTTCGCCGTAATGACAGATATAAACCGAATTCATCTGGTATTTTTCACCTTTTGCACAAGATCAGGGAGAATTTGCATTAACCGGTCAATCTGTTCGATTGTCGTAAAGCGGCCGAATGAAAACCGGATGCTCCCCTTTATCCATTCGGGGGCTACGCCCATGGCGGAAAGAACGGAAGACGGCTTCATAGAGCCGGAAGAGCAGGCAGACCCGGTTGATACCGCAAATCCGTTTTTATTGAGCTGCATATTTAAAATTTCGGCATTGAGATTTTTAAATGAAATGCTGATTATGCCGGGAAAAGACCTGCCTTCCGGGCTGTTAATTTTCCAATCCGCAATGGTTTGACTTAACTTTTCCATGAAATACTTTTTCAGGCTGGTTAAATGATTGATTTCGTTTTCCCGGTTTTCTTCAAAAATTTTAAATGCGGCGCCCAATCCTATAATTCCCGGAACATTAAGCGTGGACGATCTGCGGCCATATTCCTGACCACCTCCGTAAAGCAGTGGCATAAGTGGTTTGCCCGTTCTGCAATAAAGCAGGCCACAGCCCAAAGGCCCGTATAATTTATGGGAAGAAATACTGATGTAATCGGCGTTTATCCGGTTTAAATCGATTTTAATTTTCCCGAAGCTCTGCGCGGTATCCGTATGAAAAAGAATCCCATGCTGCCTGCAAAGACGTCCGATTTGATCGATGGGTTGAATTGCGCCGGTTTCATTGTTCACATGCATCACCGACACCAGAACCGTATCTTCTCTTAATTGTTTCTCTATTTTATCCGGCTCAACCAGTCCGGTCGAATCCACAGGGATTTTTTCCACTTTAAAGCCGGCATCAGCTAATATTTCCGCCGGTTTAGTGACGGAAGGATGTTCGATGGCAGAGATAAGAATATGTTTCCCTTTGATACTTTTATCCCGGGCAATACTGTTAAAAATCGTATTATTGGCTTCTGTCGCGGAAGCCATGAATATAATTTCAGATGGTTTAATATTTAAACCTTTGGCAATCAGGGTGCGGCAGGCTTCCGCTTGTTCCGCCAGATGCCTGGAGTAAGAGTGTGTTCCTCCCGGATTTCCGTAGTATTTATTAAAATAGGGTAACATGCTCTTAAGAACTTGCGGATCGACCGGCGTGGAAGCGGCGTAGTCAAAATAAATGGCATTTTGATTATTCATAATTGTCTCACTGACTAATTAAAAATTTTATAATAAACATTTTACATGCATAATTCCATAGCTAAAAAATTTATCGTTTGTTTGTTTGAATATGAATTTGTATTTTTATGCCCGATAATTAAAGTTCATACGCAGGGAAAAGTGTTGCAGCGCATTAAAAAATATGTGCGGAATAATATCTTAAATCCAAGAACAGTAAAATTTGCCGTTGTGGGTTTAAGCGGTGTTCTCGTAAATATGGGTCTGCTTTATATTTTAACGGAATATGCCCACCTGTTTTATATGGTCTCCAGCGTTATAGCCATCGAAGTGTCTATTCTTACGAATTTTTTTATGAATGATTTGTGGACCTGGAAAGACCGGGTTAAACAATCATGGATTAAAAGAATTATTAAATATCATTCCGTAAGTTTCGGCGCCCTGATTGCCAACTGGATAGCGCTGGTGATCCTGACCGAATGGTTCGGGGTATATTATATGATCTCAAATTTAATCGGTATATGTCTGGGTATGGTGATCAATTTTGTCCTAAATGATATCTGGACATTCCGTGACTCCGGCGCAAAAGATTCTCTCAATAAAGTTTATAAGAAACATGGTGATGTGATGAAATCATTGGAATCAGGAAAAATCAAAAACCGGATGATTTTTAAAATCTCCGGTGAAATTGTTTTTTTTCTTGTCTTCTTTTTCTATCTATGGCAGTGGGTCAATCCTGAACTTTTTTATAACCAGCAAAAGCCGGTCTTTCTTACCGGATATAATTTCCTATACAGTTTTCTCTTATATCCGGGGGGAATAGTTGAATATATTTCACTGCTTTTAAGTCAGTACTATTACTATTCCTGGCTTGGGGCTGCTATTATTACAATAACTATCTGGATATTAACGGTCTCCACAAAAGAAACCATAAAACAGTTATTTGGAACGCAACAGGTTTACTATGTTCATTTTATTCCGGCGTTTTTTCTGATAATTATGTTCAGCGACTATCATTTTCCTTTGTCAAATGTTATCGGACTACTTGTATCAATACTGACGTTTAATATCTATATCAAGCTTAAAACGCAAAACACATATAAACGATCCGGAATATGTTTACTTCAGTTTTTTCTGCTTTATTATATCTCCTGCGGGTCGGCATTATTATTCGCAGCCCTTTGCGTCCTGTATGAATTATTAAAAAACAAAAAAATATTGCTAAGTCTGATTTATCTGATAATTGCGATTTTACTTCCATATATAAGTTCTTATTATTTTTTAGTTACCATAGAAAATTCCTATTTATATCTTACGCCTTTATGTGAAAATTATGCGCCGTTAATAGTAAGTTATTCTCTGTATTTGTTTTATATCATTATCATTTTAATAAGCAGTATGATAAAACTACCCGTTAAAAAAACAAGCAGCGACACTAATGTAACGACTAAAAATCACTGGTACGACTATATGCTGCAGATAAAATTACATCGCATTATGGAACCGGTTATTGTTATTATTTTAATTATTTTAACGGCTTATTTATCTTTTGATTTTAAGGCTAAACTTCCTCTTTATATGGATAATCTGGCCTGGCATGGCCGGTGGAAAGACATATTAAAAGTTTCAACTAATCATGGATTCGACGATATTCTGGTTACCTTTCTGACCAACCGGGCGCTCTATCACGAAGGCCGTCTTTCTTCTGAAATGTTTGCATATCCGCAAAAATGGGGCGCGTACGGACTAATATTACCCCGGCAACTGGCAGCGGAATTACCTATTCAGCGCAGTGAACTGTTTTTAGAACTCGGACATATTAATGAAGCCGAACACGGCGCTTATGAAGCTTTGTCTTTAAAGGAAAATTTTCCACGGACGCTGCAGCAGTTAGCTTTGATTTATATTTTAAAGAATGAGAAAGAGGCGGCAGAAAAATGTCTTAATATATTAAAAAGGACGGTCCTGTTTAAAAAATGGGCTGAAAAATACTGGTTATATATAGAGAATAAACAATTGATTTTAACCGATCCTGTATTAGGGAAAATATATACCCGTATGCCTAAAACAGATTTTATTGTTAGTTCGAAAAGTCCTTCGTTTGATCTTATGGAGTTATTAAAACAAAATCCTGATAATAAGACGGCCTTTGAATATTTGATGGCTTTCTTTTTACTGGAAAGGCAGCTTGATAGTTTTATTAGCCACCTGGAATACGCTAATCTGATGGGATACCATACAATGCCGAGACATTATCAGGAAGCCTTTTTAATATACAGGTTATCGGGCGGCAAATTAACCCCGAAGCTGGCACAAATACAGATTAGTGTGAAAACGATTGACCGGTTTAAGGAATTTCAGAAGATCATGAAGACTTATGGCGGACAATTCAGATCGGCGGCATATAAATTGCACTCCACTCATGGCGATACATACTGGTATTATTTGATGTCAAAAAAAGCTGTATCCAGATAATGCCATATACAGTTGTTTTTAAATAAATTATAGTGGTTTTTTTTATCGGACCGGTTAAAATTTATATGAAAACTTATCATAAATATATTGGTATTATTATCATTTTAATAATAATCATTATTATAATGATGTTTATTATACCGGGCAAAGCTTTTAACCCGGATGCAGCCAGCTTAATTCAAAGGATGCCTGATATAGATCCGGATTATACGGATATCATTTTGCCTCCGAATATAGCTCCCCTGAATTTTAAGATAAAAGAACCGGGTAACAACTTTTATGTGAAGATCTACTCTGAAAAAGGTGAACCTGTCGAAATAAATTCTTCAACGCCAAAGATTGAAATTCCATTGCAATCGTGGAAAAAACTGCTTGCGGCAAACAAAGGACAGGAAATTACTATTAAAATTTATGCCGAAACAGACGATGGAAACTGGAACGAATACCGGCAGATATCCAATTTTATTGCGGAAGAATTGATTGATAGCCATCTGGCTTACCGGCTGATAATGCCGGCGCATAATTTCTGGAATGAAATAGGCATATATCAGCGAAACCTGGAAAACTTTGATGAATCTCCGATTCTTGTGAATAAGCTGACCGATAATAACTGTATGAATTGTCATAATTTTAAGAACAACGATCCTGATAATATGGTCATGCATCTGAGAGGCGGGCCTGCAGGCGGAACATTATTAATCCGGAATGGACAAACCCTAAAGATTAATACTGCTACGGATTTTAATCAGGCTGGCGCTTATCCGTCCTGGCATCCGGACAATAACCGGATCGCCTTCTCTGTTAATAATCTAACGATGTTTTTTCATGCAAAAGGCACTGGCCGCGATGTTCTGGATAAAGAATCGGATATAATTATTTATCAGATTGAATCGAACACGATTACCACTTCTCCGAAAATTTCCGATCCTCAAAGGATGGAGACTTTTCCGTGCTGGTCTCCCGATGGAAAATATCTTTATTTTTGCAGCGCTCCCATGTTACAGTCCTTTGTTTATCTGCGCGATGACAGTACGGAAGATTTAAAATATGATAATATCCGGTATGACCTGATGCGTGTTGCTTATAATGCTGAGAATAATATCTGGGGAGAACTGGAGACGGTTTTATCTTCATCAGAAACCGGTAAAACTATTCTCGAACCCCGTATTTCGCCGGACGGACGTTATGCGCTTTTGACTATGGCGTCTTATGGGAATTTCCCGATTTATATGACGGACAGCGACGTTTATCTTCTAGATCTTGACAAGAGAGTTTATAAACGTCTGGATATAAACAGCGATAGAAGTGATAGCTTTCATGCCTGGTCGAGTAATGGCCGCTGGTTTGTTTTTGCCAGTAAACGCCGTGACGGTGTCTGCGGAAACGCTTATTTCAGCTATTTTGATCAAAATGGAAATACAGGAAAACCTTTCATTATGCCGCAGGAAGATCCGGAATTTTATGATACTTTTTTCAGAAATTATAATGTGCCGGAACTCATTAAAGGACCTGTGAAATCAACGCCTCAGCAGTTAGCGCGTATAGCAGGGAATAAGGAAATTCTCAACGCCGTCCCGGACCCGGTTCTGAATGCGCTAAAAAGAAAAGGAAATAAACATACCGATGCTAAAACTACAATTGAATGAAATCTGTGATTATTTAAATTTTAGCGGAGTGTTATCCGGCATGGAGATCATGACCTGATGGAGCAAAACCTGGTATTAGAATTTCAACAATTTATCATCTATGTCAATTTCAGCGGAACCTGTCAGGCTTTTTTAACTGTTTCCGTTACCTCAGAACATTTTAATTCCGGGCGGGATGTTTTTCAGATATATCAAAACATCCTCCATATACTTAATAAATATGATCTGCAAATTGTGCATGAGAGACTATTCGGCAGTAACACAGAACGGGAAAAAATACTAAGCGTCCGTTCAAAGGTTATTAGTTCCGCAGGAATAAATGATGAAGTCCCGGTTACTTTTATCCAGGGACAGCCAGTTTGGGGGCAGGGTCTGGCGGGAATACAGATTCAGGCTTTGAAATTAAAAAATTCCGAAGATAAAATATGGATTGTAAAAGAAAATGATAAAGCCTGCGGCCGGGGCTGGAAATACGATGGGCAATATTTTATTCTGCTTCAGAATATTTATGGAAATCAAAATTCTCCCGGGGAGTTTGATAACAGAAAATATCAAACCGCGGAAATGTTCGAAAGGGCTCAAAGGATTATCAATTCTTATGGCGGCAGTTTTAGAAATGTAGTCAGAACATGGATCTATCTTAACAACATATTAGATTGGTATGATGATTTTAATACAATCCGAAATGAAAAATTTAAAGAATTTAGACTTCTGGCAAATTCTCCGAATGGCAAACTGGCTGAAGAGATATATCTGCCGTCGAGCACAGGAATAGAAGGGGATAATCCGGTCGGCGCTTCGGCGGTAATGGATTTACTTGCCGTCGTTCCAAATGGAGGCGGCGCTCCAAAAATTTTTCAGACGACAGGTGTAAAACAAAAATCTCCTTACCGGTATAATTCCGCTTTTTCCCGGGCAATGACTTTGGATTTCAAGGATATGAAGCAGGTATTAATCTCTGGAACGGCCGCGATCGATGAGAATGGAAAAAGTCTTCACCCGGGGGATGCAAGATCGCAGGTAAAGAAAACTCTGGAAGTTGTTGAATACCTGGTTGCCGATACAGGAGCGTCGCTGCATGATATCTGCGGGGCAACTTTATTTTTAAAGCAAGCCGGGGATTATCCTGTCTATTTGGAAGTATTAAAAGAACGGAATCTGAGCAAATTACCTGCGGTTTGCATGGTTGCAGATGTTTGCCGCGATGAGTTACTTGTTGAGCTTGATGCTATAATCTCTATCGATAAATAATAACCAAATCGCATGCAATATCTTTGTTTTAAACCTGATCTCCTAACACAAATCTAACATATTCCTAATATTTATTTAAAAAAGATTGAGTTAATTTCTAACCTGAAAAATTAACTTAACTCGCTTAACCGGGTTAAATTTGTCAAATAAAAAGGAGGACGTAAAATTATGAATTATATCAGAACATTCCGGTTGTCTTTGCTGGTTATTTTTATCATGGTATTTGCCATACATGCTCAGGTTGTTAAGGTGGATGAAAAAATTCCGCCCTATAAAAAACAAACCGGCATAAGCGGTAATGCCAACAGTATCGGTTCGGATACGATGAATAACCTGATGACCTTGTGGCTGGAAGGCTTTCGCAAATACTATCCTCTGGTAAATATCCAGATCGAAGGGAAAGGTTCGTCTACAGCTCCGCCGGCCCTGATTTCCGGAACCGCTCAGTTTGGTCCCATGTCCCGGGAAATGAAAGCGAAGGAAATAGATGAATTTGAAGAAAAATATGGATTTGCTCCCACGCAAATTCGGACTTCTCTGGATGCTCTTGCCATATTCGTGCATAAGGATAATCCGCTAAAGTCGGTTTCTATCGAAGAAGCGGACGCCATTTTTTCCAAAACAAGAAAATGGGGTTTTGCAAAAGATATCATTACCTGGGGTGACCTGGGCTTAAGTGCAAACTGGCAGAATCAGCCGATCAGGGTTTTCGGCAGAAATTCAGCCAGCGGCACCTATGGATTTTTTAAGGACGAAGTTCTCAAAAAAGGGGACTATAAAGATACGGTTAAAGAACAGCCCGGCTCCGCTTCCGTTGTGCAGAGCGTTTCCGAAGATCAATATGCCATCGGTTATAGCGGCATCGGTTATTCGACCTCCGGCGTGCGCGCGTTACCATTAAGCAAAAAGAAAAGCGATAAAGTCTATGACGGCAATTATGACAATGTAGTCTCCAAAAAATATCCGCTGGCCAGGTATCTGTATCTTTATATCGTAGTTGATCCGCAAAAACCGCTGGATCCATTGGTTAAAGAGTTTATTAAATATGTTTTAAGCAGCGAAGGACAGCAGATTGTGGTGAAAGACGGCTATCTTCCGCTGCCGTATGATGTGGTTATGGAAGAATTAAAGAAATTAAAATAATCCTTTCTTCGGAATAAAAAATTGAGTAGTAATAAAGATAAATATTTTCGGAAATTATATTTACAAAACAGAATTGTAAAATACATCATTACATTTGCAGGTTTCAGCAGTATCGTGAGTATTGCCGCGATACTGCTTTTTTTATTACTGGAAAGTTCGCCTTTGATAAAAGGTGCGAAAATTGAAGAAATATTTTCTTTCTCTTTGCCCGATCCCGACAAGAAGCCACTGCTGACCGGAACCGATCCTTATATGCGGGTTTATTACATTATGAGCAAAGACGGCGTAATCAAGTTTTATTATGCCTCGGATCAAAGCCTGATGCGGTCTGATACGCTGAGTAATTTTTCTGAAGAAAAAATACTTTGTGTTTCCCGGGGCAGCCTGATGAAAGATGTGTTTGCCGCAGGTACCGACAGGGGCAGGTTGATTACGTTTCGGATTCGTTTTAAAAATGATTTTATCGGCCAGGAACCGGTTGTAAACATAAATCTGAAGGTATTGGATATTTATCAGGTTGATCCGGGACAACAGCAACAGGTCAATCATATTGAGGAATTGATCTTCAGGGAGAATGATGATCTGTACAGATTTTATGCCTGGAAAAACCATCACGGCGGTTTTAATCTGAGGATTTACGATCCCGATGAGGAAGAGAATTATTTACATGATATAAAAAAAATTCTACCCGCCGATTTTAATGTTTCCGCTTTTACCCTTGATTTCGAAGGTAGTAAGCTTATTGCAGGCGCAAAGGACGGCCGGTTAACCTGGTATGATATATCTGGTTTAAAAAACATTGAATTAATACAGCACTGGGAGGCTTACCGCACTGAGATCAGCGCACTTGGTTTCCTGATCGGAGGTCAGGGATTGATAACCGGTTCGGCAGAGGGCTCTGTAAATTTATGGATTCCGGTCAGAATAAAAGGACAGGAATTTGAATTTCAGAAAATAAATTCGTTTGAGTCCCATTCCAAGGCTATAAAATTAATTATACCATCTCCGAGAGACCGCAATTTTCTTTCCATAGGCAGTGACGGAGAAATTCATTTAAATTACTCTACCACAGGTCGGACACAATTAAAGTTTTCTCCGACAGAAGAAATTGTTTCAATGGCGGCATTCTCGCCCAAATCCAATGCCATTATCGCCGCAGACTCTAAAAACAGGTTTGGTTTTTACAACCTTGATAACCCTCATCCTGAAATCACCACAAAAACCCTTTTCGGAAAAACATGGTACGAAGGCTATGACCAGCCGGAATTTGTCTGGCAATCCACCGGCGGCAGCAGTGAATTCGAACCCAAACTAAGCATGATTCCTTTAATTTTCGGAACGCTTAAAGGAACTTTATACGCTATGTTTTTTTCAGTTCCTATTGCTTTATTAGGCGCAATTTTCCTGAGTCAGTTCGGCACGATGAAAATGAAGCAGATCATAAAACCGACCATCGAAATTATGGCGGCCATACCTAGCGTTATCATCGGTTTTCTGGCCGGTCTGTATTTTTCACCGTTGTTTGAAAAATTCCTGATGGAAATCATGCTGTTTATGATCCTGATCCCCGTCTTTTTTTACATTACCATTGTTCTGTGGCGTTTTATTCCTGCCGGGCATAAAACGGGGTTAAAAACCGGATTTGAACTTTTACTGGCATTGGTTCCGGTTATACTCAGTTTAGCGGCGGCATTTAGTTTTGCGGATTTAGCGGAACGGGTTTTTTTTGCGGGAAATTTTCAGCAATGGTTGTTTTCCGTTATCGGCGTGACTTATGAAACCAGAAATAGTCTGGTTGTGGGATTTGCGCTGGGATTTGCCGTCATTCCGATTATTTTTACCGTAGCGGAAGATGCTTTGAGCAATGTGCCGGAATCCCTTGTTTCCGCATCGCTGGCTTTGGGCGCTTCTAAATGGCAGACCGTCCGCAGGATTGTAGTACCCGCAGCGGCCGGGGGTATCTTTGCAGCGATTATGCTGGGACTGGGCCGGGCCATCGGTGAAACAATGATTGTGCTGATGGCCACCGGTAATACGCCTATTCTGGATATCAATCCCTTTAACGGTTTTCGGGCAATGAGCGCCTGTATTGCAGTGGAAATTCCCGAAGCGCCTGTGGGGGGCACCTTATACAGAGTCCTGTTTTTAACAGCGCTGTTGTTATTTGCATTTACATTTGTATTGAATACGATTTCATCGATTATCGGTGACAAGCTGAGAAAAAAATACGCCAGGTTTTAACTATGAATATTGATAAGTTTTATAAAAAGAAACAGGGGGAACAATATATCTTTGCCCTGGCATTAGGGTTAGTGATCAGTCTGATCATGGTTATCTGGATTGTCGTCATCATTCTTTCGCGTGGATTAGGTTTTTTCTGGCCCGGCGAAATCGTTCATATAACCACAAAAGACGACAGGCAATATCTTGGAGAACTATGGACGGAAGAAACCAGGAAGGAGCATACGGATTCCGGCATTGTAAAAATTAATAACACCCAGCTTAAAACAGGTAACCGCGATGTCTATGGCATCGATTTTGTCTGGATTAACAATGCGACCATTAAGAGCAGTGATAAGCCTGAATTTGCCGTTGTATTTGAACGCAAGGAATATGGAAACGCCTATGGTTATATTTCTTCCGTTCAAATAGGGGATTCCAATTATACCTATAGCGAAGAAAAAATAATTTCAATAGCAAAAAAAGCGTTTGATTCGGCGCAGAAAAACCATGAAAACCTGCTGGACATACAGGAACAGATAAATGATCTGCTGGCGCCTTTAACCAGGATACAACGCGAGATATCCCTGCTGGAATTTAAGCAGAATATGTTAACGCCTGCGGAGAAAAAGGAATTAGAAATCTTAAAGAGCAAGGCGGTAACTCTGGAACAATCGATCAGCGCACCGTATCAAAAACTAACCGATAAATTGGCGGAATATACGGAAATCGACCGGAAGATAAATTTTACTTTATCCCTGGCGGACGACAGAGCGGTCGACTTAAAAGCTTCAAAAATAGTTCGTTTTTATCTGCCTAACCAAATGAATGTATTCTCAAAAAGTGTACATTACATTTCCAAACTTTGGGAATTGGTGAGCGCCGAACCGCGTGAGTCGAATACGGAAGGCGGAATTTTTCCGGCCATTTTCGGCACGGTGCTCATGGTAATTTTGATGTCCATTGCCGTAGTGCCGTTGGGTGTAATGGTGGCCATTTATCTGAATGAATATGCGCATCAGGGCGTTATTATCCGGGCCATACGCATGGCTATCAGCAATCTGGCCGGCGTGCCTTCCATTGTTTTTGGTATATTCGGACTGGGATTTTTCATTTATTATTTCGGCGGTTCTATTGATCAGATGTTTTTCAGCGATAAGCTTCCGGAACCGACTTTCGGAACCGGGGGCATTTTGTGGGCGTCTTTGACCCTGGCTCTGCTGACGCTTCCGGTGGTTGTAGTAGCTACGGAGGAAGGTTTGCTTGCGGTGCCCCGGGCAAATAAGGAAGGCGCGCTGGCTTTGGGCGCCACACAATGGCAAATGATCCGGAAAATAGTGCTGCCTAATGCTATGCCGGGTATTCTAACCGGTATCATTTTAGCCGTAAGCCGCGGGGCGGGCGAAGTTGCTCCGCTGATGATTACCGGCGTGGTAAAACTTGCCCCGGCCATGCCTTTCGATCTGACCTTTCCATTTTTTCATTTAGACCGTAAATTCATGCATTTAGGATTTCATATTTATGATGTGGGATTTCAATCGCCCAATGTGGAAGCGGCTAAACCAATGGTTTACCTTACGGCTTTGTTATTAATTGCTATTGTTGTTGCCCTGAATCTGCTGGCTATTTTTCTCAGAAATCAATTAAGAAAGAAATTAAAAACCTCGGCATTTTAGTTAAGGATAATTTTTCATGGAGATAATTCCGGTGACGGAAAAAAATAGTTTGGAACAGGATAATAGATCCGTTAAACGTAATGAGGTCGTCAGGACGGAAAATCTGGATTTCTTCTATAATCCGGAATCGCATGCCTTAAAAAATATAAATTTATCGATTCCCGGGAAAAAAGTTACGGCATTTATCGGACCTTCAGGTTGCGGAAAATCCACGCTTTTACGCTGTTTCAACCGGATGAATGATCTGCTTCCGGGTTCTTATCTGAAAGGCAGAGTTCTGATTGATAATAAGGATATTTATGCCAATGGCATCCGTCTTGAAGAACTACGGAAGAAAGTGGGCATGGTGTTTCAGAAATCCAATCCGTTTCCCATGTCAATCTGGGAAAATGTGGCGTTTGGTCCCAGAGTGAACGGAGAATCTGATAAGCATACCATAGAAGAAGTCGTTAAATCCGCCCTGGAACAGGCTGATTTGTGGAAAGAAACCAAGGACAGGCTTAATGAATCCGCCCTGGATTTATCCGGTGGACAACAGCAGAGGTTATGCATCGCCAGAACGCTGGCTAACAAACCGGAAATTATTTTGATGGATGAGCCGGCGTCAGCGCTTGATCCGATTTCAACCGGTAAAATCGAAGAAACGATCATTGAATTAAAGAAAAATTATACGATTATCATTGTAACCCATAATATGCAGCAGGCCGCGCGTATATCCGATTTCACCGCTTTTATGATGTTGGGTGAAATGATCGAATTTAACGATACAAAAACGTTGTTTACTAATCCCAATGAGAATCTGACTGAAGAATATATCACCGGCAGATTCGGTTAAAAGGACTAAACCAGGTAGGATAAATGATATGAAAGAAAAATTTCATGAATACCTCGAAAATATAAAAAAGGACTTAATATTCCTTTCCAATCAGGTGGAACATAATATTCATCAGTCAATAAAGGCTTTCGTGACTAATGATGAAAAACTGGCTAAGAAGATTATTGACGACGATAAAAAAATCGATCGGACGGAAGTGGAAATTGAAGACAAATTTTTAGGACTATTAGCCATGCAGCAACCGGTCGCGGTAGATCTGAGGTTTACGGTAGGCGGTTTGAAAATGAACAATGATCTGGAAAGAATCGGTGATCATGCCGTTACCATTGCGCGTACGGTAATCAACATAGACGCCGGTAAAATTTTGGAGACCAAAGACGATATTCCTGCATTGGGAGAGATGGCCTGCAAAATGCTTCATCTGGCCGTGAATGCTTTTATCCATCAGGACGCTGAACTAGGCAGGCAGGTCTGTAAAATGGACAACGAAGTAGATGATTTTTATGATGGATTTGTTAAACGCACCATAGAAGTATGTAAAAAAGACCGGGATAAGCTGGACAATGGTTTCCATTATGTACGTATTGCCCGTTCCCTGGAAAGAATAGCAGATCACTCCACCAATATCAGTGAAGATGTGATTTTTATGAAGGAAGCAAAAATAATCCGGCATCATTTTCAGGAGTAAACAGGCGGTTATTGCTTTCATCGGCTGTTTAACAGACTCAGGAAATCGGCGTACTTTTAACTAAATCCCGGTTAAAAAAATACCTCAATTCAGTTATAACCCGATAGCAATCTGTAGCTTAAATCAAGGGGTGCATCACTTACAGATTATTTTTTATTAAGTGATTATTCTGAAAATAAAAAATTTTGCGAATTACAAAATATTGATATATTCCATCTCAAAATTATTACCTGTTTGATGATAAAATGGAAGAATCAAATCTACTCGTTGCATTTTTCTTAACATTGTTTGCCGGGCTTTCAACGGGCATCGGCAGCGCTATGGCATTTCTAACAAAAAGGACTAATACCAAGTTTTTATCCCTGGCCCTGGGGTTTTCCGCTGGAGTTATGATTTATGTTTCTATGATTGAAATCGTTGTAAAAGCTAAAGACGCCCTGGTTGATTCTTTTGGCTATATTGCCGGCAACTGGTTAGCTGTGGCGGGATTTTTTACCGGTATTTTAGTGATCGCCCTCATCGATAAATTTGTGCCCTCTTATGAAAATCCGCATGAAATGCACCTTTTGGAAGAATTGAAAACGGAACCCAGTGAAAAGGATATGCAGAAACTGAAACGCATGGGTATTTTAACGGCGCTGGCGATTGCCATTCATAATTTTCCTGAAGGTCTGGCTACCTTTATGGCTGCGCTGGACGATCCGAATCTTGGTATCCCGATTGCCACGGCGATTGCCATCCATAATATTCCGGAAGGGATTGCGGTTTCAATTCCGTTGTTCTACGCCACCAACAATCGTAAAAAATCATTTTTATTGTCATTCAGTTCGGGACTTGCCGAGCCTGTCGGCGCGATCGTCGGATATTTTCTTATTTTTCAGTTTGTCAGTGAATCTGTTTTCGGCTTTGTGTTTGCCTCTGTGGCGGGTATCATGGTCTTTATTTCTCTGGATGAATTATTACCGGCGGCCCGGGAGTATGGCCAGCATCATCTCTCCATTTATGGCCTGGTATCGGGCATGATCATAATGGCATTTAGCCTGTTGATGTTCCTGTAATTTTCGTTTTAGAACCGCTGATTTTATTTTCTAACGGATAGAAGCGTATACAGGCCGATAACTATAAAAATAAGATTGCCCAGCCATGCGGCTAAAACGGGATCTAAACTACCTTGCTGTCCCATAACCTGTCCGACCCGCAGAATAAAAAAATAGACAAAACTTGCCAGGAAACTTAAACCGAAATTTAAACCCATTCCGCCCCGTCTCTTTCTGGAAGCCAACGGCGCGCCTAATAAAACAACGATAAAATTAGCAAACGGCAGGGCAATCTTTAAATGCCTTTCAACAATCCAGCGCCTGTTATCCGCACCGATAGCTTCGAGATCCTGTATGAATTTGGACAGTTCCCAATAGCTCATTTCTTCGGGTTTTTTCCGAATTTCTATCAGGTCGCCCGGCGTGATTCTGCTCTGGTAAAAGGCCGAATCTTCAAAAAGATGAATCATTTCAGCGCCGTCTTTAAAAGTCCTCACCTTCCCCTGACGAAGTCGCCAGTGATCTTCTTCCCAGATAATATCTCTGGCGTCGACTCTTTTGACAAGAACGGGACCATCAAAGTATTTAATACTGATATTTTTCCCGGTATTTGTTTTTCCGTTAAACATGCGGATATTAATCTTCTGTTCGTCCTTGTCCTGGCGATAAATATTCGACCTGGCCTGCTCGGAAGGCCGCGTAATCCGGTCAATTTCATATCTTTTTAAATCATATCTCTGCTGGTTGGTATACGGCACAACGATTTCATTAAAATATCCGGCCCCGGTGCTAAACAGGACGCCTAAGATAAAAAGAGGCAGAAGAATCCGGTATAAACTAATCCCTGAAGAAAGTTGTGCCACAACTTCGTTATGCTGAGCCAGCTGGCTCATTGTAAACAGGGAGCTTAGCAGCATGGAAACGGGCAGGGTAAGGCTGAAAATATGAGGTATATAATACAGATAGTACATACCAACCTGCTGCATGGTAGCATTCCGGTCTAAAAACTTAGACAGGTTTTCGATGATATCGACTACCATAAAAATAACCAGCCAGGTAACGACGGCAACGGCCAGATTGATCAGAAAGCGTTTCAGGATATAAATATCCAGAATTTTCATTTTCGTGTGCCGCCTTTCATGATCAATCGTTTTAAAAATCTAAACATGCGATCCCATGGAATAAAAGTAGTTTCCTTAACTGCCCGCCAGGTTAAATATAATCCACCGATGCCGACAAAAATATTTGGCGCCCACATGGCAAATGCCGGCGATAAAAATTTCCGGTCGGCCAGATTCTCTCCTCCGATTAAAAAAACCCAGTACATCAGGAAGAACAAAATGCTGATTCCGATGGCCACGCCCATTCCGCCTTTGCGGGCCATCACCCCCAGCGGGGCGCCAACCAATACAAATACAATACAGGCAAAAGGTATGGAAATCTTTTTATGAATTTCCACCATATATTTGTTTATATTTTTTTCATTACTGTTCGTAATGCTGTTTATGGTTTTAAATTGCTGCTCCCGGCGCTGTACTTTCCGGATGGCTTTTTGCAGGGCGTTTTTTTTCTGAACAGGGGAGATCTTAACCTGAGCAAATTCAACCGGTGAGTCAGTTCTTTGGTATACCATAAAACTGTCGACCAGTTGAAAAACTTCATCCGTATATTGTTTTATTTTATTGTTTTGACTTTTAACCTGTCCTTCGAACGAAGCGACCCGTTCTTTCATCATCGCTATAGTCATTTCACGGTCGCCCCGGCCGTCCTGTTTTTCTTCTTCATATTCAAAATTTTCCGCCGGAACATAAACAACCTGTCTTTTGAACATTGATCGTCTGTAATCTGAATAACCACTGGTATTCAGTTCATGAAATTCCCCGTCAAATAAAGTGAATATTAATGCCTTCCGGGCTGAAGAATAAACCATATAACCTTCTTCTGCGGTAATGGTTACATCTTTTACCGGATCGCTGCGGTCGTAAATAGTCAGATAACGAAGCCTGTCCATTTCTTTTTGTCCGTGGTATTCGGGACCCAGCATAGCGTTTAGACTCAGCCATTCTTCGGCTAGGGGCCTTTCTATTTTCTCGACAACAATAGTATATTTATCGAGCGTATAAAAAATATTTTCATTCAGATTTAGCGTTGGTTTTTTCTGCCGTACCGAACGAAACATCAGCGAGGCCTGGTGATTGGATTCCGGCAAAATCTGGTCGCTGAAATAGATCATGAGTATGGTCAGGAAAATTCCCACATAGAGACTGGGACGAATAATGTTAAATACGCTGATGCCGCTGGATTTAAGGATAGTAATTTCGTTATCAGCCGAAAAACGGCCATAAGCCATAAGCACCGCAACCAAAGTAGCCATTGGCACAGCGAGCGCCAGCATCCAGGACAGGTTGAAAAAAATCAGGCGGACTATGGTCAGAAACGATAAACCTTTACCGAATAATTCGTTAATGTAATTAACCAGGAAATTCATCAACAGAATAAACATAATGACAAACAACGCATAGAAAAAAGGCAGAATGTGTTCGCGGATAATATAGCTGTTAATTAATTTCATTTTATATAATAGCGGTTGATTTTGTTCTGTTATTCTGTTGTAATTGGATAATCACTATATTGTTCCGGTATTCATGATTTATGTTCTTTATCAATATTTTATCGCTATTCCGGGTTAATATTAATTTCAAATTAAATAAAACAAGATGAAACCCGAATTTAAAACAAGCGTTACAAAACTACTCAGCTCTTTAAACCACCGGAATATACGTAAATTCCGGTAGGAGTTCTAAACTAAATTAGTACGGGGATTTTGTGGCATAGTGGAGAAAATTTAGTCTTGAAATATAGAAAGACGATGAGTATATTGCACCCTTTAATAACAGCCAGTTCCATGGAGGACCTCCTATAGAAGTATAGTTACGGTAATTCAGGTAAGTTAGCGAAAGTCATTTTAAACAAGATTGAAGATTATAAAAAGGAATTTTAAAAAGCGCTTCCAGGTCTGGGCTGCTCTGATATTTATACAGGCATTTCTGCCTGATTTATCTTTTGCCCAGTTAGGAATCCAGCCGCCTCCTCCCCAGAGGGTTGTGAATTTATTTGAGCCGGAAATTGTCGGACTGGAAAGAATCGCAGTGGATTCGGCCCTGTTCAAAGTCCAGCCGGTTAAATATAAACGCTCGGTAACGCTGGATTCCACAGGTCAGTATATTTCCATAAGTGAATCATTGGATCAGACCGAATTTTTTCTGCCCACGGTAATGGATCTGGATGATTATGTCCGTTTTCGTATCCGGTATGACCAAGAGCAGGCCTGGAAGAAAGCCATTCTGGATAAGTATAAATTGCAAAAAGAAGAAGAATTCGGCGCCATCAGGCTGGATATACCCTTCCGAATAAAAAGCAAAACCTTCACCCGGATTTTCGGTTCGGACCGGATCGGTTTAAAAGTCACAGGCAATATATCATTTGATCTTTCCGGCAGAACGGAAAAACGGTCCGGTTCCGCGGTTTCTCAACTGGAAGACCAGGGAACCTTCAGTCCCCGGTTTAAACAAACCCAGCAGTTTACCGTTGAGGGTCATATCGGCGAAAAGGTTACGGTGTCGGTGGAGCAGAACAGCGAAGCCATTATGGAAATTGAAAATACATTGAAGCTGCGTTACAAGGGTGATGAAGATGAAATCGTGCAGAGTATTGAAGCCGGCAATATCGGGTTGTCTTTACCTTCGACCAAATATGTTATTTTCGGCGGTTCCAACAAAGGTCTGTTTGGACTCAAGACGGATATGAAAATCGGCAATCTTAATTTTACAGGCATCGCTTCCATCGAAAAAGGCGAACAAAAAGAATTAACCATCAGCGGCGGCGCTCAGTCTAATACAGAAAAGATTAAAAACACAGATTTTGAAAAGAACAGGTATTTCTTTATTGATGAATCGTACCGGGCCAATTTCGAAAAGGGGCTTTTGAACGATCCTATAAAATGGAACTGGGATGCCAATAAAAAAGTAGACCGGATAAATGTCTGGATTTCGGTAAGTGTAGGTGAGCCGAATGCGCTTGACGGGCTGGCGGCGGTTAATTTCGGTGACTACGCCAATATAACCAGCCAGAGCCAGTTAAATGCGATTAGTACCATAGAAGATGTAGTATACAAAGGCTCCTTTAAAAAACTTGAAGAGACGGAGTACGAACTGGATGAATACCGGGGTATTCTTTCCTTAAATCCGTCCGTTACCAACCAGA
>RQOG01000171.1 GCA_003854985.1 Calditrichota bacterium
GGTTTACTTTTATCGGATCAATATCAAAAGCAGCGACAATATCCAGGTATGGCTGCTGATAGCTGAAATAAGAAAGTATAGCCCGTCCTAAATTTCCCACCCCAACCAGAGCAATTTTCTGGGTTTGCCCCGGTTCCAGAAAATCAAGAATCACCGATAATAATTCATCGACAACATAGCCTTTAACGGGATTTCCGGAATAACCGATTTGCATTAAATCCCGCCGTACCTGAGCGGATGTATTATTGGCTAAAGCTGCCAATTCATGAGAATAAACATGGATAACCTTCTGCTGAGAAAGATTTCTCAACAACCGTTGATAAAGGATTAACCGTTCTACTGATTTTAATGCAGTTGTCATATTGTTCCGTTACGTTTTTCACGCTGTGATATTTTTCACATGTGAATTTAAATAAGGATTGTTGCTAATGCAAATAATTTTGTGAATATTTTAACAAAATTTTAGAGGAGCCGTCTTTATTTATAAAATGCTGAGAAATTAATTGCTAAATTAATCCGTTTTGGTGTAAATCTGAATCAAAAATTATTTTTAATCCGGCCCCGATATTTTGTATCAGGCCGCGCCTGCGTTCCGAAGGATAGCCCAGACAATGCGAAATATACCGGACGCCTTCTATAACACGGTCCCGGTTTATATGCTGGTGGCCATAGACATGGATATTTGATTTTAAGCCGCGCAGTTTATTCTCGATAAGGTTTGATCCAGCCACTCTGCTAAAATTAAACAAAGGATTGCGGTCATATTTTTTCATTATTTCAGGATTGACTTTAGGAGGAAATTCGCTAAACATCATTTCTTCTCTTGGTAAAAAATGGCTCATTGTGATGATCAGGTCGGCCTTTTTATCCATGTTATTTTCTTCCGTTAAGGCCAGAAAATATTTAACCGGACTGAAATCCCGTTCGTTAGCCGGCCATTGAATATGTACATTATCGCTCCACATCCTGTTTGATTTATCTTCGCCCGGTTTCGGCCAATATAAATGATCGTCGCCCTGCCCCGGTTCGGTATACCAGGCATGAAGCGGAATAATACGAATATTTTTATTATTGATCAAAATGTCTTCACGCTTTGTCGTCACGTCTTCTGATTCACAAAATTCCATAAGCGCCTTAAACTTTTCCAGCGAATCAGTCCAATCGTGGTTATGAATCCATAGATCATGATTTCCGGGCGTAAAAAAGACTTTTTTAAATTTACTTCTGATATGCTTTAACTCCCGCTTTATTTGCTGATAATTATGGCTAATATCACCGGCAAGCAGCAGAATATCTCCCTGATATGGACGATATAGAACATGATTTAACCATTCCAGGTTTGCTTTATAGTCTAAATGTAAATCGGATATTATATAAATTTTCATTGTTTATTTCACCCATCTAAACAAACTGAAAATAATTCCATAGTTCATTGATTCCAAAAAAATTGAAATTAACTTTCGTAAAAAGAATTTTTGACTTATTAAAGGATTCCGGCTTATATTTCGCCCTGTCTTTCGACCTTATATTAAAAAAGGAGTAAGTTATGTCAACCGGACGTTTGCTTTTTGCTTTATTATTACTGTTTTTTTCTTTTAACTTTCTTTTAAGCCAGGAAAATTCAATCACCGGTAGATGGATGACAATTGACGATGAAACCGGCAAGCCAAAATCCATCGTATTAATCTTTGAAAAAGACGGCAAATTTTACGGTAAAATCGATTCATTAATTATTAAACCCGGCGACAACCCCTATCCTGTTTGTGATAAATGTCCGGATGATGACCCGCGTAAAGATCAAAAACTTTTAGGTATGGAAATTCTTAAAGACCTGGAAAAAGACGGTGACGAATATAAAAACGGCAGGATACTGGATCCTAAAAAAGGTAAAGTTTACGATTGCAAAATGTGGTTAGAGGACGGAAAATTGAAAGTCCGCGGGTACTTATTATTCTTTTTTAGAACACAGGAATGGCTGCCGGTTAAATAATTTCAATCTATAACTAAAAAATACAAAACCGACTTCATCTCCCGCTTCCATTGGACTTAAGCCTGAACAACTGGCGGATATGCGGCAATTTATTGTCTGATTATTATTCTCAGAGTCATATTCTTCTGATAACTTTGATTGCTAAAAGCGCATAAATATTGTAGTTTTATGCAAAAAAACGGAAACATATAATAAAATTAAGATAAAGCCATGGAAATATATGGAAAACCTAAGCTTAAGCTGAATACCGAAGCTCAGCGATTTATTAATCTTTATACATCTTTAGGCGAACGCGCAGAAAACTTTCTACCGGACAGAATTTTTGACAGTCTCACCAATTTTGTCCGTTTATGTTTCGAAGAACCGGATGATCCTGCGCGTCAGCAGTTGGAAATCAATAAACGCCTGCTGGAATTAAAGGAAGCTATACCTGGTTATGTTGATGTATCGCTGATGATTTTTCCTCATGAAAATTCAAAAAACTATGAATACAGCAGCCGCAGAAAATCGTTTACAGACAAGCTTACGCAGTTAATGGATATTGAATTAATCACCGAAGAGGAAAAATTACAGATACGCAATATTCTTAACATGCATGATTTCTCCATAGGCACGCCTCCTGTCACCAACAGAACCATTGAATTTCTTTATAAGGTTCTCTTAGGCGATAATGTAAACGAATTGCGTAAATTCAGGGATATTATCGGAATAACCGACAGTGTGGAAGAAGCGCAATGGAATTATCTGCTTGATGTTCTTGATCAAATGGTCATTCAGAGCACGCATTACACGACGCAGGCAGAAAAAAATGCATTTCTCGAACAAACAGAATCTACAGTTAATTTTAAGGGATTAAACGGATTTATCCGGACTATGTTTTCCGGTCGTGCTGATACGGTTATAAAACTAATTAAGGAAGAGGTTTTTGAGCCTAATGTTGTCCGGGTAATCGAGTATAATTCCCCGGAAGAGGTCTATGAACAGATTTGCAATGACACAACCAGCATTTTTGTTATAACCGCCCAGCATTTAAGAACAAATTTTTTAAAGGATCACAAATGGTTTCCGCTGTTAAGCAGGATGATTTTTGTTGATGCATCACTGGAAGCGTCGGCTTCCAACACCTGTCTTGTTTTCGCTTTTCATAACGAGATTATTAACACATTGAATAAAGTGCATACCAAAAAACTGGGCGCGCCTGCCAATACGCAGCTGAACTTGCGCTTAATTCTGGAAAAAGTGAATAATAAAATTATCCAAAAATTCCGCCTGGCGGCTGAAGAAAAAATCAGTGATTATGAAGCGGAACTGGAACAATTAAAGAGCGAGCAGTTAGCTGACCCGAAAAATCCGGAACAGGATATAATTCTTTATAAGTTTGATGAATTTGCCCGCCAGATATTAATTGATAAATATACCTTATCAAAATTCGCCGCTTTCCTCTTTTTGGTGGAAAACATCATAGTTCCTGAAAAACATAAGGAAATAAACCGGGTGCTTTTAGCGGAATTTGAAGCCCGGATGAAAGATTATTTCTATTCCGGAAGCAGTGATATTCATATTACAACCATCGTGGAAGGTGGGGGCAGAAATCAGATTAAGACTTACGGTGAGTATTTATTGCAAAAGAAACATAAAACCGTAAAAAAAGAGGTTATCGAACGTTGCAAAATAATTTTGGGAGTAATGCCCGATAATTACGAAAGAACGCTTCATACACATTTTCATAAAAATTTCGGATTAAACCTGTTTCTTGAAAAATACAAAGCCTATCTGACAAAGGTAGAAAATGAAGCGAACAACAAAGGACGTTTCAGAAACCTGTTGATCGATTTAGGGATTGTTTCCAAATACGACAAATTGAATCCCGATGAACAAAAAATTATTAACGAATTTATTTCCGGTCTCGGTAACCTGGAAAAAACATCTATTTCCGATGACGTTCAGATGATTATCCGGGATTTGATTCTGAATCCTTTTAAAACCAAACCGTTTATTTTCCTTAATCAGCAGGCGGCCTGGGAATATAAAGATTTATTTCCCATAGAAAAGTTTGATATTAATCCTTTTGATATCGAGATCGAATTGGATGAAAACGGACGTATTGATTACGAACGTTTTCTGACCAAATTGGAACGTATAAAAAGCTCCTTTCAATTATTTGATGAAACAGGCAGTCTATGGGACCGGTTTTGTTCAAATTCTTCTGTTTTGATTAATGATCCTTCGAACCCATCGGGCTTTACGGATTTCAACAGTTTATCATTAATCCGGTTTTTAAAATTCATTTCATCCACCCTATTAACCTTGTTTTTGGATGAAGCTTATAATGACGCGGTGAAAATCGAAGATCCTGAAGAGCCCAAATGGCGCACTATTTCCAAATACATCATAAACAATATTGCCGCCTATACCCGAATATCGATGGTGGCGGCTCTTTCTACCACTAAAAACCTTGGCGCCACCGGTGATCGTCTTGGCGCATTGGCCGTTACCGAATCCCGTAAAGATGTGCTTACTTTCGCGGAAAGTCAGTCCAGCGCCGATTATGGCAATTCCAATTCCTTGTTTATGCTTGTTAATGTTCTGGAAGTTGCTCAACAGGCCCGGAAAATTAAACATGAAATGGATGAAAATCTGCCCAAAGACGCTTCGCGCCAGCGGATTAAAAAGAATCTCGAATTTTTCATTAAGGAGCAGGGACGTATCAACCAGCCCCAGAGAATTGACGTGAACAGGACCGATCAAAAACGGGAATCACTTTTTGAAGGAAGTCCGTTACATATTTTTCTTCTGGATGAACTTCTGTCGCTCGATAAACTGGATGTGCTTGAGCTCCCGGATGACTTTAAATATAAAGGCGAAGCATTCTTCAGCTATTATAAAAACCATATTGTCCAGGAACTTAACAAATTCCGGATTAACCGGATTTTCAGGGTAGAATCCAACAAACGTTTGACCATGGCCAAAGAAGTTGCGGCTGCCGCTCTGAAATCGAACGGATTTGAAAATATAAAAATACTGGATTCCGATGGTTCCTATTTATTTAACCTGGCTTTACAGGATTTCTTCTCTTATCTTGATCTTGAAAAATTTACCCAGACGCTGGCAGAGGAAAGAGGCTTAGCCGCCATACCATTTCCAACCGGATTTGTGCGTTTTTCCCTAGGTGGCTTGGTAGAAGGCACTGATAGAAGTTACGAGATTTTCAAAGAAGAAATCAGGACGGCTTTAAGCATATTTCTCAAATACTGGAAACGCTTTTACGAGCTTAAAAACAATCACGATAACAGCTATGAATCGGAAGCGGCTCTTAAAGAAATATTTACCACTGTTTCCGAAGAGGCCTTTGTAAACTGTGTTTTAGAAGATTACAGCGGCGTGAAAAATCTTAAAAAGAACAAACTCAACAGCATACGTATTAACGCGACCAAGACTCTTTATCATCCATTTCCCAAGGCATCAGGCGTATCGATTAACTCAATTGATGATTCTAAAAATGCCGTTATAGAATTCTATGAAAATATCGGCCAATGCCGGGATTTAGCTGAATTTATCAATAGCCAGGCTTTTTCAAAAATTTTTGAAAATCTGCTGCCACAAATTCATCCGATTATTCCGGCAATTAGAAATCTGTCCATTAATACAGCGCTCACAAAATACGGTAAACCTTCCATCCTCAAATATGTACAGAGCAAACTGGAATTCCAGCCCGATTCTCATCTTCTGGATGATCCCGATGAAAAACTGATAATGCTGGAAATACTTATTGAAATGGAACGGATTTTATTTTCTGATTCCAAAGTGAAAATGCTGGCCTTAAACGCCAACGAAAAAGACGAATCCGGTGATCTGGCCAAACTTGAAGGTTATAATCTGATTTTAAAAAAGTATATCCGGGAATTACTGCTTCACTTTAACCTTCCATTTGAAAAAGAGTTGTCGGAACCTTCTGTTTTGGAATTGTTTAATGAAACTGCAACCCGCTTTGAGGAAATTACCGGAAAATCTTTAGCGGAATCGCGCATGGAAATCGCGATTGATCGACTGATTGAAAAACTCAATAACAATGCGGTGATAAAGTCCCATATTTACGGCGAACAAATAATCGGATATTTTTATACTGATTTAAAAACCAGAATACTAAATCATGAAACCGGCTATCGAAACCAGCTCTTATCAGTTTATCTGCTGCAATCCGAGCCATTATTGCCTGAAAAATTATCCGGTGTGGCTGACCGGCTTTTTAAACAACTGGAGAATCATAAAGAGCCCGACACCAAATTATTTGCGGAAAAAATATTACCGGTATACTTACGCGATATCTATGAATTTATTGAACAAAGAAAGTACAATAAAATCCATGAATCTGAGATCCGTCAGTATGTAAGGCAAAATGTTTTATATATTACAAACTGTATGAACGTCTCCCTGCAGACCGATTATTACAACCGTTACAACCATATTTTAATAAAGATTGTTCAGTTACAATATCTCAGGCAGAATTCAAGTATCAATGAAATGATACAACATGGTTTTTCAATTTATATAAATCCACAGATGAAAAATGAAGCTTTATTAAAATATCAAAACGGCTCTCTTGAATGGATAAATAAAGCCTTGCAGAAATGCGGTGTTATTGCCGCAGAGCAGCCGGTACAAACACACACACGCATGAATACCGATGCCAAAAAACGGGAGTATCCATTTCATAAGATTGACCGGCCTGAAAATGACGATAAAAAGTCTTACAGCGATTCACCGCGCGAATTTATAAAAAATATGCAAACGCGGCCGTCTTCAGGCTTTTTTAACCAAAGAATTGCAAAATTTATCGAAAAGATGGATCCGGATGACTATCGTTGCCGGATTGTTACGGACGGGCTGATAAATGAATTATACATTATTCAAAAGTCGTATTTAAAATACTTACAGGATAATTACAGATTACTCCGACCGGATTCCGTGAGCCTGCAGGAAGTCAGTGAATTCATACCGGATATTATCATATTCCTCGGCGCGCCGCAGAAAGTAATATCTTATCCAGAAGTCGGGTTTTTTAATGTAAAAGGCCCACAGGGCAATATAAAAACGATTATTACTCCTTTGGAAAAGAAAGGCGATTATTACGGAAATGTAAAAAAACCACGCCTTAATATGGTGAATGAAAAAATCAAGGAAATGGGCGGTATTCCTGTGCATGGTTCCTTTTTTATCGTTGAAGGTGACGATGGCAGTTTGTTCGGCGTAATGATAAGCGGAGACAGCGGCGTTGGAAAATCGGAAATGCTGGCGGCGATGATGCTTAAATGGATTCAAAAAGATCTCAGCGGTATACGGGCGATAAAAATGGTAGCCGGCGATATGCTTCATGTATTTCCGGCTAAAGACGGCAGTTTATACGGCATCGGCACCGAAGTGGGCGATTTTTCCCGGGTAACGGATTTCGATCCTGAATATATCCGTTCTTATAATACACTTTTTGAGAGCAGCGCAGACAGCAATGTGGAAGATCTGAATTCACGCAGCACAATCACCGGTTTCTGTGATATTCATATGCCGTTCAAAATAGATATAATTTTAACTGCACAAAATTATGCGCGCAGTGAAGCCGGCGTAATCAAATACTCTAACGTGGAAAACTTCCTGTTATACAGAGATTCACACGGCGAGCGAAAAGAAAAAGCGACAAGTTCGGATAATCCTAATTTCCAGAGAACTTTATTGCGTTATACCGGTGATAAAAACATCGTTGACGTTCTGGATAAGCATGGAAATTATCTTGATGAAGTACTGGACTGGGAAAAAGATAACTTTACGGAAAAGCATTACCTGGCTTCTTCTTATAAACGCATCGACAAAATTGACGTTGAAGTGATTGTCAATAAGATTTTTGAAGGTAAGTCATTTTTTTATCAGGAAGAAGAATACTTAATAAAAAATGTAAAGTTTGATATTATTAAAAACCGGTTTAACGCCAAAGCCGTTAGTAAAAAGGAAGAAATTAACAGTATTGTAATTCCTATTGACCGGAGTATATTCAGTCAGATGTTTAACTCATTGGCAAGCACACCTGCCGGTAATCCTTTCATTGCGGAAGATAATGAACTGGAAATCAGAAGAAGATTCATTCATCTGCTTAAAGGCGGAGATGACGGCAAAGGCAAAGGCAGAAAAATACAATGCGCTATTCTTTCCACCGATCTTGGCAAGAAGGGTAAAGAAATTTCAGGACCGCAAAAAGCGGCGCAGGAAGTTAAAAGACTAATTCAGGAAGTTCGTAATGTAACTCCGGAAATCAGTCAGTTTAAAAATGAAGTTAAAAAACAAATCGAAGAAAAATACGGCTGGTTATTTAAAGATTATAAGAAAAGCCTGGAAGTCGAACGATACAATTTCTTCCTGTATCAGATGGAAAATATGCGTAAAACCAGACTTACCAGAATTGATGATCCTTCACAGACCATCGATCTGTCGCGATTAAAACATTTTAAACCGTTGCCGACAAATCATGTTTTTAGTCCGCTGTTAGTGACGCCGAATCTGAATATTGAACTGAACAACTTTACTGAGACTTATGAGCAATTAATGTGGCTGCCCAATAACAGTGAGTTTGCGGATAAATTCTATAAGGATTGCGAAAAGGTATATATAGCCGAGGGTTACAGCGAAACTACAATTATCAATAATATGATTGTTCAACTGCTTCTGCTGAACGGTTATATTGCCGTCGATGATTTATCCCGTGGAAAATTAACGGAAAAGGCTAATCGTGAAACAATCGCCGCCGCCAAATATGCCGCCATTAAAAAATGGCAGGATCATCAGAAAAAGGCCGTAAAAGGCAGCCCCAAAAAGAAATCTTAAGTATGCTGAGTATAATGAAAAAAGCCTGTGAATATTAAGCAGGCTTTTTTTATTTATAGCAATTAATCAGTTAATCCACTGCTGAACTTTGGATTTTAAAATGTGTAAATCGATGGGCTTTTTTAATACGTCTTTAACTCCAATGCCTATAAGATCATCAAAGGAGTATTTCTCAACGTAACCGGTAATCATTATGATAGGAAATTTACAGTTCTTTTTTAGTACTTTTTTTGAAAATTTTATGCCATCCATGACCGGCATCTGAATATCCACGATGGCTGCGTCCGGTTTATTGGAATTAAATGTATCCAGGGCATTCTGTCCGTCTTCGGCTACAAGAACTTCATAACCCTGCATTTTAAAAAAATCTCTTAATATTTCACGGACATCCCGCTCGTCATCGACGATTAATATTTGTTTCATCTCATTTATCATTATATCAATTTTTTTCCTGCATAATAATCGACACATATTGCCGATCATTAAGGTGATTAACGCATAAATGCATTATAAAATTCTGAATCCGTATTTCAGCATCGAAAAACCCTATAATTTCGGCAATATAAATAGTTTTATCGAATTTACAAATAGAAATTTAGATTTGCCTGTATTTACCTGAATATTGTAGATTTTTAACACAGGTTATCTATGAAATTAAAAATGAATTCATCATTTCTGATCGGACATTATACAAACGCTGCACAGGGAACAGGCTGTACGGTAATCCTACCCCCGGAAAATAACATCACATCAGCTTCCGTGAAGGGCGCATCTCCGGGAACAAGGGAAATCGCCCTGTTAGCCCCGGATAAAAAAATTAGCTCGGTTCATGCTATCTTACTGACAGGCGGCAGCGCTTTCGGGTTACATGCAGCGCAAGGTATCATGGAAATTTTACACAGCCGGGGTATCGGTTATCAGACGGATTATGGCATTGTGCCTATTGTGCCTGCGGCGGTTATTTTTGATAAAAATGTAGGCGATGCTTCGGCATATCCGGCTATTGAAGAAGCCAAAATCGCCTTAAAAAATGCGAAGGAAAACAACAGGATTTCCGGTAATGTCGGCGCCGGAACCGGGGCTACGGTTGGCAAATGGCGTGGTTTGAACTATGCCATGAAGGGCGGTTTGGGCGTGGCGCATATTATATCCGGCAAATTAGAGATAACCGCTCTTTCTGTTGTTAATGCGGTGGGTGATATTTACGATAGGAATCATAATATTATTGCCGGCGCTATTAATGAGCAGGATATTTTTTTCGCCGATTTAAAGCCATTCCATGAAACTCAAAAGCCAAAAGTCGGGATGGCTGAAAACACCGTTCTTTGCGCCGTTATGATAAATGCCAAAATCTCCAAAACACAGGCGGCTTATCTGGCTGAAAGGGTACATTTTGGTATTTCCCGCCGTATTGAGCCATCCCACACCAGCTATGACGGCGATGTGGCTTTTGTTATTTCCCACCCTGAAATAGATTATGACCTCGATTTATTGGCAAGTTCTATGATCGATACGGTAGAATCATCGGTGATTAACGCCGTTATAACCGCTGAAACCGCTTACGGAATAAGAAGCTACAAGGAAATATTCTCCAAATGATAGAAAACATATTGAACATACTGAGTATTATTCATATTAAAATTTTTTTGATTAGTATCCTGTTTTTTATTATCGGTTATGCGGCGGCCCCCACCGCTTACTATAAAGAAATCCGATTTCTTACGGCTTACCCGTTATGGGTTGCAAAAAAGATGGAAGCCTGGGCAAAAAAGAAATGGCATCCGGCTTTGTTGTTCTTGTTTTTATTCAGCATGAATTCAATTTCTTTACTGCTGAATTTCTTCTCTGGATATGTGCCGGGTTTACCCGTTATATTCGCCATCTGGACCGGTCTAAATATTGGCCTGATTACTTACCATACTCTGAAAGGCCAATATTATTTTGTCAGCCTGGCAAATCCGGTAGCCTTGTTTGAACTACCTGCCGCTTTCATTTCTTTTACCGCGGCCATACAATTCAATATTTCCTACTTCTTCCCGGACCTGTTTTCACTGCCGCAGGTTTCGTTTTCCGGTTATATGACGCTTTATTATTTTATCACTCTACCTTTGCTGGTAATTTCGGGAATAATCGAAACAATTCTAATCATATTCTCGCAGAAATTTGAAGATTTTGATGATAATAATTTATAATTAATCCTATGATTTTTTATCACGATTTTTCTGTTTTAACCCAAAAATAGAATAATTTTGTTCTCATACTTACCTGCCTTATATTCGGCGAAATAAATAATTGAAACGGACTGCAATGGAACATTCTCTGATGGTGTATCACAAACAGGAAATCATTTTCCAGAGCGATGGTAAATGGCTTTATCCGCTATTGGAATTAACAGATTTTTTGGGAAGAAACCGGTTCAATCCAAAGGATATAACCGTGCATGATAAAATTATCGGCAGAGCCGCCGCGTTGCTGATAGCTCGTTTAAAAACAGGTAAAGTGATCGCTGAAAACCTGAGTATCGCCGGCCAGTCTGCTCTGGAATATTTCCGTATTCCATATACTTATAAAACATTGCTGAATCATATTACCTGCCAGACGGAGAAAATGCTTTTACATGAGCTTGATCCCGAAAAAGCCTATCAATTAATCAGAGATCGTGTCAAAAACAATCCCATTGTTTAGTTTATGATTCTTTAATAAAGTAATTTCGATAATTTGTTTTAATATTTTTCATAATAAGCCGAATCTTTCAATGCAATAATTATCTGATTTTGTGATGATGTGTTTCGCATGCATTAAGAAATCTTTGCGATAAATCACAAGACTTGATTTGTACAGCGATAAATTCGTACACTAAGTCAAACAATGGTTATTTTCCGGAGTGTCTTTATGAAAAAAATAGCAGGTATTTTAATTTTGTTATCCTTTATAATTTCCACTTGCGATCTGCCTGATGCCAGAGATGTTACGCCACCGCTGATGCGAATTATATATCCTAATGAAGGAGCGGTAGTTTCGGATAATATTAATATTATAATAAATGCCACGGATGATGATGAAATTCAAACAGTCTGGTGTTACGTTGACGGCGTCAAAATAGGAGAAAGTACAAGTATTCCTTATTCAATCCTTTTCGATATTACGGAATGGGAACGAAAGATAACCCATGTGGTTCAGGCAATGGCCATCGATAAAACAGGTAATACCGGGAATTCTGATCCTGTGAATTTTATCATTGCTGAATCACCGGATTTTGAACCGCCTACCGTCACTATTATGAATCCGCAAACCGGGCAGACCGTGGAAAACACTGTGCGTATCTTAGCCCATGCCGATGATGATCGCTCTATTCAAAATGTGGCCTTTTTTATTGACGGCGATTCCGTACATAATACCTATACCTATCCGTATACGTATGACTGGGTAACTTCAAGCTACTCGGATTCCACACAGCATACGATCTTTGCCAAGGCTTATGACAGCGGAGGAAATTCAGCGGTTTCTCCTGTTGTTTCCGTTACCGTATATCCGAGATCGGGCCCTGCCGGCGATGCAACTCCTCCGACTGCTTTAATTTTATACCCTGCGGGGACGATAACTACGATTACCGGTGAAATTACCGTATCCGTGGATATTCAGGATGCTTCAGCAATATCAAAGGCTGAGTTCTTTGTGGATGGAATTTCAACCAGAGAACAAGCTAATCCGCATATACCCTGGACCTTTACCTGGGATACTTCTTCCAAAGCAGACGGCCTGCCGCATACACTTTTTGTAAAAGCGACCGACGCCGCCGGAAATATAGGTTCTACCGCATTAATAACGGTAACGATTAATTAAATCAATCATTATCTGCCGCTGCCCGGAATGATCCGAAAACCGGGCAGTGGTCAGATATCAATTCATAGTATGCCGGAATTTCGTCGTCGCTGTATTCCAATTTACCTTCACTGCACATACCCCCTAAAATTATGGATTCAGGTACATATTCTTCACGAACGCTGTTTGATATGAATATGTGATCGATAAGCGATCCTTCAATCCGGTTAACGCCATAATCCGGTTGCCAGTAATTGGAAAAGCCGCTGTCTGCTATTTCGGAAGTGGCCCAGAAAAAATTCAGGCTGTCTATAACAGGCATAAACTCATCAACGCGCAGTTTGGATACATTGTTAAAGTCGCCCATCAGAATAATATCCTGATCTCCGTATTTTTCAGGAATTTCTTTCAATATACCGCTTAGTACTTCCCATTGCTGTTTTCGCAGGTTCCATCCACCGGGAGCCGCCTTTAGGTGAACAATAATGGCATGAAAGTCAAAGCCGCTGTCTTTATATTTAAAACAAGCCCGAAATGCAGGCCGCAGCCAGGAATCAGGATCTATCATAATACTGGCGTAAATTTCCGGTTGGCCGATTAGGCTGAGAACGGAAGAATCATACAGAAAACCCACACTTTGTGAACCATTTCCCGGCGCATAAATAACCTTAAACTGCCGTCCTAACCGCAGTTGGGCTTCTTTTTCCAACACAAAAGGATCAACAATTTCCACCACGCCTAACAATTCAATATCCAATTCTTTCAAAAGTGAAAAAAGAGCATCCATATTGGTGGCTTTTCCCGTAGGAGGAACGCGCAAATTAATATCGTATTGTTTCATAAGTTCACCGTCATCTTTGCATGGAAACCATTCGATATTAAAACTACCCACCTGAATAAGAGAATCATTTTGTGCATAAAGCGGCAAAACCGCCAGCGCTGATAATAATAGAACTAACCATTTCATTATAAATTCACTCCGGTTTGGATCCTGATTGATCAGATTTTTTCAGTACATACAGATATTTGATTATATTTTCGAGTTTTTCAGGTATTGATTTATTCTCAGCGGATTTAATCTGCAGATTATAAATATGATCATAAGGCCCGGAAACCAGATTGATTTTGATTAAGGCTCCGCTGAATGCCGTTATATAAGAGCATATCTTATCAGGAATAAGATTCAAATCAATAACCATATCAAAGTTGCCGTCTCTTACCTGATCCAGATAATGAACGTGAGGCACGCCCAGCCAGTTACAATCGCTTTTCCTTAAACCGCTGATATCAAACGTGGAAATGTTGATTCCCGGAAAGGCTGAATATAAACGGGATGGAAACTCGTGAATAAATTTTTCGGTATGCTGCGGTAAAATGATTAAAGCATTTTTCAAATTATTAATCAATGCCGGAAAATTATAAGCATCCGTTTTATCGGTAATTAGTTTCAGGCGAACTTCCAGATATTTTTCAAGAATTATTTTTTTAATTTTATCGATCAATTGCCTTTCCTTTACGTTTTGGCCAATGTTCGTTTAAATATTGTTTAAGTTTGATTTCCCGGCCAAGCATGCCCGGGAGGTAAAATTCCTTGTCTTTCAGATTATCGGGTAAGTAATCCTGCCGGACAAAGTGGCCTGAGAAATCGTGGGGATATTTATAACCTGCGCCATATTTGAGTTCTTTCATAAGTTTTGTCGGGGCATTTCTCAAATGTTTCGGAACCGCCTGCATGGAACCGCTTTTAATCTCATTCATCGCCTCTTCAATGGCCAGATAAGCGGAATTGCTTTTGGGTACCGAAGCCAGATAGGTAACAACCTGCGCCAGAACTATCCTGGCTTCAGGCATTCCGATATTTTTAACCGCATCAAATCCGGCATTAGCGAGCGTAAGCGCATAGGGTTCCGCATTCCCAACATCTTCGGCAGCAAGAACGATCAGCCGCCGGGCTATAAACACAGGATCTTCTCCGGCATCCAGCATACGCGCCAGCCAGTAAACAGCCGCATCCGGATCGCTTCCACGTACACTTTTAATAAAAGCGGAAATAACATCATAGTGATATTCTCCGTTTTTATCATAATACAACTTTTTTTGATCCAAAACCTGTTTTATTAAAGATTCGTCAATTTCAATTTCTTCTTTCTGCTTATCAACCAGGTTAAAAGCTAGCTCAAGCAGATTCAACATACGTCTGGCATCGCCTCCGCTGTAATATTTCAGGGCATCACGGCAGTTCAGTTTAAAGGAGTATTTACTGAGAATAACATCCGATTTAATGGCCCGGTCTATAATACGATCAAGATCATCGCTTGTCAGTTCTTCCAACTGGAAAACCTGGCAGCGGGACAGTAAAGGCGAAATAACTTCGAAAGACGGATTTTCAGTGGTCGCGCCAATCAGGGTTATTGTTCCGTTCTCTACAGCGTGCAAGAGAGCGTCCTGCTGCGCTTTATTAAACCGATGGATTTCGTCAATAAACAAGATCGTTTTTTGCTGATTGTATTTAAGTAACTTAGCGGCTTCCTGAATAATTTGTTTTACTTCCTTAATGCCGGAAGAAACAGCGGAAATGCTTTCCAGTTTAGCGTCTATTTCTGCCGCCAGAACCCTGGCTAAGGTAGTTTTTCCCACGCCCGGCGGTCCCCATAAAATTATGGAAGGCAGGAATTTTGATCTTATATGCCGGCGCAGCATCGAACCAGGCCCGATCAGGTTTTTATGACCAATAACATCAGCAAGCGAAAGAGGCCGGCATCGTTCGGCAAGAGGACGGCTAACGCTGGAAAGATTATTATAATCAAAAATATCCTGATCTTTATCCGTCATAAATACAATCCCTACTCAATGACGATTTTCCATAAAGCAAAATAAGCGGAAGCCTCATTTGCCGCAGAAATTAAAATTCTGTTATATCCCTTTTTTAATAAATTATTGATCATATATTCATCAAACCGGTTTTCTCCGGCCTGTGGAAGCGAAAAGGCCGGAACGGCGTTGTTCCTGAACGGCGTATTATTAATAGTAATCATATAAGAAGACTTACCATCTAACACTAATGGATAATCGGAGTCCGTACCGTATGCATACATTTTAAGATAAATTCTGTCTGAAAGATCTACATTATCGGGAATACTGAAGGTCAGCATGATGGCGTCGGTTCCCCTCGGATTCCTGTATTCAAAGGCATATCCCATCCACCAGACGTTTCTGCTTATTGGATCAATAATTCGAATATCCGGCCCGGTATCCGTGCTGTTTTTAAAATTACGGTCTTCGATAATATAACCGGTATTGATATAAGCCGTCGTATGGGCGGGTTTAATCCCATCCGGTGAAAATTCCAGCCGGAAGTTGCTTTTATAATCGAAAAAATACGTCTCCGGACCGGTTTCGGTTATTTCTATAGTACGGCTGCCCGGATTATCATAGTATTCCACATCTCCGAATGTAATCTCATGCGAGCCTAAAGGAAGTGATCCCTGAAAATTTCCGAATCCCACCCGGCGGCCATTAATATAAATCGTGCCTTCAACCGGCCTGGTTCGTATTTTTATTTGCCTGGTCGTGCTGCTAAGCGTAAAATCAGCCCGCGCAACTTTCTGATACTTATTAAGATTAACAACCCTCTCTTCGGGATATATCCGATAACCGGCTTTTGATACGGAGATGATATGCCTGCCATAAGGAATTTTCTGTAAAACATAATCTGTTTGAAAGCCGGTTTCATGACCGTCCAGAAAAATTTCGGCGCGGGGAATATTGGAACGAACTTCAATGAGACCTATATCCGTAAGCGGATTAATCGTTGTTTTAGTGGTTACATGGGTTTTAGGGTACATTTCAAAATTCAGACGAATAGTATCATTTTCACTCAGTTTTAACGAATGCTGCTGCGGCTTGCTTAAATACCCTTCTTTTTCAACGATAATGGTATATTCGCCCGCAGATAAAAACAGCGAATCGCTATCGCGAAGATAGCCATTGAAATCAGTATTAATAAAAACACCCGCATCGTCAAAAGGCGCATTGATAATAACCAACGTTCCTTCTTTGACTTCTTTGTGGACAAAACGAAAAGATATGGTTGTCGTATCACCAGCGCCGACAGTAACTTCTCTGAAACGCGGCTCGCTTATGAATCCTGGAAGGATAACCGAAATATGGTGTGTACCCGCAGATATGGGAAACGCTCTGTCTGGCCTGAATCCGACACTTAATTTATGATCGACATACAGATTTCCCCTGCTCTCATTGAGCTTAACAACAATATATCCTTTAGGCATTTCCTTGTGATTAATTAAATCAAACAAATAGATCGAACCCGTAACAAGCAGAATAAAAATAGCGCCGATTAAACTCCATTTTATAATCTTCTTTTTTAACGGAATAACCTCTTCATAAAACTCATCCTGATGTTCAAATTCATCCAAAGTCATCCATTTTTCTTCACCGACATGATTACGGTATTTTTTATAACCCGGTTTGGAGCTGTAAAATTTATCCTGTTCTTCGCGAAAAATTTTCGATTCCAGGAAATGTTTTGCCCGTTCCTCATTAGCCGCTTTCGCCTGGTTAAATTTCTCAATCCGGTCGGTTGTGTCTTTTTCAACCTCTTTCCGCAATTCTGCTTTTAAATCATCATAAATCGGATCATTAACCCAATCAGGTTTTACCGGTTTACGGAAAAAACTGATGATCTTGCTGAATCTGGATTCAGTGACCGGGAAAAACTCATAATCGTTTTCCATCTCCAGCGGAGTCAGCCAGCGAATCTCGCCCAAATAGTTTTCACATTTAATAAATTCAGGATGCGAGGCATAGATTTCTTCTTCAATCTGATTTCTAATGAATTTTCTGATATACTCCATTTGCAGCGTAACATCTTTTTCTACCGCTTTTTCATCTTTTGATGAAGAAGCCTTGCTGGGAATGGAATCACCATTTTCCAGATCCTGCCGGATTCTTTTCCTCATTTCCTCTTCGCCGGCTATTTTTTTCTTTTTATTCATTTTTTAATGTGTTTGATTAAATATCTTTGGTTAACCTTCAGCAAGCAGGCCGCTGATGTAAAACCTGCAAATAACTTAGCGCCTTTATGCATACCGGTAATATATCAGCTTTATGTCTGTTAACCCGCTAATTACTTCGGACAAGATTATCATAGTTTTTTCTGATTTTCTCCAGGTTTTCTTGTACTCCGGCTAATTTTTTACGTTCATTTTCTATAATGTTTTCCGGAGCTTTATCGATGAAATTTTTGTTTTTCAATTTACTAATCAATGTTTTTTCGAGTCCGGACAATCTTTCGATTTCCTTGCTTAAACGGACTTTTTCCTTATCGCGATCTATGAGTTCGGCCATTGGAATTAAGAACTCAACATTTTTAATGACCAGAACGCCTGCATCCGATTTATTTAATGTTCCATCGCTGCGATTGATTTCGGATATTTTAGCCAGCGATATAAAATGGTTTTTATTATCAAGAATCAAACTCCATGTACTATCCGCAGCTTCAACAAACAATGGTATTTTTTTGCCGGGAGGCACTTCCATTTCAGCCCGTAGATTTCTGATACCGCTAATTGCATCCTGAATTAACTGAATTTCCCTTTCAGCCTGTTCATTAATCAGGTTTCCATTAAATTCCGGCCAGTCGGAAATTACAATACTTTTTTGCGTACCGGTTTTAAAAGTCTGCCAGATTTCTTCCGTAATAAATGGAATAAAAGGATGTAAAAGTTCCATAGATGATTTCATAACATAGCAGGCGACGGCCAGCGCAGCATTTTTAAGGTCATTCGATTGCTGATTATATAAACGCGGCTTGATCATTTCCAGATACCAGTCACAATAGTCATGCCAGAAGAAATGATAGACAGCGTTCAGAGCATCGTTCAATCTGAATCTTCCGATATTTTCCGAAACATCCCTGATCGCCTTATGTAACCTGGAAAGAATCCATCGATCTTCTAAAATCAGACTGTCCTGGTATTTTGGAAAATCTGTGTCCGGCCGGTTCAGATTCATATGGAGAAAACGAAAGGCATTCCAGATTTTATTGGAAAAATTCCGCCCCATTTCGAAACTTTTAGGACTGATATTGATATCCTGTCCTTCTGAACTAAGCATTACAATGGTAAAACGAACGGCGTCTGCGCTGAATTTATCAATCATTTCCAAAGGATCGATGCCATTGCCAAGCGACTTGCTCATTTTACGGCCCTGTTCATCCCGGACGATACCATTGAAATACACGTTTTCAAAAGGTATTTCATTCTTAAATTCCATTCCGGCCATGATCATTCTGGCGACCCAGAAAAATATAATATCCGGTGCGGTCACAAGCGTATTAGTGGGATAAAAATACTTCAGATCATCCGTTTCATCCGGCCAGCCCAAAGTGGAAAACGGCCACAATTGTGAAGAAAACCATGTATCGAGCACATCCGTATCCTGAATCCATTTATCCATATCCGTTGATGGATCTTCGGCGGACACTTTCATTTCGCCTTTATCGTTATACCAGACAGGAATCCGATGCCCCCACCATAACTGCCGCGAAATGCACCAGTCTCTGATCGTCAGCATCCAGTGCTCATAAGTTTTATCAAACCGGTTCTCAGGATAAAATTTAATTTGTTTTTCCTGCACAACTTTTAAAGCTTTTTCGGCCAGAGGCTTCATTTTAACAAACCATTGAACCGATAAATAGGGCTCCACGGGCACTTTGGACCGGTAGCTATGCCCGACGGCATGCGTATGTTTTTCTATTTTTTCCAGCAGACTAAGCGCCTTAAGTTTTTCTATTATTTTTTGGCGCGCTTCAAATCGATCCAGACCGGCAATATCATCCGGAACCGGAATCTCATCGGTATATTGGTTATCATTAAAAACCTGGCAAACCGGCATAACACAGGCGTTTTTATCTAATACAAGCACATTATTTAATCCATGCCGGCGGCCAATTTCGAAATCGTTCGGATCATGCGCGGGCGTTACTTTTACAAATCCTGAGCCGAATTCCTTATCCACATATTCATCCGATATAATTTCCACTGTCCGGTTAACAACAGGAATAATAACCTTTTTGCCAACCAGATGTTTCTTATCTTCATCATCCGGGGCTACGGCTACGGCGGTATCGCCAAGAAGGGTTTCCGGTCGCGTGGTGGCCACAACGATATAGTCCTCCGAATCCGCAAACCGGTATCTGATATGATAAAGATATCCCTGTAATTCAATATGATCCACCTCGTCATCGGCCAGGGCGGTGGCTGAAGCCGGATCCCAGTTTACGATACGTAATCCCCGGTATATAAGGCCCTTGTTATAAAGCCTGATGAACACTTCCCGGACGGCATTTGATAATCCGGGGTCCATGGTAAACCGTTCCCTGTCCCAATCACAGGAACACCCGATTTTCTTTAATTGGTTGATGATCGCGGCGCCATGATGGTTTTTCCATTCCCATACACGTTCGACGAACCTTTCGCGGCCTAAATCATGACGTGTTTTGTGTTCGCGGGCCAGTTCTCTTTCCACTACGCTTTGTGTGGCAATGCCGGCATGGTCCGTGCCCGGAAGCCATAAGGCAGAATAACCTAATTTACGATGATATCTGATTAAAATATCCTGTAAAGTATTATTATAGGCATGACCCATATGAAGCACGGATGTAACATTGGGAGGAGGAATTACAATAGTATAAGGTTTTTTATCAGGATCGACTTTGGCATGAAAATATTTTTTATCCAGCCAATGCTGATACCATTTATCTTCGACTAATTTTGGATCGTATGTTTTCGGGACATCCCTGGTCATCAGTTTGCTCCGCGTTTCCTGTCATCTTTGTATCTATAACATCAGTTAAAGCTTTGAATATACTGAATTTTAAAAGTAATTTCATTAAAATATGGAGACGGCGGACAGATAAAATCCCGATGAATCCGATTAAAAGAAATGGCCGATAAAAATTTATTCGTCTGTTTCCGAATCTATAAAATTATCCAGAAATTCTTCGATAAAAAATCTGCTTTCGGTGAGAAAACGTTCCGATGCGCATCCTCTGCGGGTACATACGGCGCAGGTATTTGTTAACGTACACTGTACTTTTTCTTTATAGGATGCTTCCAGATCTTTTGTAGCTACCTGAAGTTCGCGGTCAAATTCGCTGTTTTCGTATTTTTCCCTGGCCGTTTTGCTTAATTTTTTCCGAATCATTTCCGAAAGGTCTTTGATGCGCCCCAGATAGATACTGATAGCGCTTTGCCAGATTACCCGGGCCCGCGATTTAATTTCCGACTCAATATCTTCAGGCGTTCCGGGACGCAGTGACGCCAAGCCCATATCGCGCAGATTAAATATTTCCACGATAAGCGATAAGATATATTCAAGTTCTTTAACGGTTTTCGGACTTAAATCAAAATAAACCGTCCGGGCGCTTTCGGCAAAAATTTCCCGGATTTTCTCAAAAATATCGATCAGGTCATATCGTTTGGCGCCCAATTTATCGCGCAGCAGGTGGTCGAATTTACTGATCTGCTTTTCGGTGAGATTAACAGCCTTGATAACATCCTGATATTCATTAATCTGATTGTATCCCAGGGAGCGAAAGATAATATCGAAATAAGCCTGTACGCTTATTTCGAGTTCCTTCATACTTTCCTTAAGGCGCTGGGTTTCACGCAGATGCGTTTCGTGCACAGATTCAACAACGACTTCATCCTTATGCAATTCCAGGATGCTCAGAATCTGTTTAAAAACCTTTCGCGGCGTAGAGTAATCGTTTACCAGATTAATAATTTCATCGATACTGATAATTTCCTTGGCTAATTCATTGATCCGCCGGTCATGATCCACGTGACAATGCGATAATAAAATAACATTATCAAATTCCATCAGATTATCCGCACAGGTTTTAACAATAGCCATTCTTTTCTTATTGAGCAGTTGTGTAAAATAATCGCTTATGGATAATCCTTTAGTGTCATGGGACGTTTTTTTAAGTCCAGATAGGTTATGGATTTACTATGCAGATCTTCACGCTTGTATACATGATTCAGCAATTGTGATAAGACAACAAACTGCATCAGGTTGGATTCAAACAGATTGTCATCCAGACCGGAGGTTATTACCTTACGCAATGCATTAATTTCAACTTTTTCCAGGTTGTTATGTATAGCACTGCGCAGGGTAGGATCGTCTTCAGATAAATGAGTTAAGATGGTTTTAATGTTTTCGGGCTCTTGCAGATTTCTTACCGCTTTATTAATTATTGAGATCTTATAAATTTGTTCCCGTTTCTTCTCTATAACCTGCTGGGTCATTTCGAAAATCTGCTCATCTTTGCGGCCCTGCCCTCTTTCTTTTATCAGTCTGGAAAACAAAGCCAGCATTTTCAGGGAGAGCGAAGGATTGTTCAAAATATCATGAATGATTTCCAGATCATCTTCAAATATTAATAAGGCCACAAGATTGTAATCGCTTTCGACCCGGGCAAATTCCTTGCGTTCTTTTTTACCAAAACCGAGTATATCCTGAAAACGTCCCAGCAGAATCCAGAAATCATTTTCTCGGGCCGCTTCGGCAACATCTTCATTTTCATCATTGGCCAGCTGGTTAATTATCGCCGGAAAATGACAGTGCTGCGCTACTTTAATTTTAGTTTCCTGATCTTCTATAACATCGGGACTAAGATACACATTACTTGGAATAGGCGGAACTTTGCGGAAATACCGCTCCATGATATCGGTATAATAATCTAAAAAGCTTTTATATTTGAAGTTTCCGACTTGGATCAAATTTATCCCTCCAGGGCAAGGCTGAATGCGGTTGTCAACTTTAGTATATCATGATTTGATTTTTTCAGTCTTTTCACTAGTTCAGAAGCTATATTGCGATAAACATACATTCCCGTAATCGGATTATTTTCCAGGATATTTAGTAAATCTTTTTTGGTTATTTTAGACATTGAACAGAGACGCAAAGCTTTTATCGTTGCTGAACGTTCGGGCTCGTCATCGAACATAGCCATTTCTCCGAAAAAAGGATGATGCTTTTCCGAAAGATGAAGCAGCGATTTTTCCTGTTTTTTGGCAGCCTGAATCCATTCCGGCAACACTAATGATTTTGAAATTTCAACTTCTCCGTCAAGCAAAATATATAAAGCGCTGTCGCTTTCCCCCTCATGAATAATAATTTCACCTTTATCAAAAGTTTTTAGCTGCATTTTATGAATCATGGGTATTATCTGTTCTTCCTGTAGGTCTCTGAAAAGTGAAACATTTTTAAAATAATCCAGCCATTCAATAAGATTTTTTTGCTCATTATTTTTCATTATTCTGTTCTTTCAATAGATAAATAAAAATCATTTTTCGATAAACTTGTGGCCTCAGCCGGATTAATTTGTATTTTCACTTGTTCATTACTGCCAATCCCTCTCCCGGCTTCCTGAAATTTCCGTTTAATAAAATCATCCAATGAAGAAGTGTCATCTTTCATCAGATCGGACAAATCGAAGGGTTGCGTCATTTGACCTATACCTAAAAGAACTCCGGAATATTTTTGATAATAATAAGATTTTAAATCTTTAAAAGATTTCCCTATAAGTTCATTAGGCAGCATTCTTCTTTTTAATTTATTGGCAGATTTAGGCGAACAGAGTTGCAGAACTAATTGTGGAATTCCAGGATAGGTTACATAATTTGCCATTAAAAATCCGGTGTAGGCATCGCTGACAATTATCTCATCAGCTCTGGCTTTTGTTAAATGCGGTATATTTTCACGATCGAGTATGTGAACATATACCTTTATTTTTGGATTAATTGCTTTTAGAGAAAGCGTGGCCAGAATTGTTTTCTCGTCACCCATCTTTTCTCCTAAAACGCTTTCATCAGGGAGAACAAGAGCCGCTCCGGCAAATTTTGCATTTGCTCTATTTAATATGCTTTCTTTAGTAAAATCACCGCGCACAAATTTTATCGCAATGGAAGAATGATGAGAAATAATATCATCAATAGCTTCTTCAGAAAGCTGATTAATCATCACTACTTCCTGATGCTTAATATCCGATAATTCCAGCGTATCTAAAATTTGTTCGGCATCGGAATTCCATCCGCAGATAAGTATGTGGTCTTTAGTTTTAATGTCCTGCAAACCTTTACCCTCTTTTATTTTACGTGTTACAAAAATGGAAGATATTGTTGCTGTAATGATCGATAATAATGCAATTCCAACAAACATTATGATTACGCCAAGTATTTTTCCGGCCGGAGTGACAGGTACTTTGTCTCCATATCCGACGGTAGTTATAGTAACAAATACCCACCAAACAGAATCCCAATAAGATGTAAACTGGTCATTCTTATTCGCTTCAAATATTTCAACTACAATCGTTGCCATAATTGTAATGACCAGAAGCATAAACACTGCCCTGGCAGCCGGGTGAATACTTAAAGCTTTTAACCTTTTCAGATATTTTAAAATATCTGCTTTATCGATCCATTTAACCTGCATAATAACTGCATATTGTCGACAAATGCTGAAAAAATGTTAACTTTTTAACACAGGTTTACCTTATATTTTTATCGTAAGGTTTAAGATATGCCATAATAAATGGATATGATCATTATTTTATATTGTAAGTAAAATACTTTTATTGTAAAATTAATCATGAGAAATTTTTATATAATAATTGCTATTTTTATATGCCATTCTATCTCTGCCGCCGATCTTCTGTCTTCCGGAAATCATTTGCCCATGCCGGAAAGTATAAAGACTAAATCTACCAACGACGATACCCAAAATAAACAGACCGATATAAACAAGAAAGTTAATTTCTACATCGACGGGGCTAAGGTATCCAGGTCCGAGTTTAAGAAACAGATGAAAAAAATAACGCTGCTTGAAGAAACAAAATCCGCGTATAAAACTGAAAACGGCGGTGTTACCGAATATGATGCTGCGGATTCTTCGGGCGCCAGGTACAGGTATGAGCTGGAGCATGGATTGGATTTTGAAAATTATAATCTATGGCATATCCCTGAAGAGCCTTTATTAAACGTTACAACGCCCTGGCAGATATCACTGCGCATTTCCGATGACCTGGTTATTTCCGCAAGCATAAAAAACGTCTCCGAATATCAGCAATATCTTCTTTTTCATCATAATTGTTTACAGCCTTTCATTTTAAATCTATTAAACGAAAAAACCGGCGAAATTATTAAAGCCTCCGACCTGCGCGATTATTCCGCTCTAACCGATAACGCCACTGAAACTTCCTTTATTGTAATTGCTCCGGGAGACAGCATTTTTATAGAATCGCGGCCGATGATAAAAGATGAAGACGGCGCCTATCATTTAAAATGGGATTGCTTTAATTTTGAAAAACTTCATCCCGGCAGATATTCCGCCTGGATTTTATGGCAGTCCTCTGTTGACCGCTGGCAGGATAGTAAAACCCGGGAAATGGTTGCGCCGGGAACCATATGGCTGGGCGACATTGAATCAAACAAAATCAAATTTACCCTTCCGGTGAATTAATTTTTAATTATGATATTTCTGAAACTTCCTTTTCTTTAATTTCGTCTTCTAAGCCATATTTAAAATTAGGGTAATCATGAGAATAAGAAATTTCAATAAAACCGGATTATGGCTTTTAATTTGTCTTATAGCCATTATCAAACTATTGATACATTTAATGACCAGTGAAAATTACGAGTTACAGCGCGATGCCTATTTATATATAGCCCAGGCGCATCATCTTGATTTTGGATATATTTCAATTCCGCCATTGCTGCCTTTTCTTATCAGCATTATGGAATTTATTTTTGGCGATTCTGTTCTTGCCATGCGTTTATTACCAGCCATTATCGGGGCCTTGTCCATCATAATTATTGGCAAATTTGCGCTCGATGCAGGCGGGAAAACCTGGGCCGTGTTGATAGCCTGCCTGGCTTTTTCATTTTCACCGGCATTTCTGAGAAGTAATTCGTTATTACAGCCTGTTTCGCTAAATCAGTTTTTCTGGCTGTTAAGCAGTTATTTTATTTTTAAACTGCTTCAGACCAAGGACACAAAATACTGGATACATATTGGAATTATCTGGGGAATCGGTTTTCTGAATAAATATTCCATTGTCTTTTTAAGCCTTGCTTTTATCCTTGGTATATTGGTTACGCCGCAACGGCAATTTCTCAGATCCCGTCATTTTCTTTATGGAATGGGCATTGGTTTCTTAATTATTTTACCCAACCTGGTCTGGCAGCATATGCACAACTGGCCTGTGGTATCGCATATGGCGGAGCTGTACAAAAATCAGCTCGTTAATGTGCATATAATCGATTTTATAAGTATGCAGTTTTTAATGAACATGCCCGGCGTGCTGATCTGGATCGCCGGCCTGGTGTATTTTCTGTTCTTAAGAGAAGTTAAACACTATCGGGCATTGGGATTTGCCTATTTTTTTCTAATCCTGATTTTAATTCTATTTCGCGGAAAAGCTTATTACACCCTAGGTATTTATTCTATGCTCTTTGTGGGCGGCGGATTGTTTTTAGAGAAATATCTAACAGGTTATAAAGTGATTTTCAATTATATCGTTCTGGTCCTGATGGCATGTGCTACGTTAATCATGCTGCCATTCAGTTTGCCTGTATATCCTTTGGAAAAAATGGCCCAGTTTTCCGGGGAGGCAGTGAAATTCGGCATGGAAGGCGCCCTGCGCTGGGAAGACGGCCAGCTACACGCAATCCCCCAGGATTATGCGGATATGACCGGCTGGAAAGAATTATCGGATATAGTTCTTGCCACTTATAACCGGCTTTCGGAAGAAGAAAAATCCCAATGTGTTATCTACGCCGAGAACTATGGCCAGGCCGGCGCCGTCAGGTACCACACCCATAAATCAGGATTACCCGAACCGATCAGTTTTAGTGACAGTTTTGTTCTATGGGCTCCGGAAAAAATAACTTTACAAGTATTTATATATATCAATGATGATCCATCGGAAATGTACCGGTTTTTTGGCGAAATGGTTGAAGCCGGAAGAGTAATTAATCCCTATTTCAGAGAAAACGGGATAGCCGTTTATTTATGTAAACATCCGAAGGACGAATTTATAAGCTTTGCCCGGAATAAAATTAAGGAACACAAAAGCCGCTATCTGCAGGAATAAACATACTTTTATTTAAATCCGGATTGTAAAAAATCTTAAAAATCAAAAAGCCCCGGATTTGCCGGGGCTTTTGTTTACAGAATCATTGTGGTTATGTTTTAACGGAGAAGAATCATTTTTTTCGAAATACTGATATGATTTCCTTTAAGAGTATAGAAATAAGTACCGGAAGATAATCCGGATGCGTCAAAACAAAAACGGTAAATCCCGGCGTTCAGTTTATGGTTTATTAATTCAGCCACTTTTTCACCCTGAATATTGTATACTTTTAATGTGTAAAACCCGGATTCGGGAATAGCTATCTCTATTATCGTAACCGGATTGAAAGGGTTGGGATAATTCTGTTCCAATCTATAACTTTCACACACAGGGTAATAATCATAGTTTATTGCCGATACCAAATGCTCATCTCTGTTGGTTTTGTGCACATAGATATCAAAATCGGTTTCATTTCGCATATCAAGCCAGGAAAGAACAAAATTACCATCCGAAATTATTTCCACAACAGGCTCTTCCTGTTCATAACCGTTTGCCGTCGCCATACCGATTCCTTCTGAATCCCAAAGTAAATTTCCCGAGGTATTAATCATTTGCCCGTATATATCGCCCCATTCATCACCGCGATCATCACTCCATGCCATAAAACAGTTTCCCAATTCATCAACAATAGCGGCCGGCGTCAACTGATCGTTTGCAGCCGCAATGATAGGAATACCATTAGCGCTCCATTGAGGCACAGCATCCTGATTTATATACTGGGCATAGATATCACAATCTCCCGAACGTTCATCCTGCCAGATAATATAAGCTCCATCATTTCCGTCCGAAATGATATTAACATCGGATTTGGTATTTTCAGCGTTACATATCATTACGCCCTGTTCGTCGAGCAGCAATTCTCCGGCAGCATTAACATGCTGAAGAGCAATACCATTGTCTATATTGCGGTTATCCTGCCAGACTATAAAGACGCCGCCTTGTCCATCGCCGACAATATCCGGAAATTCAACGGAACCTGAGGCCTGACAAATGGCCAACCCGTTATGCGGCCATAGAACGTTTTTATCCCCATCAATATATTGGGCATAAATATCCGGATTGCTAATATTACGGCTGTCCTGCCAGACAATAAATACTCCCCCCAGGCCATCCGCACAAAGCGCCGGATAGGACTGGCTATTGGAAGTATCGCAAATGGCCAGTCCGTTAGCCGGCCAGTAAAGCGAACCGGTTGAATCCACATGCTGCAGATAAATATCCGTTGAGCCAGGCGTAGCGGGAAGATTCATCCAGACGATATAAGCGCCTCCTCTGCCATCCGATGTAATTTGCGGAAATGAATTCGTGCCATTCGATTCGGCAATGGTTTTGCCGTCTGCACCCCATAATTTATTGCCGGTTGAATCCAGACGCTGGCAAAATAATTTGTAATCATAAAAACCATTTGGATTTTGCGACCAAAGCAAAATAACGCCGCCATTTTTATCAGGAACGGCCTGCGGTGCAAATTCGCCATAAGATGTTGTCTGAATTACCGTTCCATTTTCTGTCCATTTTATAATCCCATTTGCATCCAGACGCTGTCCGTAAATATCTCCTCCAAACATGCCTGTTTCATCACGATAATCGCGCCAGAAAACATATACGCCGCCAACCTGGTCTTTACATATTGCCGCTTCTTGTTGATTCCCGGAATAAACGCAAACGGGAGTATTCAATAAGGAATCGCTTATCCATTGTGCGGAAATAATCCCGGCTGATAAAAAAACAAATGAAAGGATCGTTGGTAAAATAAACTTTTTCATCAAATTCCTCCTTTTTAATTTGGAAGCATTTTTGGCCATTTAACACATCAGCATCCTTTTATAAAGCTCTACGCCTTATTTTAACAGCAAAAGCCTTTTTGCTTCAATATGCTTATTGTTTGCAATCTTATCTTCAGCAAACATTTTATAAATATAAATGCCGCTTGCCACTGTTTCTCCGTTATTGTTTTTCCCATTCCATGAAAGCGAATGTACGCCGGCCGGTTGTATTTGATTAATTAACTGCGCGATTTCCTTTCCCAGAGTATTATAAATGACAATTTTTATATATGACTGCGCGGGAAGCGTATATTTAATTCGCGTGGAGGCGTTAAAAGGATTCGGATAGTTTTGTTTGAGGGAATATGAAATTGGAGCAATTACATCTTTATTATCAGGAATAGATGTAATGCTATTGCCATAAACATAGGCCTTGCCTGAATTATATCCGATATTACAATTATTATGCGCGCCAATAATAACATCGGCATAACCATTACCATTAACATCCCCGGCGCAGGCTACGCTATACCCGAACAGATCCTGCATAGCTTCTCCCTGAAATACCGCATCCGCCGTATTATTCATCACTGCAGCGCCTAAGTATAGAAATGCAGCGCCGGCGTCCCAACCGGCATCGCTTGTAAAATGGTGCGCGCCAATGATCACATCATCGAAACCGTCTTTATCCACATCCCCTGCCGAGGAAACGGTATATCCGAAACACGATCCATTTTCTCCGCCGGTGAAAACAGCATCGGGAATTTTATCAATGATTTGGCCTCCGTAATAAATATAGGCTCTTCCCGGACGTTCACCGTTATCATACGCTTCATAAGCGCCCACTATAACATCGCTGTAACCATCATTGTTTACATCTCCCGCTGAAGCAACGCTATACCCGAAATAGTCTTTTTCCCAGACGCTTGTCAGGGTGTCGTCGACGACATTATCCATAGTCTGACCGCCATAATAGATGAAAGCCCGCCCTTCATCATTCGGACCTGAATTGTATGCGCCTCCGATAATATCATCATAGCCGTCGTTATTGACGTCGCCGGCTGATGAAACGCTAATACCAAAGTAACTGTATCCCTGTTCGAGATCGCAGGCATTTAAGAGTAAATCGGGATCGTCATTCATGGATGAACCGCCGTAAAAAACATAAACATGGCCGTCCGAATAATCGCCTGAATAGGGCGCGCCGATAACGACATCATCATATCCATCATTGTTTACATCGCCAGCCGAAGCGACGCTATGACCAAAATTCTCTCCTGAAATTTCTGTGGCTAAAATCAAATCCGGGGAATTATCCATCATCGAGCCGCCAAAATACACATAAGAAAGACCGGAATTGTAACCATAATCGTCATTTTCCGGCGCGCCGACAATAACATCATCAAAATCATCGCCGTTCACATCCCCGGCGCAGGCGACGCTATAACCGAACTTATCCTGGTAGGCATCGCCCGTGAGAATTAAATAGGGCTCCTGGCTTATTACAGAACCGCCTAAATAAATATAAGCTTGTCCGGATAATTGCTCTCCATCATAAATAGCGCCAACAATAATATCATCATAACCGTCGTTATTTATATCCCCTGCGGAAGAAACACTTCCTCCGATCGCTTGCCCTGCCCTTGTACCCGTATAAGTATAGTCGGCAGTCGTATCTATATTTTCATCGCCATAATAAATATAAACTTTCCCGGCGCTGGCTCCCGCTTCGTCATTACCTGGCGCCCCGATAATTATATCCGGATAAGTATCATTATTTAAATCTCTTCCTGCGGAGATACATTGTCCAAATTCATCCCATTTCATTTCGCCAATAAAAGATGCATCAGGAATACTGTCCATATCCGCGCCGCCAAAGTACAGGTAAACGCTTCCGGCATTATCACCCGCCGTTTCATTGCGGCAGGCGGCTACAAGCACATCATCGTATCCGTCATCGTTTACATCGCCGGCCATTGAAAGACTGCGTCCATAATAGTCACCGGTTGATTGAGGCGCTAAAGTAACGTCAGGCAGGTTATCCATCCCCACGCCACCATAGTGGATATAGGCAATACCGTTCGTACTACGTTGTGCGCTAACAATCACGTCGCTGTAATCATCATTATTAACATTACCGGCCGAAGCCACGCAATAGCCAAGGTGATCGGAAGCGTTTTGTCCTCTTATGATTACATCCGGCACCGTATTCATAGGATAGGCGCATAGATAAATATAGGCGCTGCCTGAGCCGTTGCCATTTTCACTGCAATTCCAGGCGCCGACAATGACGTCATCATTACCGTCATTATTAATATCACCCGCTCCGGACACGCTGTAGCCAAAATCATCTCCGGCGGATTCTGCTATCAATGTGATATCCACCGTATTATCCATTTCCGCCCCGCCCAGATAGATGTACGCGCGGCCTCCTCCCGGGGCGTCAGTGGCGCCGATGATTACATCATCATAGTTATCATGATTAATATCGCCCGCTGAAGAAACACTATAACCAAAGTAATCCCTATCGGATTCACCGCTTAATACAATATCCGCCGTATAATCCATAACAGCGCCGCCTAAATAGATGTAAGCTTTACCGGTATAGGTGCTGTTTGCATGAGCGCCCACAATAACATCATCATAGCCGTCATTATTAACATCGCCGGCAGAGGCCACACTGTAACCAAAATAATCACCGTCGGCTTCTCCGTGTAAAATACGATCAGGCGCCGCATTATTCACGGGCAAAGAAACGGAAAAATAGATATATACTTTACCTGTTCTTTCCGATGTATTTATATCAGCCGCGGAAAGCATACCGGCGGCCCAGTCGTCATAACCATCGCCGTTTACATCGCCTATATTGATTATCATTGATCCAAGCATACTGCCATTAAAATCGGTTGTTGGTTTAGCCGGAAAAAATTGCAGTAATTCCATATCCTGCGCCTGGATTACTGCAAATACAATAAATATCAGCAAAACAGCTTTTAAGAATATTAATTTTTTTGCCTGATTATCCATAGTCGATCCTCCTGTTTATACGGGATATTTTTATCATAAAATGATATTGTCGGTTTTCTCTTGGATATAATATTCCATTTAAAATTCCAATTAGTCTATACCATATTCATGGGATTTTATGGAAAGCCTTATTCTGCTATAAATGACATCAGGAATATTGAAAACCAATGATATTTTTTTAAATTGGAATCGGTTTTACGAAAAAACTAAGGCAGAATGAAAATAATTACATTACTGGGCAGTCCAAGGATTAAGGGAAATACGGCAAAAATCCTTGGTAAATTCGAAGAACTGGCGATTGCCAAAGGACATAAAATAGACCGTATAAACATCGTCAAATACAAGCTAAACGGATGCCTGGGCTGTGATAAATGCAAGCCGGTTATTGATGAACCGGGATGTATTCAAAAGGATGATATGATGCTGTTGTTTGACAGAATGATAGCGGCGGATGTAATTATTTATGCCACGCCTTTGTATGCCTGGGATTTTACCGCGCAGATGAAAACCCTGATTGACCGCCAATACTGCCTGGTAAAAAACTATGACACGCCGGCATATAAATCGTTTTTAAAAGACAAACCCGTCGCCCTGTTGGTTACCTGCGGAGCTGCAATTGAAAATAACGCCGACCTGATACCGGTTATTTTTAAAAGAGAATGTAATTATACCGGAAGCAGAGTAATTGGACCCTATATTGCGCCCTGCTGCACAACGCCTGCCGCTCCAGGCCGATGGGCGGATGAAACAGCCCGGAAGATGGCGGATGAAATATTGGCTGATATCTGATTTATTAATATTATGTTTATAGTCTTAGTAATGAAAACATTTTATTAAAATGTTACTGATAAAACTATTCATCTCCCCTGACGCCGAGCCATTCCATAGCCTCATCCATACTGCGGGTAACATGGTATTTTATGGACAGATGGCGAAGCTCCGCCTTGGCGATATGAATTCTTGACATACCATATTCATAATCACGGGAAACAACTAAAACTGTTTTTCCATTTTTTCGCTGATTTTCGTGCCGGAGAATCACTGCGATAATATTTTCAATATCGTAGGTTGTAAACGATGCGCCTTTTGCTTTTAGCAGATTCCATAGGGCATACTTAGTCGGCCCTTTTTTATAAAATTCTTCTATGGCCTGAATCATCTTTGGCGCAGTGAGTTCCCCTTTAACCGTAAGTATCGTCAAATCTTTTTTATGATCTTTTGAGATATCGATCATGGTTATCTCAATTGTATTTTATCAGACTGTTTTGCAAATCATTGGTATAGTTAAAGATAATATCAGACAACAGTAGATTACAATTAATTTTATTAAAAATTATCACATCCGTCCTAAATAAATATTCTTGCTTGCCACGATCTTTAGATCGTGGATTAGGAAAGCCCTATTAGAATGGGCTTCAGCCTCAAATGGAAGTTTATAATTGGGCTAAAGCCCCATTTTCCGGTTATTTTCATACCGCTATCTGAAGATAGCGGCAAGTTATTTTTGATAAC
>RQOG01000172.1 GCA_003854985.1 Calditrichota bacterium
CTGAGGCTGTTTTCCACAAATCTGTTTTCATGGTTAACATATTTGTATCCAGTTGTAGTATGGATTATCTGACCCATCCGTCAGTCTATCGACTGACACTTTCCCTTAATCAAAAGGGAAGGTTTTTGTTGTACAAATGTTTTCTTCGCGCCCTTCGTGGTTTCCTTAGTATGTATAACAGAATCGAAATTTCCCCGGTTTTAGTTAAAAAATTTAGCGTTTAGAAAATAAAACTATCTCAATCATAAAGCATTTTTCTGAAACAAACCTTTGCAAATCCGTTTAAATGACTTTATAACAGAAAGATGTTATTTTTCCGGCATTCCTGTATGATATCATCCGACCATATTCCGGCCTGTATTTCGCCAATATGAGCTTTTCTCAGGTAAAACATACACAGCCTTGACTGCCCGATACCTCCGCCGATGGACAGCGGCAGTTCATTGTTCAAAAGTCTCTTATGAAACAACAGGTTTTTTCTGTCCAGATTATTTGTCAGCGCTAATTGTTTCATCAGTGATTCAGGGTTTACCCGGATTCCCATGGAAGATAATTCATAAGAGCGTCTTAAAACCGGATTATAAACCAGTATATCGCCATTCAACCCTTTTTTACCGTTTTCATCGGCGGTGGACCAGTCGTCATAATCGGGAGCCCGCTGGTCATGCGGTTTACCGTTTTTAAGGGCATGCCCGATGCCTATAATAAAAACCGCGCCGTATTTTTCACAAACCAGTTCCTCTCTTTTAAAGGGTGTAAGACCGGGATATTTTTCTTCCAGTTCCTCGCTGTGAAAAAATGTGATTTCTTCCGGTAAAACCGGTTTTATTGCCGGAAAATCCTGGTATATATATTTCTCGGTTCTCCTGATAATCTCATACAATGTACGTACGGTTTTCTTAAGAAATTCAGTGTTGCGCTGTTCCTGCGAAATCGCTAATTCCCAATCCCACTGATCCACATAAATGGAATGAAGATTATCCAATGTTTCATCCGGCCGGATGGCATTCATATCGGTATATAGACCATCGCCTATAGAAAAACCATAATCCTTGAGCATCATCCGCTTCCATTTGGCCAGCGACTGAACAATTTCAACCTGCATACCATCTAAATATTTTATCTTAAAACTAACCGGTTTTTCAATACCGTTTAAATCATCATTGATTCCAAGGCCGGCTTGCACAAAAAGCGGCGCCGTCACTCTGGTTAAATTCAATTCAATAGAAAGATTAGTCTGAAAGAAATCCTTGGTTAATCGTATCGCTCTTTCCGTATCTTTGACGCTTAGCAGTGATTTGTAGTTTTTAGGGATATTTAAATGTCTGCTCATGGTATAATCCTTTATCAAAATTGATTATTCAATTGAACTTCAAAACCTGGACCAGCTTTTAAGGCGGGTAATCTAATCAAAAAGGGGATTAAATGAAAAGAAAAAAGCATGGCGCGCTTATATGTAGTATATAAGTTAAAAATCTCCGGCCGCCCATGTATCCTCATCCTTTGTTGCAGGAAGGTTTGGCTGTGGCATTGGGCGGCAGGGGAGGATTGATGCCCGCTACATTGCTTTCCATTGGCCGTTATTTGGAAAGAAGTAATATGCTAAAGGTGGAAGAACTCTTTAAGCGCTCATCTTTTAGAGACTACGATCCGTCGCTGACTTATCCCCTGGCAGCGGCTTTTGTGGATTATTTTATTAAAAAATCGGGATTTCAAAATTATGTAAATTTATATAAGAATCATAGCGCTTCCAAACCGGAGGATGTTCCTGAAATTAGTATAACAGACCTGCCGTTCAATCTATCCGAATGGATTTTGTTTTTACGATCAAATATAGACGATGTTATCCAACTCCCTGATCGGGAATATGTAATGCAGACGGATATTATTTCCCGTTATTCCTGCCGCATGAAAGATACGCTTCTGATAACGGTTGAGACTTCCTTAAACAATATGACCAGCGGCATTTTTAGCCGGTTTTTTTCTAAGAGAAAATATGCTGGAGAAAAATACCTGCTTATTGCAGAAGAAGGTGAAATCTCCGTGTATAATTTATACAGCGATATGCTGATCGCAAAATATGCCGCCGTATTTTCGGAAAATAAAACCTTTGTTTCTTATATCAAAGGCTGTTTTTTATTTATGATCAGGAATGACGTGTTTGATGAGGAAATTGAGCCCTTAAATTTTATTGAAGGCTCATGTTTACAGGAAAATTGACAACTAAAAAAATGTTTTATTAAGATTAAAATGAAAAAAGCGCCCGTTAAATCCAATGAGCGCTTTTTAAATGATATACAAAGAGAATTGATTTTAAACTAAAACTCAATCATCACGCCGCCAATAAAGAACAGGCTGGTCTGATAATTAAAGGCCGTTTTTTGCTGCGTTTTATTCCAGTAGTGGCTTAATACATTTTTACGATCGTAGATATTTTCAACGGAAAGATAGGTTGTGATGGTAAGTTTTTCATAGAATTCACGATGATCCGCTCTTATATCGAGACGATGATAATCAGGGTATTGATTTGCGTTAATTCGTTGCAGGTCTAAACGTCCTTCTCCGGCGATAATGGAAGTTTCTCTGTTAAAAGGCGTATACGGCCGGCCGCCGGCATAACGCCATTTACAACTTAATTCCCAGGCCTCATTTATGCGGTATCCAAATACGGTGTTTAAAACATGACGATTATCAAAGCCGCCTCTTCGATATATTCCATCAAGCGCTGCATGCTCGATTTTTGAATAGGAATATGAAACAGCGCCATACGTTTTATCCGCCATCCTTTTCTGTAACATAACTTCAAATCCGGAACAACGGCCTTTCCCTTTGCTGATTAGTCTATCCATCAGGCTATTACCGCCATAATCGGCGCCGCTATTAGCCGTAGATAACATAGAATAACCGCTGTCCGCGGAAACCGGGTAATCCGAATAATCTTTATGATAAACATCAATATTTAAACGGATAGACGGCGTTAATAAGTAATCCAGTCCAGCGATAAAATGATTGCTTTGAATGTCTTTTAGATTATTTTTGTTTTCAGAATGAGACGTGATAAAAATAAATTCCGGGTTTTGATGGTAAATACCCATTCCGGTACGAAACGTTAAACGTTCGGATATTATATATTTTAAACTTGCCCGCGGGTCAACACTATGGCTGCCGATCAGTTTAAAGTAATCGTAACGCAAACCGGCATTGAGCGTAAACCGTTCCCAAAAACGAAAATTATAATTCAAAAAAGCACCCAGCTTAGGAGTTACTTCCTGCCTGATATCCACGAAAGCCGGCGTTTCCAGTTGGCCATAATCATCATAATTATTGATATAGGGAGGATTATAACCCATATCATGAGTAAATTGATTCAATTTAACATAGCCGCCGAAGGTCAATAAATGATTTTCATTATACTGCCAGTTGCCTGTCAGATTAAAAGCAGATATTTGCTCAGTTGATTTATTATAAAACTGATTTTTTTCTGATATTTTTTGTTGTTCCTGCAATTTGTCATTTCCGGTATAATGAATGCCGGCGATTTCATGATAATTAACATCAGTGTCAAACCGGCTGTATACATGATATAGTGAAGTTGTTGTATAAAACTGATTGCTCCAGTATGAATGGAGATTTATCCCTCCTATTAATTGTCTGGAACTGAAGATAATTGGATCATAACCAACGGTGTCAATTTGATTCGGCTTAAAATCATCGGCATCAATTTCGTAACCGATATCAATTTTATCATCACCGCCAATGATCAGAATTGACATTTTATGAAGGTTGCTTAAATCATAATCCAGTTTGCCCTGGATATTTGAATAGACCGGCACGCCGTTATAACCAAATACATCCTCGAACAGCTCTAAAAAACTTCTGTGAAATCCTATTACAAACGATCCTTGGCCTTTATTAAGCGGCCCTTCCAGATACCCGCCGACGCCGCCAAAACTTAAATCCAGTTTGCCGTTATATGCCTGCCGGTTTCCCTGGCGGAGTTTAATGCCAACAACAGCCGAAGATTTAGAACCATACTGTGAAGTAAAACCGCCGGCCATAAAAAATACATCATCAATGAGTTCCGCGTTAATTAAATTAATCGGTCCTCCTGTGCCGCCCTGAGTGCCAAAATGATTTGGATTTGGAATCTCCATATCATCTACTAAAAATAATACTTCCGTAGGGCTTCCACCTCTTACAACAAGATCATTACGATCGTCGGAAGTGAAATTAACGCCGGCCATGTTTTGCAGTACACGGCTTATATCTTCGCGGGCGCCGGGTGAACGCCGGATTTCTTCCTGACTGAGAGAATACATACTGACAGGCGTATAATAGGGTTCAGCATAATAGCCCGAGGATACAGTAATGGTTTCTCCATCGATTATGGAAACCGAAAGTTCGGTATTTACATAACAAATCTGGTTGGATTTAACGACAATATCAGGAATAATTTTCTCCTGATAACCCATGTAAACGACATGAATTGTATATATGCCTACCGGTATTTTTTTAATAATGTATCGGCCTGCTTCATCAGTAGCCGCGCCTGCGTTAATATCCTCGACTGTAATATTAACGCCCGCCAGCGGCGAGCGGTTAGCGGCGTCAAAAATTTGACCCTGAATGGATCCAGTCTGACAAAATCCCGATCTGATTATAAATAAAGTTGTCATTAGAATAAGATAATTTCGCATTTGATACTCCTGTTGATAATAAAGTGATTATTGCTGATCAATTAAATAATAGCCGAAATTATATAGTTATGACAGCGTTTAGTCCAGAGCTTTGTGATGAATTGCTATATTTTTGTGATGAATGGTTTTAAGTTAGTTGTAAGACTTATAAAAGCTTTTAATATAGTTTTGAAATGAATTTGTAAATTGCCTGCTTACCGGTATGATATAATTAGTCCCGCGAATGTGTAATTTATATTCCTGGGAATTACCGCTAACATGATCTATACAGTGAATATTAACAATATAAGTTCGGTGGCATTTAAAAAAAACATCTGACTGAAGAACTATGGATTCAAGGCGTTTTAAAGGTGTTCTCAGTAATCTTAATTGCGGTTTATTATTCTGGTATAGACATATTTCCACATAATTGCCCGCCGAATGCAGGAATAATAAACTGTCCTGGTTTACGAAAACCGTTTCTTTTTCATTGTCGGAGGAAAGGGTGAAATCAGATGGCGTTGAATAGTCTGCTTTCAACTCTTCCTTTAAATATTCCAATTCATCATTGATCTTAACCGCGCTGGCCAGGTTTTTTTTTAATTGCCTGTTTTGATCGATAATTATCAGGAAAGTAATGGGAATAGAACCTAAAACAAAGGTATTGAGTTGAATTTGCCAGAATTCATTTAAGGAAAAATCTGATGTAAAAACAATACAATAAAAAGCATAATTTATTAAACCGATTGAAAAAATCATCCACCATGTGCCAATAATTTCGTATTTTACATTCCAATTATCTTCATTTAGCAGTTTGGGAAACAATTTTAATACGGCGATCAGATTGTTTAAAAAACTTACGATAAAACTTATAATACCAAAACCTATATAAATCCAAACAGGCGGTATGTCAGATGACAACTCTTGTTTTTCAATGGGTACGAAAATAAAGAGAAATAAGAAAACAAAGAAACCTATGCCAAAGGAAATTTTTAAGACGGTTTTTAGATCATAATTATAAGGGTAGGGTTGATTCAGGAATTTAATAATCTTATTCATTAATTTTGATTTATCCTTAATTGAAGTCAAATGTAAAAATCGGAAGTAACTATCGCAAGTCATGATAAGCAAACAGAGTTGTTTTTCGAAGAAGAACTATATTTTTCAGAAAGTGATTTTGTTTTTAGTTTTTCAACTATTTTTATAGAAAATAGTGTTGCTACTGCATTATACGATTTGTATGTTATATAAGATTTTTCTTTATTTATTACTTTGGATGTGGTGGTCCATTATTAAGTAAGGAGTGCTAATATGTCTGAGAATGAAGCTGGCTGCGCCCGTCCAACCGGCGCAATGGTTGGCGAGGCTGCCCCTGAGCAAACTCAGGAGAAAATTCCGGAAAAGGAGATCAAAATGGTTATCGCTAAAGTTGGAACGAAAGCCCCTGATTTTCAAGCGCCCGCGTATTACAGGGGGAAATTTACCACAGTAAAACTTTCTGATTTTCTGGGTAAATGGGTGCTGTTGTGTTTTTATCCGGGTGATTTTACCTTCGTCTGAGCGACCGAAGTGTCAGCGGTCGCTGTCAACTATGATAAACTCCAAAAACTTGGTGTTGAAGTTATTTCCGTAAGTGTGGATAGTCAGTTTGTGCATAAGGTCTGGAACGATCAGGAACTTTCCAAGATGGCTGGAAAAGATATCCCTTTTCACATGGCTTCAGACGGGCCCGGTAATGTAGGTAAAATCTATGGTATTTACGATGAGGTCGCCGGCGTTGAGTTACGTGGCCGTTTTATTATTGACCCGGACGGCATAATTCAGGCTATGGAGGTAATGACGCCTCCGGTCGGCCGGCATATGGATGAAACCATTCGTCAGATCAATGCCTTTCAATACGTAAGAGCCGCTAAAGGCGCCGAAGTCTGTCCGGCGGGTTGGGAACCCGGTAAAAAAACATTAAAACCGGGACCAGACCTGGTTGCCAATGTATGGAAAGTATGGAATCCGCTAAAAGATCATTAATTACAACCGATCGCCACATCCTGTTTTATTAGCGGGTTACAAATTTTTATACATTGCACTTCTTCTTTCTTCTCTTTTACGATATTTTTATCATCATAAAAATTTGTTGACAAATGAACATATGTTCATTATATTGGAAACGTCAAATGAACATATGTGCAATTAAGGAGCATTTATGCCGGGGCCGTATCGACGAAGAAGAGTCTTTCAACCTCCTAATTTTGTTAATTTTAAACCCAGCGGTATTCCCAGAAGGGCGTTGAAAATGATTACCCTGGCCGTGGATGAATATGAAGCAATTCGCCTGGCAGATTATAATGGTCTGGATCATACACAGGCGGCGGAAAATATGGGCATTTCACGACCAACTTTTTCAAGACTCGTGGAAAAAGCCCGGAATAAAATTGCACAGGCCCTGGTGGATGGCATGGAACTGATTGTGGAAGGCGGTAATATCGAGTTTGCCAATACCCGTCGGCGTTGTCTGGATTGCGGAGATGAATATCTTAGCCCCTATAGTGAAAAAATAAATGATTGTCCGGAATGTGGTTCTGATAATATAGAAGACATTGCGGATAATTTTATAAAAAAGAAAAACAATGAGAATAAGAGAGGTGATAACGTATGACTTTTTTCAACAGAAATAGCGCTGGCGCCGGTTCGGGAAGAGGTCTGGGAACAGGCGGCGGCCGCGGACGTAATAGAGGCGGGGCTTTTGGTCCCGGAGGTTATTGTGTGTGCGCAAAATGCGGATATAAAGAACAGCATAGCCGCGGCGAAAAATGCACGAATTTAAAATGTCCTAAATGCGGGCATACAATGGTAAGAGAAGATCTGCTTAAATAAAAAGGTAACATGAAAATGAAAAAATTATTTGCAATTCCAACGGAAAATGGAAAACTGTGCGCTCATTTCGGGCACTGTGAAAAATTCGCCATTATTGAAACTGTAGACAGGAAAATCATTGATGAAAAATATGTTTCTCCCCCTGTCCATGAACCGGGTGCTTATCCTGCCTATTTAGCACAACAGGGTGTCAACACAATTATTTCCGGCGGTATGGGGCAAAAAGCCAGACAATTATTTAACCACAACAATATTGAAGTGCATATAGGTGTTAATGCTGAAAGTCCCAAAATACTTGTTGAACAATATTTAAGAGGCGAATTAAAAACCGGAGAAAATCTCTGTGACCATTAAAAAGGAAGTCTCATGAAAATTGCTATTGCCAGCGGTAAAGGCGGAACCGGCAAAACAACTTTATCAACCAATCTCGCCGGTTATTTATCAAAACAATATGAAGTTGTTTTGGTTGATTTGGATGTTGAAGAGCCCAATTCAGGACTTTTTATGAACGGTCCGCTTATATTAAGTGAAGATAAATATAAAATGATACCTGAATGGGTAGGAAAATGCAGCATGTGCGGTTTGTGCCAGCAGGTTTGCAAATTTAATGCTATCGTGTGCCTGGAAGATGAAATTATGGTCTTCCCGGAGCTTTGTCACAGTTGTTATGCCTGTTCCGAATTATGCCCCGAATCGGCGCTGCCCATGTTTCCGCAGAAAATGGGTGAATTAAAGCACTTTCGCGATAATCATTTATCTTTTGTCGAAAGCCGGCTGGACATCGGTCAGGAACAGGCCGTTCCGCTGATTGCACAAACACATAAATACATCGATGAACATTTTAATGCAGGGTTTGTACGAATTATGGATGCGCCGCCAGGCACATCATGTCCTGTTATTGAAGCGGTTAAAAAAGTTGATTTTGTGATTTTAGTTACCGAGCCCACGCCGTTCGGCCTTCATGACCTGAAGCTGGCTGTTGAAACCATGAAAGCATTAAATAAAAAATTCGGTGTTGTTATTAATCGATTTGGCATTGGAAATGATGATGTAATCAGCTACTGTAAAGAAGAAGGTATAGACATTCTGGCTAAAATTCCCAATGATCGCAGAATTGCCGAGCTTTATTCCAGAGGTGAACTGATTTATGATAAATTTCCGGAATTTACAGAACAATTAGAGCGGATTAAAAAATACATTTTTACCTTAAATTAACGGATAGATTTAATGAAAGAGATAGTAGTTATATCGGGAAAAGGGGGAACAGGAAAAACCTCAATTACAGCAGCTTTGTCATATCTCGGGGGCAAAGATGTTGTTGTGGCCGATTGTGATGTTGATGCCGCCGATATGCATTTGCTGATGCAGCCTGATTTTTCCAATAAAGAGAAATTTTACAGTGGCTATTTAGCCACGGTCGACAAAGATAAATGCACAAACTGTGATAAATGCATAGAAGTATGCCGCTTTGATGCCATATCCTATGTAGACGGAAAAATTAATATTAATGAATTGAATTGCGAAGGCTGTGGTTATTGTGCAGAGATTTGTCCTGAAAAAGCAATCACGCTGGAAACACGTTATGTGGGCGATTGGTATATATCTAAAATTAAAACCGGGGGGACAATGGTACATGCCCGGTTAGGTATCGGCGCGGAAAATTCCGGAAAGCTGGTCGCCAAAATTAAAAATGAAGCAAAAACGATTGCCAGTAGCGAGCATAAAGAAATTATACTTATTGACGGATCGCCGGGAATCGGATGCCCGGTTGTATCTTCCTTATCCGGTGCAAATTATGCTATAATGGTGACAGAGCCTACGGTTTCCGGAGTGCATGATCTGAAACGGGTCCATCAATTGGTAAAAAAATTCAGTATTCCATCCGGTTGTATTATAAATAAAGCGGATTTGAATGATCTGATAACGAAGCAGATAAAAGAATATCTTGAACTGGAAAATATCAATTTAATCGCTGAGCTGCCTTATGATGAAACCTTCACCGAGGCTATGGTGAACGGGAAAACTATTGTTGAGTATAATCATAGCAGCTTGAAGTGTAAAATGGTTGAAAGCTGGGAAAAAATCAAATAAATCATAGAAAATAAAAGGAAGTTTAAAATGAGAATCGCATTTACAGCTAAAGGCACAGACTGGAATTCTAAAATAGATTCCAGGTTCGGCAGAACGGATTATCTTCTTTTGTATGATGAAGATAAAAAAAAGATTGAAACCATTGATAACCGGGCGATAGCCAATGAAGCCCATGGCGCCGGCCCCCAAACCGCTCAAAAATTCATCGGACTCAAACCGGATATATTAATAACGGGCAACGGTCCCGGTGGCAATGCCGCTTTGGTTTTAAAGAGAGCCAGTGTAAAGGTCTTCATCGGCGCAAGTGAAATGACGGTTAAAGAGGCTTATGATACTTATCAGAAGAATTTACTGCAGGAGCAAACATTATAAATATAAATCTTTAACAGTCTGAATGAATCTTTATACCAGTTATTATTGGTTCATTCGGATAAATTGAAAGGAGGGCATTATGCCAGGAGGAGATCGTTCAGGGCCGGCGGGTGAAGGGCCCATGACCGGAAGGCGATTAGGATATTGCGCGGACTATGACAGCCCGGGATATTCCAGAGGCGCCGGTAGAGGCTTTGGCCGGGGATTTGGATTTGGAGCCTGGGGCCGTGGTCGCGGATTTATTGGCAGAGGTTTTGGCGGTGGCTATTTCCAGCCGGGTTATAATTCACCACAGCCGGATAATATCGAACAGATTCAATCGGATGTTCAGAGCTTAAAAAATGGTTTGTCAGCGGTTTTGGAACGATTAAACAAGTTAACGGATAAAGGAAAAGAAAAATAAACCGTTATTGAAATTAAAGTTGTAATAACTATTCCGGTAATTCAGAAACGCATGCATGATAAGATCATTGTTATTGTTTATTGGACATAATCCGTAAATTGTTCAGCCTCTGTTTTTATGGCAGAGGCTGAACTATATTAACCTTTAGAGGACAATGTGGAGAATAAAATAGACGCCATAAAAGACGCCATCAGACTATTAGGTTTGGAAGAAAAAGCATCGCTTCACCAAATCCGGAAAAATTACAGGAAATTACTTTTTCAATGGCACCCGGACCGATGTAAGGAAGATAAAGAAATATGTAATGAAAAAACCCGGAAGTTACATCAGTCATTTAAATTACTGGTCGCTTATTGCGAAAGCTACCAGTTTTCCTTTGATGATGGAACGTTGAACAGCCAGTTTAAATCCGATGCCGCGACAAAATTCTGGTTTGATCGTTTCGGGGAAGATCCCATCTGGAGTTAGTCTTATTTATAATAGAACATGCCGAATTTTGACTATAAATGCAGTCGAAAATAGATAAATAATTTCCCCCTATGACTTGATACTTACTCAATTTAATTGGTCGAAATCCTCATCAAAATAATATCCCGCCTGATATTTTCAGATACTTTTAAATTTTTTCTAATCTTTAAAGCTAAAAAGAACAAATGAATCACAAACCATCCCTTTTGCCCAAAAAGACTGAAAAGAAAATAGCGTTCCGTTCAACACAAACAATATAAACCGCACTTACCATTTGCCTGCGCAGGCAGTTAGAATACGGATTTTTGAACATTATAAAAACAGAGTAACAGATTATTGAATATAAACCGATAAAAGGTGAAATTAACAGATATGGATTACCGTTTATAGATTTTATTTAAGGAGTTTTGAAAATGGTGATTGAGGTTGTTGAACATGCTTTGATGATTACAAGTTTCGTATTCATTATGATGCTGTTGATCGAATATCTGAATGTGCAGACCCGCGGACGCTGGCAGGAGTCATTAAAAAACAATCGCTGGGGGCAATATATTCTGGCTGTTTTTTTAGGCGCTATGCCGGGATGCTTGGGAGCATTTTCCGTTGTTTCGCTATATTCTCACCGGGTAGTTAGTTTCGGAGCTTTAACGGCAACCATGATCGCCACCAGCGGTGATGAAGCCTTTGTTATGTTTTCAATGTTTCCGCTAAAAGCCTTATGGCTGACTATCCTTTTAGCGGTTACGGGCGTGGCTGTCGGCTATATTACTGATTTGTTATATAAAAAGCAGCATTTGTTAATTGAACATCTGGGCCACATTTATCCAATGCACGCCAATGATAAATGCCGCTGTTTTTCCATCAGCGAAATTTGGCAGCAGTTAAAAAATATTTCCTTCCAGCGCACGCTTCTGATCGGGATTTTCATTGTTTTTTTAGCCGCGCTTTTTACCGATCATTTTGGCCATCACGGTTGGGGCTGGGAGCGGATCACTTTCACTCTCGGTGCGGTTTTCGGATTATTTGTGGTATGTACAGTTCCCGATCATTTTTTGGAACGTCATCTTTGGGAACATGTTGTTAAAAAACATTTGCCGCGTATTTTCCTGTGGACGCTTGGCGCTCTGATTGTCATTCATTTTTTAGAGCGCTATATCGATGTCGATGCCTGGATACGCGATAATCATCTTTTAGTGCTTTTAATTGCTGTAGCCGTTGGTATTATACCCGAATCCGGACCACATCTGTTATTTGTTACGCTTTATGCAGGAGGATCACTGCCTTTCGGTATTTTGTTAGCCAGTTCAATCGTTCAGGATGGACACGGTATGTTGCCGATGCTGGCCGTAACCGGGCGCGGTTTTGTTTGGGTGAAACTGATTAATGTTCTGGTTGGTCTTGCGGTGGGTTTGATCAGTCTGTTGTTGTTTTAATCTTAATTGCATCTGCTGTTCGTTCTTTTCATGATCATTTATTATGAAGCCATGACGATCTTTATTATATTTCGGTAGGACTTTAAAACATAATCAACGAAAGGGACTAAAATATGCCCAAAGAATCCGGTTGTGAAGACTGCGGACTGCGAGTCCGTTATGACACTAAACCGAAATCATTATCAGGACGTTTCTGGCGCTGGC
>RQOG01000040.1 GCA_003854985.1 Calditrichota bacterium
CTTATATTCCGCAGGTCTCCTTTCAAAGATAGTAATTTTTAGATTCCTTCCCCATCAGGTCCAATATCTGCCACAATTCATCTTTCATATTTGCCACTTTAGTCTCAACTGCCTTATCGATCACAACCTCAACTTCAGCAACTCCCCTGAAAAGGAAGAACACCCATCTCATCGTTGGATTTTGTACAGGTTTCTTCACTTGGTTTCTGACAAAGGATTTTGTTTCCTTCAGTTTTGTCCTCAATTTCCATTGAGCAATTGAATAAAGGAACAAGCACAATACCATAATCATCGATAATGCTTCTATTCTGCTTTCCTTTTTCAAATAAACCTCAGAAACATGGAACGACTTGTCTTTTAGGAACTTGAATCCATGTTCAATAGTGCTCTGGCTTTTGTAATATGACAATATCTTATCTGGAGTAAGGGAAAGATCATTAGTCGCCAGGACAAACCTTCCCAGTTTATTACTTTCGTTTTCGATGATTGTTTTGTCTATTTCAATGTCTGCTATCAAAGAGTAGTATTCACGGAGTTCTTCACCCTTCTTTGGCCGTCCAATTTCCCCATTTTTCCGACGTGACTTCTTTTCAATTGAGAGGTTCGTGAATCTGAACTTTTTGTGCTCATTGATCCACATCTCTGCTGCCTTGCGTGCATCTTCTTCACAGGCATATTCAGTTCTCTTCAACTTATTAAGAGAGCAAATTGTAGCAGCCGTATCCTTCTCGATATTCTTATCAAATGTCTTTTCTTTGCGTTTTTTCATCTCTTCTGACTCGATCAATACCCATTTTTGATCAATTCCACCATATGAAGAAGTAGTTTCATAATAAGAATAGCGTTCATCGGTACATTTTTTCATTACAGCATCTACATTTAGAAGATCCTTTACTTCTTTTAGAGTTGCAGGCACTCTTGTTATCCACAGAGTGTGTACACCCAAGTCAGTAATGTTATCATCGCTATAGATTGCACTGTCTGCAACGTGGTATACTTTATCGTTGAGTTTCAGTCTTTCCTGGATATTTTTTACCGTTTGAACCAATGTTGTTTTATCAGAAGCACTCCC
>RQOG01000041.1 GCA_003854985.1 Calditrichota bacterium
GGTCCGTCGTTCCCGCACATTATATTTAACGCTGTCTCTGTCGTCCGGATGAATAAGTTCGAGAATATTCATGCCCATTAATTCATCTTTCTCATATCCGTACTGAAGAACTTTATCATTTACATAGCAGATGCATCCCTGGGGATCGAGACGATAAATAATATCCTCTACATTACGAAGCAGAGAATTCAGATACAGGCGGATATTTTTTAAGGAATTAAATTCGTTATTAAATTCCTTGTAGTACGAGATGATATATTCATATTGTTTTCGATAATTATCTTCCTGATTTTCATTTATATAATCCAGATGGGCCGTTTCCTTATTCATGAACAAATGTTTAATCTGTTCCCTCTGATTTTCGATGATGCGTTCTTTTGCCAATATCTGTCTTTTAAGTTTCTGAATTTCTTCGTTCTCATCCCGCAGTTGATTCATAAATGTTCCTTCTTGTACTTTAGGCATAATTAACCTGCCTTTCTTTGTATTTGATTATTTCATCCTTAAAAACACAAATACACTCGGGTTTCTGCCTTACACCGCATATGCGGCTGCAGCGGTTCTTGGTAAAAGTAATTCATTTACTTTTCGGGTAAACTCCGGCAATACAAATGGTTTTTCATAAAAGCGATCATGCATGATGTTTCTGGCCCTGATACCCAGATCGGAATCCGGAAATGCAGAAATTACGATAAAAGTTACATCCTGTTTTACCCGGCGCATCAATTCCATCAATTGAATACCATCGCCATCGCCAAGATAAACATCCGTTATGACCATATCGATATCAAAGGCTTTCACGGCGCTCAGGGCTTCGTCATAATTCGAAGCATAATAGATTTCATAACCTTCATCTTCAAGCTCGAATTTGAGCGCCTGGCGCACAGACCGCTCATCATCAACTATTAATATTTTTGCTTTATGCATTCTAATTCCCCTTTTTTTTAAACAGGATTACTTCAAATCATGTGCCAGAGCATATCATTATCCTTATTCTCTTTTGAAGGGGAATAATCATATTGGCTAAGTTGTTAAAATTATTAACGTTGTGGATTTGATTATTTTTCAGGAATTATATATTATAAAAACAGGTTGATGATAAAGAAAACTTGTTATGTGAACGATCATTCACAAGAGTGTGAACGATCGTTCACAAAGTGTGATCAATCGTTCACACTTTTTAGCAAATCCAATTTGCGGATTTTTTTGTGTAACCACTCCCGTGAAATGCCGGCTTTTTGAGCGGCAAGCGAATGATTCCAGTAATTGCTTTCCAATAAATTTAAAAAATAATCATATTCGAATTTATTAAGCGCTTCGTTAAGCGGTAGATTTACATAGGGTTCAATATCATCTTTATCATTTAAAACCGATTCATCATTATGGCTGGTTGTATATGATTTTAATTTCTGAAGTGATAAATTTTCCGGTAATATCGTTGATCCTTCGCAGAACACATAAGCGTCTTCAATAATATTCCGGAGTTCCCTAACATTTCCCGGAAAATCATATTTCTCCAGAAGTTGTAAAGCTTTTGGTGATAATTTTAACTGTCGTTTACGCTGCTGATTAAATCTTTTCACAAAAAAATCAGCCAGAGGCAGTATGTCATCTCTTCTTTCCCGTAACGGAGGAATATACAGATTAACAACATTTAAGCGAAAAAACAGATCTTCACGAAATTTTTTTTCATCAACCATTTTTTGAAGATCTTTATTAGTCGCCGAAATTACCATAACATCTACTTCAATAGAACGTTTCCCGCCTAACCGGTAAAAACTTTTATCTTCCAGCACGCGCAGTAAACGCACCTGTAATGATAAAGGAAGCTCGCCAATTTCATCCAGGAAGATAATTCCGCTTCTGGCCTGTTCAAATCTGCCCGGTTTGGTTGAAATAGCTCCCGTAAAAGCGCCCTTTTCATGACCGAACAATTCGCTTTCAATCAAAGTATCCGGGATAGCCGCACAGTTTACCGGCACAAAAGGTCCGTCTTTACGTCTTCCCGTCGCATGAATAATTCTGGCAACCAAATCTTTACCGACACCGCTTTCACCGTAAATCAAACAGGAAGCCTGGGCGTCTATGGCTATTTTTTCTATTCTTTGCATCAGTTTCATCATGCCCGGCGAATTGCCAATAATTTTATAATCGTTGAATTGTTCCTGAATGGTTTCCTTTAACAGACTGTTTTCAATAGCTAATTGCTCTAATTCCGATTTCTTTTTTAATAAATGCTTAATCCGGAAAGATAATTCGTCAATACCAAATCCTTTGGATAAAAAATCATCTGCTCCGGCCTGCATGGCCATAACGGCATTTTTAACCGTTTCAAAGGCTGTCATAGCGATAACCGAAGGTTTATACCACTGCTCTTTTGCCGTTTTCATTACATCCAGGCCATCCTGTATATCCGGCATCATCAAATCCGAAACTACAAGATCTATCTCATTATTAGCCAAAATTTCGAATGCTTCCTTTTTATTTGAGGCTGTTAAAATCTCAAAATTCTTATTCTCCTGGAGATTAAGTTCTATTCCTTTCAGCATGGCGGCTTCATCATCAGCGATTAATAATCTGTACATTTATAAAACCTCTAAAAAGTATGTGTTGGTAAAATTAATGTAAAACATGACCCTTTGCCTACTTCACTTTCAACGTGAACTTCACCCTGGTGGGCAATCATTATTTTTTTACCATGGCTAAACCAAGTCCGTGACCGCCGTCTTTCATTGAGAAAAATGGTCGAAAAATCGTTGTCAACCGGTCATTGGGTATGCCTTGCCCGGAATCCTTAACTTTTATAAATACGGATTCTTCAGAGATCCCGGATGATATCGTAATTCTGTCATGATTGGTTGTTGCTTCCACGGCATTGGTTAACAGATTTTTAAAGGCCATATAAAGCAATTGATAATCGGCTAATATTTCAGGCAATTGGCTGTCTTCTTCAATTTGTATATCTTCTGCTCTGTATTGAATTTCACTGACCGCATTTCGAATCAATTCATTGATGTTTACCGATGATTTATTTAGTCTGGCTGAACGGGCAATATCCAATGTACGCCGCGTAAAATCTTCCAGCCGTTGGGAAGCAAGTAATATCTCTGTAGAATATTTTTTTAAAGGACTGTCTTCAGGCAGTCTTCTGTGCAGGCCATCGGCTAATAGATGAATACCACTTAACGGATTTTTAAGATCATGGATTATATAGGAGCCAAATTCACCGATCACTATCAGGTTTTCGTTGGCAATTTTTTCTTCAATTAAAGATTTTAATCGTTCCGATAGTTTATTTAAGGTTTCAACCAGATGACCAATCTCATCTTCTCTCTGGATATCAACCGATGCATTTAGATTGCCTTTGCCATATTCATCAGCTAATTCTACAACCTGTGCGATGGGTTTTGAAATAGTCCTGGAAATATGATACGACAGTCCGGCGGCAAGGATAATGGCAATTCCGCCAATTCCGGCAATTGTGGATAATAATCCTTTATAGGTATCTGCCACAGAGTATTTGATTCTGGCTGTGGCTATTCTTTTATCAAGGATAAATATTGGCACCGCTGTGTCCCATATATCTTCTTCACCGGGTTCTATAGATTTTTGCTGGATCAGATGATCGGTTTCCAAAGCCTGCAGGGTTAACAAATCCGTTAGTTTCCTGCCCCGGTTTTCAGGCAAGTTGGAAGCAATAACCACTCCGTTCGTATCCAATATGGTAACCGCCAGGATATCCTTTCCGTCATTCATACTATCTATCAGTAATTGAATGGTAACATAATCTTCAGTTAAAATGGCATTTAAACTCGTATAAGCTAAAATCCGTGTTAACCGGAATGCCTTTTCCTGGGCTTCATTAAGCAGCATTCTGGTCTGGAAAAAGTAAACGGCCGCCGATACAAAAAAGACAATTAAAATAACCATGGTCAAAAAATACAAAAAAAACCTCCGTTGAAGGCTTGACCGGAACAAATTTAAAATCGAATGTTTATAACTCATGGCTAATTTAACTGAACCTTATGATATTGTATCAAACCGTATGGATTTACAACCATTTTTTTTATCTTTTCCTTATTATAGGCATAATGTGATTTTACATGATATAAAAATAACGCCGGCACATCATTTTCGATATGTTTCATGATCTGATTGCATAAAATAAAACGCTGGTTCGCGTCGCCTTCTTTTTTTAACATTAATAATAGACTGTCAACATCGGGACTATTATAATTCATTGTATTAAACACTGAATTAGAGCTGAATAAACTGTATAAAAAAGGCTCAGGATCACCGATAATTTCGCTCCTCGCTCCATCAATGAATAAATGACTTTTAGGATCTTTAACCAATTTATCATGTTCGTCCCAATTATAAGAATAAATAACATTTAAACTAATTCCAATTTTGCTTAATTGGGTTTTAATAGTTTCCAACAGAGTTTCTCTTGTTAATGCCATTTTAGGAATTATTATATTTAAATTTACAGATTTACCTAGTCCAGAATTGAGTAAATATTTTTTCGATTCATTGAGATTGTATTCTAATTGTATAGATCCTTCATAATTATAATAAATCTCCGGAAGCGGACCCATCGCCACTACTGCATTCCCGCGGTTAACATTAAAAACCAGTTTCTTCAAATCTATAGCCGATGCAATCGCCTTCCTGAGAAATATATTTTTCATCTCTTTATTTTTATTATTAAATCCAAGGAAAAATATATCGAATGGCCTTTGAACATAATAGTCGATTTTACCCAGCCATTTCAACCGGTCAATCTGGTGACCTGATATATTGGAAAGAATATCCACTTCCCCCTTAGTAAGCGAATATTCCCTGTTTTCATTATCTAAAAGTCTTACAAAATAAACTCTGTCAAGTTCAGATTTAATACCCTGATATTGCTTGTTTTTTTTAATCGAATACACCGGGCCCGAAAAATTATCTTTTATAAACGGACCGGTGCCATAATAAATGGTATCATTTTTGTTTCCGCTTTCAGAAACAGTCCGCGTGGAAATCATCAAACTAAAGGGTGATGCCAGGCTGTAAAGAAATCCGCCGGATGAATGATTGAGATGAAATACAACATTCAGCGAGTCCAGTATTTCCACCCGTTCAACC
>RQOG01000007.1 GCA_003854985.1 Calditrichota bacterium
GTGTCTTGCGGAGTTGCTCCTAAAGATTTTCTGTAACCTCTTTCAGCAATTATTTCAGCAATTTCTGTATAATGAAGTTGCTTTTTCTCTTCATTTAATACTCTTTCAATTGCTTCTTTCCATTTTAATTCAGTCATATTTTCTGTCTTTAATTTTGTTCGTTTTATGTCTCTTTAAACTTACCGCCAACATCCCAATTAACGTTTTGCGTTTATCGCGCCTTTATAAGCTTTACTTATTTTTTTTTGAACTTTTTGACGATTTTACTAGCCCGATCCTTATCCGTTTTAAATTGCGCGCATTCAATTCTATGTTGTTGCATTCCTGAGATTGTGGAGAAAACGAAAAGTCCAATGCTAATTATAAATCGCCAGTCTATCAAGTCTGGCCATCCCACGAGAAACCAAGCTATCAATAATGCTTCTGCGATCATAACAGTTAAACCATTTTCGGCGTGTATTAAGTCCCATGCATTCCTTTCACTTTTATCTAAGACATTTATATCTTCTTTTTTGTTGAACCACCAACGACGAAGATCACCATAGGCAAGGAAAAGTCTGAATCGCGGGACTCCCAAGGAATGAATCCAACGTGTAGGGCTGAGAGATTCCGGTTCCTTTGTATGACTTATAAGCTCTCCAATTCTAAGTAGTAAACATCCAAGAAGATGATGAATTGGAATCACCAGAGATCTGTGCGTTGCATAAAGCCCAATCCCAACTACAAGAGCGCCAAATATTGTTAGAGCCGCTCCCAGTTTTTCGAATACAAATTTTGCATAACATGGATCTACGAGTGCAAATGTAATAATAAGTAAAGCCGCAGGAAATGAATATCGGAGTACACTTGACAATCCAATATCTAGTGTTTCGAAAATTTTCTTAATGTCCATAGGATATTATAATTATATTTTTGTTAAGTTCTCCGTTTTCCATAAATATGCCAAATATCTTCTTGATAAACGAATAAACGCATTTCTTCTAACCGGTGGCCAGACGAATTTCTCTAGAAATATAAATACTAAACTATACACAAACAATAATTTGTTGAGCAGTTTTCAAAGAAGCCGGGTAATAAATAAAGCGGAATCCGCTGGCGGAATTATAGCGGGTGAGCGGTGTTTTGGCAGGATTATTTGTCGTTAACGGTCGAGTTTATGATGCATAATGGTCGTGAGCCACAAGCCTTGATATTACTACAATCCAAGCTAATATGTATACATATTTTAAGGGCTATCTGGTTTTATTACTAGCAATAATAGTATCCAACCAATCAATCAATTCATCTATATATGTTTCAACGATTTCCCACACAATCTCATAATCAACCCCAAAGTAATCATAAACAATTCGATTACGAAATCCACGAATTCTCTTCCACTCGATCTCCGGATTTTTATCCTTAAAGTCCTGGTCAATTCGATTAGCAGCTTCTCCGATTATCTCAAAATTGCGAACAACTGCATCCATCGTTTTTTCATCGTTTAAGAAAGAATCAAAGTCAAGGTCTTTAGTGTACCGCTTAATCTTTTGAGCTGCCTGGAACATATCATCCAACAGCAATAATGTTTCACGCTTAGACATAAATTAAATCTGAATCAATTGCCTTTAAGTACTTTTCTTTTATTCCTTTCCTGGAAACTAAATCAACTTTACATCCCAATATATTTTCCAAATCATCTCCTAAATCAATGAATTTTATTCCTATCCTATCTGAAAACTCTACAAGTATATCTAAATCGCTTGCATCATTTTGTTCTTTTCTGGAATATGATCCAAAAATAGCCATCGATTTTATAGGATAATCCGTAAATAGTCTTTTTTTATGACTGCTCAATTTACTTTTTATTTCCTGTAATGTTTTCATAATCCCAAAATACCATATTTTATTAATCAATGAAATATTCTATTTATCATATTGTGATTATTAAGTAACCCTTTCATGTCATTAGTCCTGATATCCTGATAAATGTATCGTATCTGTCAGGCTCCGCCAGCCAGATAAACCTATCCCGTAGCCAGACGGGTTTATCAGGATTTGCGGCCGGTTAATCTTAAAAATCAACCTATTGATAAGTTTACTCTTTTCCCAAATCCTAATTCAACAAGGCGATACAAAGTAGATAATTGAATATCACTATGTCCATTTTCAATACGTGAGATAAAACTCTTTCTGGTGCCTGTTTTTTTTGCCAGTTCTTCTTGTGTCATTTTCGCCTCTTTTCTTGCATCTCTGAGAATTTCTCCGATTGCAAAGGCTTTTGCTTTTATCTCAAATTCAATGCGTTTTTTAGTGCCAATCTTGCCATATCTTTGGTCAAGGTGTTCGTCAAATGTTATTATGTTTTTCATTTTTTACTTCCTTTGATTTTGTATTCAAAATACTCATCTTTTATTCTTATTGCTTTTTCAATCTCTTTCTTTTGAGTCTTTTGTTTTTTTTTTTGAAATCCATTGAATAGTACAACCAGATTTCCTGCGTCAAAACAGCAAAAGATTCTATATATGTTACTTTCAAACTCAATCCTTATCTCAAATAGTCCTTCATAATCATGAATCTGATCAAAGAACTTTTTTGGTATCCTGTCGGCAACAGTTACAAGAAATAATACATAATCGATCTTATCCTTAACTTTTTCCTCCTGGGCATTGTAGAAATCCCAATAATAATTCTTAAAGTATATTAGTTCTCGTTTTCTATTCACGGCACAAAGTTAACGAATAATGGAACAAAATCAAGTTTATCATTAATATTTAAATCTATTCGGGATGTCGCTATTAATTAGCCACAACCGTATTATAAGTTAAACCATTTTTACTTCGTTCTCGTCCGGTTTTTTTCAGACGGATCATGCAAAATATAAAGTTGTAAAAATATGCAAGCAAGAATGTATTGGCAATTTTTAAAAAAGCCGGGTAATAAATAGAGCGGAATTCGATGGCGGATATTTAGCAGGTGAGCGGTGTTTTGGCAGGGTTATTTGTTATTAATTGTCCTCAAATAAAATCTTGGCGGGTGTGAATCTTCCCAAATGGTCAGGCGTTGATTATTTGCTTTGTAGACTTTTTAAATATTCATCAGCAGTCATTACCGGTATCTCTGATTCTTTAAAGTCTTTTACATTTCTTGTTATAATAATATCAGAATCAGCATTTAGGGCACAATGATATTGTAATGAATCTTCAAAATCTGAGAAATTTGATGAAAGTCCTTTATCAATTATTTTGTCGGTTAAATCAGAACTTTCACAAATTATCTTAAACTTTCTTATTTTTTCTTTAACAATCTCTGATTTTTCAAATTTTGATAGTAAATAAAAAACAGTCGAATATGATAAAGTTGAAACAATTATTTTTATTATTCCTTTATCAGCAAGTGTTACAACTTTAGCAATTGAATCATAAAATGGCTCTCTTTCGCCAAGTAAATCAAGGACTACATTCGTATCTAAAAATATTTTGTTTTTCATTTATATTTTTCTGAAAGATAATCTCTATATATTTTTTTATGATCTAAATCAGCTGGAATTTTTACACCTGTAGATAAACTTTTAACAAAGGGAGAAATTTCAAATTCTTCATTTTTATTTGGTGAATCACTATTTACTAATGATTTTAAATAAGCTTCAATCAATCGGGAAAGACTCCTTTTATGAGATGAAGCATATTCTTTTGCTTTATCAATTATAAACTTATCAAGTTTTAAAGTCAATTTTGTATCCATTTTACACACCTTTTTATACGTACAAACTTAATAAACAAATCCGTATTATACAAATAATTTACGCCTAATATCCCGCTAAACGTATGCTCGCCTGTCCGGCATTTTTTAGATGGATATGGGGAAATATAAAGTTGTAAAAATATACAAACAAGAATGTATTGGCAATTTTTAAAAAAGCCGGGTAATAAATAGAGATCAATTAAATGGAGGATTTTTTTTGGTTATGCGCTAATTCGTTCCTCTTCAAATGTCTTTGTTTCATTTGTTGATAATGTTGTTGATATGACAAATTGTGAAACGCAGCGGAGTGAATTTCATTGCCAAATATTTTTCATTTATAAAAGTCTTGTACAATCCTGTTATCCCTATTGTCATTGTTAATTAATTTATCGCCCGTTTTTTATTCATCAATAGGGTTTTTATAATAATTATCCATAAAGCAATAGCCAAAATCAAATAGTATAAAAACAAGGACCAGCCGCCAACCGAAATATTGAGAATAAAATTCGCAAAAGAGCCTAAGACCCCGTGCATCAGGATTATGGGGATCATGCTTTTGGTATTTTCATAAACCCATACCATCAGGACCCGATAGGATGTAAGGACGGTATAATGACAAAAAAGCCCTGGCAAAAAAAGCGACCAGTCGACATTCCCCCAGGCATCGCCGCTGCCCCAGAGGACGGGCAGGAAATGCCATACCGCCCAGATAAATCCCAGGATAAGACCGCTTTTGAGAACACTATAACGTTTTCTCAATTCCGGTGTTGCAAAACCAGTCCAGCCGGTTTCTTCTAATATTCCGCCACCGATAAAACCCAGAAACAGACCAGTGATGATAAAAGTTACCTTATCTGTTTCGTTCATCACTTTTGGAGTGAAATCAGAGGAGAATTGAGAGAGGACAAGAAGCATTACAGATAATATGGCCGGCAGCAGAAAAAGTGCGAAAATATACCAACGCAGATTGACTTTCCATTTTAAAAATCCTGATTTCAATTCTTTAAAACCATTTTTACCATGCACAATTCCGGTAAGAACAAGGCTGACAATTGTCGGCGCAAAAAGGAAGGGCAGTAGAGCAAGTGGACCATCTTCGGTAAACTGTTTACTGGTTGTGGGCATACCCATAAAAAATGCAGCGAAAATAATCCCCGACCAGGACAAAACAAAGGTCAGAACAAAATATGATATCAAAGGATGATTTTTAATGTAATTTATCATATTAATTCTCATGATAAACTAAAAGCTATAATCGTTATATAAAGTCTTTTATATTTTGTTCGTATGTCGAATTTCCTCAAGCCGCGTCTGCGCAGTGGAATCATGCAAAAAATGTTCTCTGAGTATGCCACAGGCATAATCACTGCAATAGGCGCAGTTTTCTACATTTTTCTGACCTGCACATTGCCTGATTTCACAATTCAGACACCCGGAAAACAATATTCCGGAGTCAGCTTTACATCCGTCGCAGTCGGTAATATCCTCTGATTGCAGATTTATCCCATAAAGTTTAGAACATTGCCCGGCTATCGATTCTCTCATTGTTTGTTGCCGGGATTTATCCTGTTCTAATGTTGCCAGATAAATGGGACAACTGTTACATGTCAAACCGCAATATGCAATCATGGTTTCCATTTTTAGCTGATTTATCTTATATAATATGATCTGTTAATGTTTTTTATTAACCCCTTTTTATTATCAATTTATAGAACCACCGGTTGCGGTTCTTACATGTTGCGCCTTTGTGCATTTACATATTCATATCCGTACTTTCCCATAATATAACCGCCCTGATAATCACTGACGCACAAAATTCATATTGAACATCATAACCCAAACCGGGATTAGTGTTTGTCAAAAGTATTAATGAATTGCATCAATTCTCTGTCGTGGTTATTTACAATTCTGCATTCATTGTCAAAATACATGGTGGCGCCGGTTTCCACCGTATAAGGTTCCCACTCAGGCAGCTTATCCTGTACATTAGGATTACCTGTCCGGGCGAAGTTTAGCCATGCGCAACTCATTTTGTCAGCTAATGCCCAGGCTTCTTCCGAATTGCCTGTCCAGTCTGGTCTCAGATCAACATTATTGAATGCCAGGGGAATATCCAGACCATGGAAAGAACCCTTTGATGCGCTATCCACTTGACTTTTCCACGCTAAAAAATATACGTATAACGGAGCGCTTGCCTCTGCAACTCTTGCATCAGCAGTCCTTATGGTATAAGGTCTGAAAACCTTATCAACAGAAAGAAGATCCTGAGGCGTGTAATCAGGATAGGCCTTTGCGAACAGCTTAATATATTCATCGGCTTTGTCGCCATATTCTTCTGCTAACCTTTTCTTTGCCTGTTCCATTGTTAAGTCCTTTTCGGCATAAACGGTTTTCATCAGTTCATTGAGCGTGGTGCCCATCATTAGCGGTATCTCTTTTGAAATATCGGCGAATCCGGGGCTGAAAGGCTGCTGCAGCAACACTTCGCCATCTGCCGAGGGAGAAAAACCAAACATGGTTGGCGATCCGGGTTTTCTTGGCCCGGCAATCTTCGCAATTGCCTCATTCCCTGCTTTTACAAGATCCATGTAGGGGATTGTATCCAGTTTTTCCGCATCGTTTGGCGTAAGTCCTAAATTTTTTAGTACGGCTAAACCCAGAGCTTGTGATGTTTCTTTAGTCATTACATTGAGCAGGGTTCCGCTTTGAATGATTGCCTTATGAAACAAGCCTTTTGCCGCCGGCATACACATTAGCGTGCCAACTTTTCCGCCGCCTCCTGATTCGCCAAAAATGGTTACATCGGAAGGGTTGCCTCCAAAATTTTCAATGTTTTTATTAATCCACTCCA
>RQOG01000173.1 GCA_003854985.1 Calditrichota bacterium
ATATCCACTTTTTCCGACTGCAGCCGGTAAATATATACGCCGCTGACAAGTCCAATGGCATCAAAACGCGCTGTATAATTTCCCGCCTGTTGAATTCCGTTATACAGTATCGCAATTTCCTGCCCCAGCATATTGTATATTTTCAATGTAATCAATCCCTTTTCAGCAATTGAATAGCGTATATGCGTAACGGAATTAAAGGGATTGGGATAGTTTTGATATAATCCAAATATTTCGGGAATATTTTGATCCGGGCTTTCCTGTACAGAGGTGAAAACCGTATTTATTGTACCGGGTGATCCATTCCCGCCAGAAGCCGCCCAGTTTTCTCCTTTGGAATTGTCCAGCGCGGGATTCAGTAGCTCCAGCGTTGGCCCTGACCCGTCCGGAGCTGTGGGCCATGGGGCATTATCATCATAAGTTAAGGAGTCGATAAACTGATCTTCTTCATCATAGATCACTATGAATTCCCCTGAACCGCTTAATCCGAAACCGGTTTCACCAAGATAATTGGTTACTTCAGGAAAGCAAGAAGTAAATAAATCTTCATCCTCGATTAAAACCAGGTACTGATCCGGTTCTAATGTCGTGCCGTCAGGAATTATAAACTGATGAGCCGGGTCACTGTCCGAGAAAATCCATTGACTTATATCAACAGCCTGACTGCTCCCGTTATAAATTTCTATCCAGTCGCCGCTGTCGAATTGAGCCGAAGCATTATAATTTATTTCATTTATGACAATTTGTTTTGCCATACCGCTGTCCGGTGAGAATGATGCCAATATATTCGCCGAACTGCCGACTGATAAACTTATAACGGCATCGCCTGATGTGGTTGCGCCGCTCCAGCCGTCGAATTTATAACCGTTATCCGGTATGGCTTTTAACTGAACCTCATTATTCTGAAAATATACGCCGGTCCAGGGCAAATCATCCGGTTCAAAATAAAGGGAATTCAGTTTTATCCTCCCACCTTCCGAAGAATTCAGGGTAATATTACCATCATTACCCGCATCAAAAAAATCCCTCACAAATCCCCGTACATAATTCGGCCGCTGCTGGGCAAACGTTGTCATCCGGTTAAGATTCTCGCCACCGATGCCAAATTTGGTCTGGTGGCTTGCAATTTCACCGGAAATATGATCGGCCATATCGTTCATAATACCGATTACACGGTCGCTTTTAAAATTAGTATTTAGTAAATCAGCGATAAGATTTATAAACTGGTTTTTTATCCTGGGATTTTCCACTAATTTGCGTGGCAACAAAGTCGACCAGGGTGGATTTGAACCGGGACGCGTTTCGATACCTGATAAAAGATAATACAGGTGATTTTCAGACTGGCCGGTGTTTTCATAGAGATTGAAACCAAAATCGAGATCATATAAAATCCAACGCCATTTACTGTTTTCACTGCGTTCCCGCCAGTACTTAATATTATTAGCGGGCCAGTCCTGGTTGTTATAGTATACCTGCGCCGCAAAATATAACAGGCATTCATCCAAATCGATCATTTCAGTCACATAGTTATATGCTTCATCGGTTGTCATGTTCTGAGAGCTTACATAATCGATTAACTGTTTATAATGCAGAGAATCGCCATGAATTACCTTCATGCTGTCTTCTAACATATCTATATTATCCGGATCAACCCCATGACGATAGGCAATATAATGCTCACTGATTTTCTCCCGGATGTTGTAAATTCCCCAATATTCGCCGTTTATGAACGTAACGGCCGGTCTGTATTCCAAATAATCTATATCCAAATCTTCAATAAGCGTCTGCATCATTGCATCGCGAATATGAGTATAATAAAAATCATTGCCGGAGTTTCTTAAAACAAATGATTTGAATGTGGTAACGTCAAAACCCGGAAAAAGAGGGTATTCTATAGCATCCGCGTTATAACTATCCTTGAATTTAACCGAAAAGGATTTTTGTTCATACGATCTTGTCCAGGCGCCATAAATGGCAATACCGCAGTTTTCGGAAAATCCCTGGTTTTTATCATCATCGAAAAACTCCACATGAGCCGGACGCTCCCAGTCCATCCAGTAATTAGCCCCGCGATGAGGAGGATTTGGCGTCCAGCCCGGTCCGTCCACATAAATTCCGTAATTGTAATCAAAAAGATTATAAGGATCGGTTATAAGTGAAACAACCGGCAGATCGGTGTCTTCATTTATAAAATAGGTACGGTAGATGGTCGGGCCCGACAGATAATTTGTTTTTAAACTAACCGCCTTTAATACCGATGTGGCTTCAATATTGATCGGGGTCGTATATTCGGTGCAAGTGGAATCCGGATCGCTGCCGTCCAATGTATAGAAAATTCTACTGTCGCCTGCCGTTAATTCCACGGTAATTCCTGACGAATAAAATCCGCTGGGCAGTGAAACCGCAATGGTATCTGCAAAACCCTCAAATACATCACCCGTATTTGCTGAACCAGGTGTCGGGGTTTGAAAAACCCACGGAAAGGAACCGTCGGTTTGCCTGGCATACGATATATCCGTACATATCTCGGGCACATCAACCTGATCGATAATAAAGCCGCCGGTATCACTTAATGTAATACTTTCACCGGATGCGCTTATCTTAAAATTCGTATGCAAATATTCCGTCTGCCGGTCTTTATCGGAAGCAAAAATAATTAAATATGCTCCGGGCGCCACAGAGGTATCATTAAAAACCCATTTTTGTGTTTCCAATGTATCATCACTGAGACCGAATCCCGATAAATCAACCGCTTCGGCGCCGGTATTATAAAGCTCAATCCAGTCCGGTGCGTCTCCGTCATCGTCATAGAGAGTTGACTGATTTGACGCCATGATTTCATTGATTACGACATTCTGACCAAATAAAATACTTTGTGTTAAAATAAATAAAACGATCAGCAGTTTATACATTTCTTCATCCCTGATTTAGACACATTCAACAGTTACCGGCATGATAACAATTATTCCCATAGACGTCAATAGCGTGTGTTAATAATCCGGGACCATATTAGTTGTTGGATGAAAACGGTGTTTAATCTATGGGCAGATATATCCACCTTTTTTATCTGCCAGCGCTGTGTCAGACTATCCTTCTATGACCGGGTTTATCATAAAAAAGTTCAAATAAATAGATGGTTATCATTATTGTTAAAATTCAAGACTACCCCTGTTGACTATCTCTGCGCTTGAATTGACAGGCTATTTTTTTATGGGGAATTTATTATTCATCACCGAGGCCGTTTACTTTAAAAACTGAAATATTTTAAAAAAATCAAAAGGGCGATCCTGATATTTTTCGCGCCATTTCAAATATTCATTCTTTGTGATTATCCCTATAGGACCTTCATAGATGCCGCCCTGAACCAAACCGTCGTAAACCCTCACAGCCAATACATTATCCCGGTCAAAATAAATATCTTTTTCATCAATATCATAGGCGCGGACTTTCTGCCACTCGTCCCCTTCTATCCTGATGTCCAGCGGATTATTCTTTATTATCCCTGTTTTGCCAATCATTTTTCCGTTTAAATAGGTTTCATCAAGATCGTCGATTTTACCCAAAAGCAAAACCAGTCTTTCATTTTTATAGTCACTGCTAAGTTTAAAATGTAACCGGTACCAGGCATAACCGTTATAATTATAATCCTGAGCTTCCCATGATAACGGCACAAACAGCTCATTCCAGCGGGAATCATCATAATTATATTTTGCGCAATTTGGATTATCACCGGTGGCAAATTTCCATAAGCCTTCCAAAGACTTTATCAGTTCCGGTTCGTTTAGTTTTTCATAAATACCCAGATTACCGCGCACCAATCCGCCTTCAAACTCCGCATCATAAACGCGGATGGCAATAAAATTTTTCCGGTCGGTACGCAGACAAAAGGCCGGAATTTTATAAATACGGTCCACATTATAACCTGTGGAATAATCAGGCGGAAATAGTCCTGTATAACCGATCCGTTTACCGTTGATGTAAACCTGGTCAACATCGTCAATTGTCCCAAGGTGAACATATAAGTGTTCGGCAGACTTTACCTCAAATGTCTTGCGATACCAGGCATAGCCGTCATATCCGGGATACCCTTCATTTTCCCAATTGGAAGGCGCGAATATTTTAAACCATTCGGAATCATCAAAATCGGGTTTGGCCCAGGCCGGATTATCGCCGATAAAAAAACGCCATTGACCTCTCAGATCATATACCCGGCGCCATTCCCGCTGAGGATCAGCAGCCTGAACCATGCTGAACAATCCGAACAACATAATTAAAAGTGCAATTCTATTTTTCATATTTAATTGTCTTTTTAAATCCTTAGTCTATGTATTTATATCCCGTGCCATGTACCGTTAAAATGTGGCGTGGATGAGCGGCATGATATTCTAATTTCTGCCGCAGATGAAGAATAAAATTGTCAACGGTGCGCGTTGTAATGGAATCATCCATATTCCAGATTTCCGCCAAAAGATCATCCCGGCTGACCACCTCGTTTTTATGCTGCCAGAGATATTTTAATACTTCATATTCCTTGTGGGTCACAGCTACGGGCCTGCCTTCCTCATGCGCGCTATAAGTTGAAAAATTAATATTAAGCCTGCCGATTTTTACCTCGCCGGCCTTTTGCAACAGATTCTGACTGCGGCGCAGGATAGCCTTAATCCTGGCCAATAGTTCACGCAGACTGAACGGTTTGGTTATATAATCATCCGCACCGAGTTCCAGACCCAGAACCTTGTCTATTTCCTCCCCTGTGGCCGTCAGCATTATTATCGGGTAATTGATTCCCGCAGCCCGGGCCTGTTTGCAGACATCAAAACCGGACATTTTCGGCAGCATGACGTCCAGTAAAACCAGATCATAAGCATTTTCCTTAATCTTTTGCAGCCCGATCTCCCCGTCTTCCGCCATATCGGTTTCATAACGTTCGTATTCCAGGTTTTCCTTAAGACCTTGCAGCATCTTCGGTTCGTCTTCCACAATTAAAATCTTAAACATAGTTACTCCTGTTTAAAGGGAAATGTAAACAAAAACGACTGCCTTTACCGGGCGCGCTTTTCAAAGTCACGTCGCCATGATGCGCCTGCATATTATGCTGAACCAGCGTAAGACCCAGTCCGCTGCCTTTGGTATTGTGAATGAGGGCGTTCGATTCGCGATAGAATTTTTCGAATACTTTCTGCTGGTTTTCTGGTGCAATACCTGTACCGTGATCTTCCACACATATCAGCGCATGATTATCCGTTCTGGCTGTGGATATTTTTATATATTTCTCATCATTACTATACTTTACGGCATTATCGATCAAATTGATCAGGCTTTCGGATATAGCCTCCCGGTCCGCCTCAATGATCAGATTATCATCTGCAAGCGACTGTTCCAGGATATAACCCTTTTCAATAACGGAATCCCTGTAAGTCTCGATTACATGACTGACTAATTCATTAATATCAACGGAAGCAAAGGCATACTGTTTTTTACCCGATTCCATTCGTGAAAAATTCAGGATATTGTTGATTAAATGGGTAAGACGCTCCGCTTCCTGGCTGATATTTTTATAATATTCCATTTTCTTTTCAGCGGTGGGTAAACGGTCCATTTCCAGGGCTTCGGCATAAAGGCGGATCAGCGAAAGCGGGGTGCGCAGTTCGTGAGACACATTGGATACAAAATCCGATTTCATCTGCGCCAACTGCATTTCCTTACGTGTATTTTTATAAACCAGCCACACGCCGATAATCAACACGAACGTTACGCCGGCGATAAGCGCAATACTTCGCACAAGACGCCGGGAAGTAAAATCGGACAGGGTAAGGCCGTTGAAACCGATGCCCAGTGAATGATTTGGGAAAATCCATAATTTATTACGCACCAAGGCGTCTTCATAAGCCAGTTCCTGAGTACTTGTAATCGCCTGACGGGTTCTTTCATCAAAAACTGCGCAGGCCAGATTGGCGCCCGCTAATTCATTCAACCGTCTGGAAATGGCATTGTTTATAAATATATCAGCCTGAATAACCAGCAGGCTGTAGGCCGTTTCATTATTGATCCCGGTAAGATAAACCAGCCCTATCAAAGCCGGTGAGAGAGAATCGGATTTTAACTCAAAGGATTCGATTTTGCGGTAATCCTGTTTTTTTAGTTTGGCAAGTTTTTTTAGTAAATCAGCGTTTTGCCGGACATAATGGTCCTGCCCGGAGGTGATTACCGTATCGGTCATATTATCCGCAGAAACAATCAGAATTTTCTCCAAGGATGAATTGTAAAGCGTAAACTGTCTGAAAACGCTGTTATCGGAAATGAATTTCTTAAGTTCGTCAATATCGTTCTGCATTATTGGTTTTGCCCTCAGCGTATTTATACGCCTGGCCAGTATCATGTCCAATTTTGATGTCCAGGTATTTAAATAATCCCAGGCGTACTGGTTGACTGAGAAGAGAATGATATCCAATTGCTGTTTATAAGCCGTGTTCAGCAGCTGTTCATTTTCGTTATAAGCGCTGATCTCGGATATCGTAAAGAAAACAGCCGGCACAAGGATCATGGCCGACAGGATAATAACGATTTTTTTTAATACGCTGTTTTTGAACACCTTTTCACCGCCTGCTTTTTTTTGCATGATAAATTTCACCAAAGATTCGGTCATTTTCAACTTTCGTGACAATTTATGACATCAATTTACCGTGTGATGACATCTATGACGAACCGCCCGCGTATACTTAACACAAAAAGACAACCCATCAAGGAGGTTAAAATGAAAAAGTTAAATTTAGTCGTTTTCAGCGCAATCCTGATGTCGGGATTGGTTTTCGGGCAGAATGAGCCTAAAGCCATGGAAATTGCACCCGATGTTTACCTGGCAAACCTGAGTCATGAAAATCCGGGCATCGTGGAAAGCACGATTATCAACGTGATGATATTAAAATTGTATCAGCCGGAAAAAGATTTTGAAAAGATCAGCAAAAAATTAGATGAGCTTACTCTGGAGAGCGCCGACGAATCCACCCGCTTTAAAGCCTTTGTGGCCGCCAGTTATATTAAATACGGGCAGGATTTCAACTGGATAAAGAAAGATCTGTTTGAACGCGGCGAGGATTTACATGAAAATTTCTATGCCCGGATGCAGGAAATGTATGACGATTTAAAAAAATCTCCTGAAACTTATTTAAGCGCATCCGATGAACCGGCAAAAAAGTAGCTTTTGATTAGCCTGATTTTACACCGGGTCACAACCCTCCCCGACCCGGTGTAAAATCCATTTTAAAAAAAATTACTGCGTATTCAACTATTTACTGCAGATGGAAATGGACTTATAGACAATTGGATAAAAAATCAGAAATGAAGTCCAACCTGTCCGGTCGCCAGACGGGTGAAGAACAAGAAACGTAAATTCAATGGTGAACAAAAGTAAGGATGATTTGGAGAATATTTAGGCAAACCTGTTGTAGATTGCGGGGCATTGATTACGGTTTCATTGCGCCCGTTTGTTTTTTTTATTCTCCCTTTCCCATTGCGATGGATTGTTAACAATGTATTGACGTATTCGGTTTAATTCGTTTTCATCGCGAATAATGTGTTCCCAATAATTGCGCTGCCAAACGGGAACATCAGGGGAATTTCGCATTATATTAATATGTTTTGCGGTATTCATTTTGAAACGACCAATGATTTTGGGTAATGTCATTTTACGCCGTTGCATGGGCAATCTCCGTCGGGGCGATTTATGTAGAGGCGATTCATGAATCGCCTCTACAGATCCGTCATTTTCCATAATCATGATTATCCCATGAACATGGTTCGGCATAATAACATATTCATCCAATTTGATATGATCATAATGATTTGGCAAATCATTCCAAACCGTTTTTGCAATTAACCCATATTCATTCAACAACATCTTGCCATCCACTATATCCCCAAACAAACATTCCCGATTCCGGGTCACTATGGTCACATAATACCCACCGGCTTGGGAATAATCCCACTCTGGCAAACGAATTGAACGACGATGGCGCTTTTGGGGGTCGTATTTCATTGTTAATATTTCATCGATATAAACGGTTGAATATTGAGACAAAAATTATAAAAAATTTTCTGGGAATTCATTTATGTGTTGTCGTGTCTTTATATATTCCTTTCATTTAATACCGTGGAGTGATTGATTAAGCATATTATTACATAATTATGTTTCATTTCAGATACAGGTTATAATTTATCGGAAAATACATTAAAATCCGGTTAATCATCATTGAAAAAAGGGGATCACTCCACACAATCATGCCCTTCAAGGTAAATGAATCTTTGCCGCTCCGCCGGTTTGTTAGCGGCGCAACAGTTCGTGCCCGTCTTCGGCCATCAGGTTCAATGTCCATAAAATACAGATAAAAAAATTAATAAAGGTTTTCGGATTCATAATCTTGTCCTTTTTATTTCATGGTACAACCGGGCCTGTATAAGTAAGGAATTACGCCCTATAACAGGGTGCCTATTATATGAAATAATAAATCAAAATAAAACAAGATTGTATTCTTGAATACTTTATAACTATCAGAAAAATCTACCAGGCGGTTTTAGTTACCCGGCCGATAGCCAATTCCCAGTCAAAATAAGCATCCAGATAATCATAGACGGCGCTGTAAAAATTAAGCTGGGCCTGATCGTTGAACAACCTGGCGTCTTTCAATTCCAACTGCGTAATCAGACCGTTGTCGGCGCTGACCTGGGCAATATGAAAAGCCTTTTTAGTGGTCGTCAACGTGCTTTGCGCGGACTTGATTCGCTGTTCCGCTTCTTTTAAACGCAGATGAATATTGTTTAAATCCTTTTCAATTTCTTCTTTCATTTTATTTAACTGAATCTCGGTCTTATCCAGATCGACTTTTGCCTTCTGCACCTGTGCGCCCACATAGCCGCCCAGATATATGGGAATATTCAAAGTCAGATTACCGATAATATTCTTGTTTTCATTGTCGTTTATTTTCCATGCATCAGACTGGCTACTATAGGAAAAAATTAAATTTCCCTGCAGATCGGGATAATAAGCGGATTTCTCGGCGCGTACCCCGGTTTCCCTTAGCTTTCGCTCCCAATCAAGAGCCAGGTAATCCGGTCGAACAGCCAGCACTGAATCCAGCCCCTCCTTATCCGGCATTTCAGGATGTGTCTCTAAATCGCCCTGCAATTGAATTTCATCTGCAGAGGGAATGCCGGCAAACATTTTTAAATTAGCTAACAGAAGCTGATAATTCCGGACAGACTGGGTCACTTTGGGAATCTCATTTTTCCAGTTAACTTCAGCCTGCAATAATTCAAATTCGGAAATCAGTCCCTGGTTAAATTTTTGCTTCATATTCTCATAATTGGCCCGGGCGTTATTTTCGGAAGTATCCGCCACTTCAGCTACTGTTTTAAGAAGCAGGGTCTGGTAAAACAGCTTTTTAGCCGCGCTCATGATTTTCTGATAACCGGAGCGGTAAGCAAAATCCGATAACTGTTCATACTGCCTGGCGGCGGTCAGGGCATTACCGATCTGAAAACTGAAAAGGGTTTGATTGAGCACCGCATTGAAATTCCATTCGTTATTTCTGGAAATTTTAAACTCCTGAGTCATGGATTCTCCGGTTTCAGGATTTGTCATATCCACAAACAATTTACTTTCCAGGAAATTACGGTTATACTTACCCGTCGCCGATATTTTGGGCAGGGCGGTCGCCCAGGCTTCTTTGGCAATGGCATCCGCCATTTCCAGCTGTTTTTCCACGATTTTTAAATCGTGACTGTTTTTCTCCACCAATTCCAGATAGGTATCCAGATCATAGGTCTGGGCAGATACGGCGGTTGATAGTATTAAATAAATAAACATTAATTTTATTATTCTATTCATTGTTACATCTCCGGTATTCATCGAATTGTTATTCCTGGTTATTCCGTTTTTTGTTCAGAGCGTGTGAATCCAAAATACATGGCCGGAATCACGTAAAGCGTCATTACAGCCGAAACAATCAACCCTCCGATGCTGACGATGCCCATAGGTTGGCGAAGTTCCACACCGGCAGAGCCGATACCCAGCGCCATAGGCGCCATACCTAAAATAATAGATATTGTAGCCATAATGATGGGTTTTAATTTTGTAGGGCAGGCTTCAATCAGGGCATCATGTGCGTTCTTGCCTTTCTGGCGCAATTGATTCGTATAATCCAGCAGCAGAATGGCATTGTTAACCACGATACCGACTAACATAACAATGGCCAGCAGCGATATCATATTTAAGGTTGAATCCGTTATATAAAGCGATAAAAAAACGCCAATCAGAGCCAGCGGCACGGTTACCAGAATCATAAGCGGCTGGGTTAAACTTTCCAGCGACGCCGCCAGCAGCATATAGGTTAACAGCATGGCTATTATAAATACGCCTAAAATATCAATGATAAATTCCTGCATCATTTTGGTCATGCCGCCCCAGTCGATTTTATAACCGTATTTGAAATCTATTTTTTCAATCCGGCGGGTAATTTCATTCATGATATCTCCCGAAGGCACACCAGGTGCAGTATAACCGTAAAACTCAATGGATTTATATTTATCCTTATGAAGGATTTTACTATAGCCTTCGGTAAGTTTTATATTGGCCAGTTGCGAAAGACGATAGATCCCATTCCTGGTTATCACCGGAATATTACCGATCTCCTCCGGGGTATCGACCGATTCATCCGTCATTTTTATCCGAATATCATATTCATCCCCGGACTCCCGGTATTTAGTGGCAATAAGACCTTCGATAGCGCCGCGCAGGGTCATCGCCAATTCATAAACCGATACGCCGGCGTTGGCCATTTTAAGACGGTCCGGAATTAACGTATATTCGGGTTTACCTGCCCGCGAACTGGTATTAAGGTTAACCAGTCCAGGAACGGTTCTAATACTGTCCAGCACCTGTTCCTTATATTTTTCCAGTTGTTCAATATCCTGCCCAAGTAAATAAAAGGAAATCGGCGCGTCTTCACCGCCCACATTGGATATGGCGGCTATACGCAACATGGCATTTGGAATATCGGAAAGATCTTTTATAAATTTATCCGCCATTTCGGAACTGCTTAAATCACGCTCGCCCACATCCACCAGTTTAACGGCTATTTGCGCCATATTCGTTCCTTTGTCCAATTCCGAAATTGTTCCCAGCGTGATCAGAATATGTTTGACTTCCTGATATTCTTTTAAGCGATCCTCGATTTTTGTAACCAGTTCCGCCGTTTCATGCAGATTATAACCCTGGGGCAGTTCCACTTCCATTTTAATATCGCCCTGATCAAACTGCGGGATAAATTCAAAACCTATCCGGGTGGCAATAAATAAAATAACCAGAATGAAAAGACCAAAGGAAGACAAAATAACAATTACGCTTTTCAACTTATTTGTAAACAGCCATTTCAGAGAATTTTGATAGGCTCTTTCCCAACGGTGAAACATTGCTTCTAATTTTTTACCGAGCGGATGCTTCTTGGTATCTCTTTCCGGCAAAATCAGCGCGGCCAGCATCGGCGTAATAGTAAAAGAAGCAATAATCGAAAAAATCGTGGCAAAAGTAACCGTCAGGGCAAATTCCTTAAAAAACTGCCCGATCATACTGGTCATGGTTGCTATCGGCAGAAAAACAACGATATTGGTTAAGGTGGAGGCGATTACCGCCAGAGCTATCTCCGCCGTACCTTTGTCCGCCGCCGTACTGCGTTTATGCCCCATTTCCTTATGCCGGAAGATATTTTCCAGCACCACCACCGAGTTTGTAACCAATATGCCAACCGCCGTGGATAAGCCCATCAGACTCATGATATTCAGACTGAAATCAAACCAGTCCAGGAAAAGAAAAGTCGAAATAATTGAAAACGGCATAGCGGTGGCTACAATGATTGTAGAACGCAGATCATGAAGAAAAAACAACAGAACAATCCCGGTAAAAATTACGCCAAGAATTATATTGCCGATGGTGTCTTCCACGGAACTTTCGATAAAAAGAGAAGCATCGTCCACAACCGACAACTTGCATCCCTTTGGCAGATCGGCTTCCAGTAATGGAATTTCCGCCAGAGCCCCTTTGGCCAGGTCAACCGTGTTGCCATCCGCGCTTTTAACCAGACTTATTTTAACTGCTTTGTCTTCACGGATATTTTCAAGATTATTAAAAAAGGTGGTGCGCTCACGGATTTCAGCACCCGCATCGCTTACTTCGGCAATCTGATCCAGCCGCTTTACACCAAAAGCAGTGGGAATTTCAAGATTCCCGATCGCTTCCACATCCGGATATTCCCCCTTAAAACGAACCGACAGTTCCTGACCTGTCTGCAGAAAATGCCCGCCGGGAAGATCGAGATTTTGCGAAGCCAGAATCTGGGCCATCTGCTGCAAAGAAATCATATTTTGATAAACAATGCGGTTATCGAATTCCACGCGTATTTCCCGTTCTTCACCGCCTACAATGTCAACTCTGCCAACGCCCTCAATCTGAGAAAACCGGTCTTTAAGTTTTTTATCGGCAAGATCATAAAGCTCTTTCATATCAACCGGGCCGGTGAGAATAATTTCCATAATCGGGAAAGAACTAAAATCAAGTTTCTCGATAACAGGCGTCTGCACATCTTCCGGTAATTCATTCATAATCGCGCTGACTTTATCCCGTACTTCCTGGCTGGCAATATCCTGATCCTTATCAAGGTCAAAACGGATGATGACAATAGAAGCGCCTTCCATAGAGAAGGAACGTATAAAATCTATCTTGCTTATTGTTGAAACAGCGTCTTCCACTTTTTTGGTTACAAGCGTTTCGATTTCCTGCGGACCTGCACCGGGATAAATAGTCTGAACGGTAACGAAAGGAATGGTCACATCAGGCATCATGTTTAAAGGCAGACCGAGATAACCGATAACGCCAAACAAAAGGAAAACAATCAGGCCCATCGTAATCATAATGGGTCGTTTTATTGATAAACTGGCTAAATACATAAAGGACTACCTCATTTCACAATTCTGATTTTAGTGCCGTCTTCGATAAGCATAATGCCTTCGGTAATTAGTTCTTCTCCGGGATTTAATCCGTCAATAATTTCCAGTTTTAATCCCTGAACCCGGCCTGTTTTTATGTTCCTTTTACTGGCTTTCCCATTCTTGTTTATAAATACATAGCTTCCGCCGTTCTCATTTCTGATATTTTTCTGATCAATTACAAGCGTTTCGGTTCTATAGACTTCAATAAACATTTCAACCGTGATGCCCAGCAAAGGATAATTTTCGGGGTTATCAAAAACCAATAAAGCTTCAAAAGCCTGTGTCCGCGCATTCATAGCCATATTCACCCGGACTACCGTACCTTTAAGTTCCTTATCCTGCCACACCGCTCTTACCGGCATGCCTTCCTTAACGTCAGAAATTTCTTTTTCCGTAATCCACACGGTTGCCTTTAGTTTATTAATCTGTGATACGGTGAATAACTCCGCTTCTTTTTTTACATTTTCGGTTTCGCTGACGCTGATCTTGGTTATTATTCCGGAAATAGGCGCAACAACCTGCACCGATTTTCTGACCACGTCCCAGTTAGCTTTGGCCATATTATATTGCATTTCCGCATTGTCAAAACTCTGTTGCGAAACGCCGCCGGTTTGTTTTAGATTTTTCAGGCGTTCATAAGCAGCTTTCGCATTTTCATAGGCGGTTTTGGTCTGATAATAATTGGCGGCCGGATTGTCCATCGGAAAACTGACAATTAATTGTCCTTTTTGAACATACTCGCCAACCGTCGCATGAATTTTCTCGACTCTGCCCCCGAAACTGGCATATTCCGAAGACTCTTCCAGCCCTGAAAACGCAGAATGAAAAGAAAGCTCCTTGGTGAATGTTTTATTTTCCAGTTTTTCAACTTTTACCGGAACTCCCTGTTCCTGGTAAAGCTGTTCCATGCTTTTGGATTCTTCGTTATCATCTGAGCAGGCGGTTAATATTAAAAAAATTATGAGCATGAAAATAACCGAATTAAAACGCGTTCGATTCATACAATCTATTCCTTTCTGTTTAAAATATTAGAAAACTGTTATACCTTTAAATACCAGTTCGAAGTATTCTTCCAGTAACTTTTCACTTTTTATATTAAAATCCTTTTGAATTACGTCTTTATTAACCACAAACATTTTTAAAAAACCGCTGAGCTGCAGCCAGATGAGCAGACCGGCTTCGAGAGAATTCAAATCGGAACGAATTAATCCTTGTTCTTTTCCTTGCTGAATGACACTGCTCCATTTGCTAATCAATTGTTCATGGATATTATGGCGATGGATAATATCTATGTTTTGTTCATATAGTCGCTGTAAAAGCGGATTGGTCTGGAAATAATGTATGGCCTGAAAGTAATCGGGATATTTTTTATGAAATAAAATTATGGCTTCCAGATACGCCCTGATGAGTTCAAGTGGTGTGTTATATTTTTTTTCGGCTTTTTCGATCAAATCCAGCATCTTAATCTGACCGCGTTCACAGATATAATAATACAACTCTTCTTTGCTTTTAAAATACATATATAACGTTGCTTTGCTTAATTCCGCTTCTGTGGCAATATCATCAACCGTTGCGGCATCAAAGCCCTTTTTGGAAAAAACTCTTTCCGCCGCATCGATAATTTCTTCGTGGCGCTTTTGTCTTTCTCTTTCTTTTCGTTCCTGAACGCCCATAATGATTTAAACTTCCTGCCTTAAATATAACTATCAGTCATCAAATAGACGCCAAGTTTAATTAAAAGTTTTATCTGCTGCAAAAAAATTTTAAAGAAAGGAATAAATAAATATATTATACTGTCTAAAATGTTGAATGAACGAAAAGATGAACGAGAAAGCGCTGATCCGGAAGGTTTTAAACGGAGATCGAAACGCCTTCGGGAAGATCGTCAGGGAATACGAACCCGTTGTGGCTGCTACGGTTTATGGTATGGTTGGGCGCTGTCCGGAAGCGGAAGATATCGGACAGGAAGTTTTTATCCGCTTCTACAACGCATTGGGACAGTTCCGGGGAGATTCAACCATTAAAACATACCTGACCCGTATTGCCATCAATTTGTCGCTGAACGAACTGAACCGCCGTAAGCGCAGAAAACAGTTATTTGAGACATCGGTCTCAGAAAAAATAAATGACATAAAAGAACCGGAAGAAACAAGCTGGAAGGAAGACAAGGAGATAATTAATAAGGCTATGGAAATGCTTGATGAAAAATATAAATCCGTGCTTATATTAAGACTTATAAACGGGTATTCAACCAGGGAAGCGGCGCAGATATTAAAATTGCCTGAGGGCACCGTGCTTTCCAGGTTATCGCGCGCCCAGGAAAAACTAAAATCAATGTTAACATCAAAATTAAGGGAAAATCATCATGAAGTCTGATATCAAAAAACTAATGCTTCGTTCTTTTGATGATGATTTGAGCGAAGAGGAAAAGGCAAAATTGCAAAAATCGCTGGCTGAAAGTGAGGAACTGCAACAGGAAAAGAAAGCCTTCCTGGACATCCGCCGGGCGGTCAGCGAGTCTGTGCCCAGATCATTTAACAAAGGATTCTCTGGAAGGGTTATGGATGAAATTCCGGTTAAAGAGATTAGTTTTGATAAATATATTTATAAACTGTTTAAACCGCTGGCCGTAGCGGCAAGTGTTATTATTTTTACTTTTATCGGGTATAATTTATCTACCAAAGGTGAAATTAATATAAAAAATATTTTGGCGATTCCGGAAATTTCTGTGGAAGAAACCGCCACTTTAATTTATTTAACCGACCAGATGGAGTACTGATATGAAAGTTAAAACCCGTACAATTATCGTGTTGTCCATGACGCTGATCCTTGGAATAATGATCGGCTGGATTGGCGGTAATATTTTTCGTAAAGATTTTTACGAAGAGCGGATGCGGCATTTTCGCAATCCCGAACGGTTTGTCGATAATTTCGAACGAATTATTCAGCCCACCGATGAACAAAGAGATAAATTACGTCAGATTTTTCAGGCACATCACGAAAAAACATTAAAAATGGGTGAAAAATTCAGGCAATCCATGAAGTCAAATTTTGACAGTATTAAAACTGAAGTAGACAGCCTTTTAACCACTGAACAAAAAGAAAAACTGGAAAAATTCCTGGAAAGACAAGATAGAATAGAGCGCAGATTCCCGCCGCCCCCGCCGCCGGACAGACCTGATGAATTTAGAAATAGAACGAGATAACCGATATTTGGAATGAAACGTTTAAATAACCGGTCTAATTATAAAAAAATGATTAAACCAAAACAGGAGATTTATTATGTATAAACACATTCCCATTTTGATGATCATGCTGATTTTCGCGGCATCCGTTTTTGCTCAAAAACCGGAAAGAGCAGAGAGGATTGATAAACAAATCGCCAGGCTGGATAAAGCCTTGAATCTCAGCGCCGACCAAAAATCTAAAATAACCGAGATTTTGGAGCAATCGCAAAAGGAAATGATCAAGGATCGCGATGCCAATAAGGACGATCCCAGGGCAATGCGTGAGGCGGTAAATGCACGCCGTGAAATCACCGATATTCAGATTAAAAATGTCTTGACCGATGAGCAGAAAACGAAATTTGAAGAGTTCCAGAAAAGCAGGACAGCCAGAATGCAGGTTGATGAACTTGATGAAGCCTTGAATCTGACCGATGAACAGGAAGCAAAAATCGAAAAGATATTTCAGGCCAGAGATGACAAAATGAAAAGTATGAGAGATGAAGCGGACAGCAGGCCAACAGAGGAAAGAAGAGAGCAAATGAGGGCGGAAATGAAAGCCGTTAATAATGAAATCCTAAAAGTTCTTAATGAAGAGCAAAAGGAAAAATACAAGGAAATGATAAAGGAAAGAATGGAAGGTATGCGCGGCAGAGGACCGGGACAGAGAGGTCCGAGATTTTAAATCTTATCGTAAAAAGGCCGGGTTGTTCTCCGGCCTTTTTACTTTGTAGAAACGATAAATATTCTTTCCTGGTCAGGAATATTCGGATATATCAAAGCTAACGAATCAGAAAGACCAAACCGTTTCAGGGTTAGTTCAATTTCCCGATCAACCCGGACCCGAAGCGTATCCTGATCTTTAAAATATTTATCGGGAATAAATGTCCCCGAAACCAGACCGGCTTCTATGTAGCCTGTTACCGATTCGAAATTGACACGTCCGATATCAGCGCCCGGCACATGAATACTGACTTGATTATCTCCGGGCAGGACTTCCGCCACATATCCTTCCAGTTCCAGTTTTTGCATTTTAATGAACGCTTTGTTCAATCTCTTTATCAGGTCAATCTGCCTGCTGTCAAAAACTGCGGTTAATTTATAATTATCATAATTTATAACCGTAAGTATTTCTTTATTCGCAGGAACAACCTGGCCTATAGCGTATTTATAATGTGTTACAATACCGTCAAAAGGCGCTATAAGATTGATGGGCGTATATTCATATTTCTGGGAAAGACGCCACAGGCTTACCAAAACATCGTTCTGCTTAACCTCCATAAGCGGCTCAACAAGCGAAGCGATGATTTTCGATTCAAAGGGAACAGCGATTTCCGCCTGCTTCCAGGGAGTGAGATCCCCTGAAACAGGTATTCTGACGGGTAAGTTTTGCAGGTTTAATACCGGCACAAATTGCGGCGCCGGGTCATCCTCAGCCTGAGTTTTATCCGGTTGATTATCCGAAACACATCCGGTCATAACAGACAATAAAATTATTGAGATATATAAAATGACAAAAAATCCGTTGATACGCATATCATTTAAACTATTTTATGTTTTTACATTCACATTTATTAATAAAGGTATGGTATATATTACCCTGTCTTACCGGAATAAGCAAGGAATAATAAAAAAACATTTACGGTTAATAACTAAGACGGAATATTAAGCCGCGAATTCAGGTTATAGCGTCAAAAAAAGTGCTTTGGAAATACTTTTTTCAGCGAAGGTTAGCGGGGGAAGATAACTGTAAATCCACAACAAAAAGGTTTTGTCATTATCGGCAAAGCCTTTTTTTATTTAAAATTTTGGCTATTAATTAAAATGAAAATTTCCATTATTTAAAAATAATTTTATATTTCCATATCGGTTTCATTAAGGACAACGCTAATGGATCCTTCATTTTCTTACTGGCTGGGATTCGGCTTATACGGTGTTTTGGTTATCTTTATCGGATTTTATATCTGGATTAAGGAAAAACATCAGCATAAAGAATCCGATAACCAGGTGTTCTGGCAGGCCGGCAGGAATCTTTCCGGCATAGCGGTCGGTTTATCCATATCTGCCAGTATGATGTCGGTAAGCTGGTCCGGCGTTTACGGCGTTCAGCTTTTTTACTGGTTCGGACCCGGCGGAGCCTGGTTACTGATTATTCCCTGGCTGATTACCATGGCCGGCTTTTTTATCATGGCGCCTGTTTTCAGAAAAATTCATGCTTTTTCCCAGCCCGCTCTGCTGACCCGCAGATTCGGTGATAAAGCGCGCAAATATCTGGTCCTCCCGTTGATATTTGTCTTCATCACCTGGACGGGAGCGGAAATTTATGCCGCAGGAATTATTATATCCCCTCTACTGCAAATCTCCCTGCCGGTAACGTTATTCCTGATCAGCCTTATTGTGGCCGCTTATTCCTTTACGGGCGGATTTGAAGCTGTTGTTTCCACGGATAAAATTCAATTTGTGCTGATCGCCTTATTTATGATCATTATGGTCGGCATCGGAATCAATGCTCTTCCGGAAAATTTATCGATTATGAATTATCCGGTTCCGCCTAAAATAAACAGCAAATCATCTCTTTTAGGACCCGGTTTAGCCTTGATCCTGATAACATTTATGGCGTATTTACCGGGCTGGTTAACCGAAACGGATGTCTGGGTAAGGATGCAGGCTGCCCGTTCAGACCGGGAGGCAAGAAAAGGCATCGGTATCGCCGCGATAAACTCTTTTTTATTTGTCGGCGTTCTGCCAATGATCATCGGCTTATGCGCGCTGATTCTCTATCCACCGTCCGGCGAAAACGTAAATACAACGCTGGGAGAGGGAGAATTAATCTTTACCACCATGATGAAAAATCATGCGTCCGAATGGTTATCTGTTTTATTGTCCGTCGGATTAATCGCCGCCGCCATGTCGACCATTGATACTTGCAGTAACATTGTCGCGCTTACATTATCGCACGACTGGCTGGAGCCGAAATTAAAAAATCGATGGAATGCCAGACAATTAAACCATTTAGCCAGATTAATTTCCGCTGCGGCCGTTTTTATTTCTTTTATTTATGCCCTGTTTACGAAAAGTTTATGGGATATATTTTATTTATCTTCCGGCGTTCTGACTACTACTGTTTTTATTCCTGTTGTATCCAGTTTTATTAAATCAACAAAACGGATACAGGTATTATTGGCAGTCATTGCCGGGTTCAGTGCTACGTTCATTTTTTATTTCCTGGAATTAAAAGGATTTTTGCAAAATTTTGAACCAGCATTTATAAGGGAAACAGAGTTAGGTTATATTTTATGGGGATTTTTATTTTCTTTGGCCGGATTTATTTCAGGTCGTTTTCTGAAGGACTAATACCGTGTAATCATCCGTCAACGGACGGCCCTGCTGAAATTTTTCCAGTTCAAAACTCAGACTTTCTATAAGTAAAGCGGCGCTGGCGCCTTTTTGTTTGTCGAGGAAATTATAGAACCGCTCTTCTCCGAATATTTCCGATTTTTCCTGCTCATCAGTAAAAGATGCTTCAATTATGCCATCCGTATAAAGCACCAGCATTTCATTTTGTTTGAGGGTTACTTTTTGGTTTTTTAAACTTCTTGTAAATAAACCATCCGAGTCGGCTAACCCAAGTCCCATGCCTGACGGTTTCAATTCTTTTATCTTTCCGGAGACACTTGCAGGAACTACCACAGGCGGCGTATGCCCGGCGCGCACCAGATCGATTGTGTTTTTACCGGCATCGAGAAGGCCGATAATCGCTGTTATGAAAATTTGTTTATCAGCGATATACTCAAAAAAATGGGCGTTTAAACGGGCGGCTATTTCTTCAGGCTTCAGGCTGTACTGGTGAGAATAGCGGAAAAGACTCATATACTGGGCCATATAAAAGGCCGCAGAGGAGCCTTTTCCGGAAACATCGCCTATGGTAAATAAATATTTCTGGTCTTGCAGCGGAATGACATCATAAAAGTCTCCGCCTACTTCCGTAGCGGTTCTGAACGCGGCACTTAAGTTATAATTATTTATTTTTGGTAGTTTTTCCGGCAGCAAACCAAGCTGAACCTGGCGGGCAATTTTTAGTTCATGGTCCAGGCGGTCTTTTTCGCGCAGTTCATCAATCTGCTTTTGGATGGTAAAACCCATCTGGTTAAAACGCTGGCCCAGTTCCACAAATTCATCTTCCCCTTCCAAATGAACTTTATAATCCAGATTGCCGGTAGATATTTCGCGAATTCCCGTTTTCAGAATATCGAATTTTTCTACAATGGTTTTATTAATCTGCTCGCCAAATTCCGATACTCTGCTGATAATAAAAATATTAATTAAAAAATAAGCCAGAAAAAGAATCAAGATGGCTCTGGTCATAAAATTCCATTGAAACAGGGAAACCGGATCAAATAAAACGGCTATTGTCATTTCCGTATAATCATCCGGCGGCAGATTAACAATAGGTATAATTATCCTGCCGATGATAAAACCGGATTCGCTTAAATTAACGGATCCGATCCTGAATTTATTTTTCTCTCCTCTGGATTTTTCGTTAAATCTTGCCTCTGTAATAAAATTATCACCTTTATAAAAAGGCTCCATCAGATGAAATGGCTTGACGTGTATATGATGCTCTGAATCCGTTAAACCAATGTTATCCGCATATTTCTGTAAATAACTGCTCTGATAAGTATAGGCTGCGATTCTGTCGCCAACCATAGGCTTAAATTCCCGGATAATATTTAAAAGCAACTCCTGGTTGATCGGCGCCAGTATAATACTGCTTTCGGGTTTGGCCTGTTTAAAATAATAAAAATAATTATAGCTTTTCGGATTATCATCCCCGGTTTTTTCTATCCTGATGATGCCTTCAGCAGGAGCGTCAGCAGGTAAATTAACAGGTACATGATCTTCCGGTTTGATTACAATATCAGTTTCCGGATGCAAATCTTTTATTTTATAACCGATATCATTTAGTTTTGTCTGCTCATTAAAAAGGCAATCAATTACAGAGCGGCGTAATGTGTCGGCCTGCCATCCGGAGACGAACAAATAAAAAATATAGAATAAGGCAATAAATTGAATCAACTGGGGAAAAGTGGATTGAAACAGACCCGAAATTCTGAGTTTGCGTGATAAACTGGCGTGATTATAAATCAGCACCAGTGGGATTTTAACCAGAAATGCCAATAGATATAAACGAAAAAGGCAAAAAACAAAAACCGGTAGCGATATCCATGAAACATCCAATTTTTCATTAGATTGCCAAATAATATCGGAGGCGTCAATTTTTAAAAAATTTATGAAAATGATTAAAATTATAAAAAAATATGTAATAAGTTCCGTTCGAGTTAGTTTCTCCAGCCATACGGTTTTTTTAAGAATAGAGAAGAAAAGAATAAGCAAATACAGATAAAATAGCAGGCCGGGATAATTGAATATGTAATAATGCCCCACAATAAAAAGTATGATATAAAATATTAAACTGCCGACCTTTTGTTTTGAATTACTGCCGATCAACAAAGCCAGGGAAAGACAGATAAATGCCAGCAGACTGAAATGAATGATTGCGCTAAGATAGTAAAATTCGGGAAACACGGAATCCGAATAGATTATTGAGCTCCACAACCAGTAATCCAGTCCAACCAGTAAAACCAGTAATATTAAAGGCAATTCATCCGGAATCCGGAATACTTCCAATGTTATTCTGGTAATTTTTATCAGGAAATATATGGATAAAGCGGTCCATAAAAAGGTCCAGTAAAAATTTAAAGTGAAAGACCCTAATAAAAAATAAAACGAAAACCACCACCCGCCCGCATAAAAGTATAAATCTTTCACGGACAAATGGTTCTTTTGAATCTGACTATAGGAATCAGTCGTGCGTTTCTGTATACGAAATCGGGTAGTTTCCATATTACTATTTCAAATTAATTGGATAAAGTATACGGAATTTTTTAACGCAGGTTTTGGAATAAATGATAAAAAATCAAATAATCAGTTTTTAACGATAATTAAAACCATTCAGGTCACTGAATCTAAAACCGATGAATCGGTTTTGCTGATGTAATATAATTCGGATATCCCACGATTAAAATCATGGGTTGATAATCGGGAATTCATAGAAATTTTGCTTAAAAAATTAAACCTTGACCGGCTATCCAAATCCATGACTCCAGTCTCATGGGAGTATAGAACTTAATTTGTTATACAAACCAACGAATCGGTTTTCTGCTATTCTTTTACCAACTCTTCCAGTTCGTCAAGATTTATTTCATCAATAACATTATTCAGCCGGTCTTCATCAACCCGGCTGGCTTCAAGCTTAATGATAAAGCGCTTAGCTACCAAAACCGATAATTCACCTTCCCGCTTAGCTTTATTATATTTTTCTAAAGCTTTATGCCCATCGATTTCGGTTGTCCGCTCAAATCCTTTTGTATCTTCATTTTTATGATCCTTAAAAGCCCAGGCCGCCGTCGTCATCATGGTTAAGCCGCTCATGTTGCCCATATCGGTAACCTGAATTTTCAGACGGCTGTCAGCTTCATTTTGATACTGCGCCTTAACTTCGGAAACTTTTATTCCCATCGCATCCGTTGTTTCGCCTTTTATATCTGTTCTTTTATAACCGGCAAGATTTTCAGGCAATATATTCTGCAGCGTTGTGTGAGGAACAGGATGTACATTCGAATTATGTTTAATGGCCTGACCTATTTCTCTCATACCTTGCGTGATTTTCTTACCTGTCTCCGAAAATGGGAAGGACTTTTCACCGGAAAAATTATTCTTATTATCCCCCCCACAGCTTTTTATTGCCCAAAATATTATGCCGGCAAATAATACAAAAGAAAAAACTTTTAAACGCATCACAACCTCCGGTAGGTATAAAAAATAGTACTTACCTGCGGGTAAGATAGTAAGAAGTCTAAAAAATGCAAAAAAATTATATCGTTAAGAACCGGCTGAGATATTGAATTTATGATTTTTGATTAATATCTTTCTGAATTAAATTACCTAATCATAATCATTTGAGAGGCATTTGAATGATTTTACATGAAGCTTTTATCAAACGCGCCAGGGGAAATGGCAAAAAAATGGCAATTATCGACGGTACAACCGGGCAGAAAGCTACATATTCGAAATCTCTGATTGTCACCTTGTTATTTGCCGAGCTCTTTAGCAGCTATGAAGATAAGTTTATTGGATTAATGATTCCGACTTCCGCCGGCGGTTACCTGGCTACAATGGGCGTTCTGGCCAGCGGTAAAGTTCCGGTTATGATTAATTATTCCACCGGCGCGGATGAAAACTGCAAATATGCCCAGCAAACCTGCGGATTCCGGACCATAGTTACTTCAAAGGCTTTATGTGAAAAAATCGGTTGCCCGAAAGTGGATGGAATGATTTACCTGGAAGAATTGGCGGAAAGTTTTTCAAAAATGGCAAAAATCAAGGCGCTGGTTAAAAGTAAACTGCCCTTAAAAATGATCCTGAGTAAACTCCCGGCAACCTCCGAAGACGATACTGCCTGCATTCTGTTTACCAGCGGCAGTGAAAGCGAGCCCAAGGCGGTTCAGCTTTCTCACAAAAATATTGGATCTAATGTTGAAGACATTATATCGCTGGCAAAATTGACAGAAAAAGATCGTATAATGAATACATTGCCTGTTTTTCATGTATTCGGTCTGACAACGGGGTTCTGGGTGCCAATGTTGAGTTGCATGGTTATCACCTATGCCAATCCACTGGAATTGAAAAATATTGTTAAACTGATTATAAATGAAAAACCTACCTTAATACCTTCCACACCGTCTTTTCTGGCCGGATATTTGAAACAATCCAAACCCGGCGATTTCGAATCGCTCAGACTCATTGTTCCGGGTGGGGATAAAACGCCCGAATGGTTGAGAAAAGCATTTAGGGAAACGCATAATATCGAATTAATGGAAGGATATGGAACAACGGAAACCAGCCCGGTGATTTCCGTAAATACACCGGAAGCTAATAAACCCGGCAGTGTGGGCAAAGCCGTTCCGCATGCTAAAATAAAAATAACCGATGTGGAAACAGGAGAGGAACTGGGTGCGGGTGAAGAAGGAAAAATTCTTGTAAAAGGCGACCTGGTAATGAAAGGTTATTTTGATGACCTGGAAGCCACTTCACTGCGGGTTCGCGATGGTTGGTATGACACAGGCGATATGGGTTATCTGGATAAGGATGGTTTTTTATGGCATTCGGGTCGTCTTAAAAGATTTGCCAAAATCGGCGGCGAAATGATTTCGATGATACGCACGGAGCGAATGCTCGAAAAGCTTCTCCCGGATGGGGTTGAATGCTGCGTAATTGAATTGCCCGATCCCAAAAAAGGAGCACGAATTATGGCGGCTGTTACCGAACCGGTTAATAAAGAAGTGATCATCAGGGAGTTAAGCAAAACTTTGCCTGCTTTAGCTATTCCCAGTTCTTTTGAGGTTATTCCGGAAATGCCCAAAATGGGAAATGGAAAGATAAACTTCCGGCAGGTTACAAATACATTCAAGGAAAAACATATTTCTCATTTAAAAAACAGTGCGTCTGCACATAAATCAAAAGCGCACACAGAAAATAAATTCTGAGAGTTATAAAGCCAGGCGGTGATACACCGATTTGTTCTCAGGAAAATATCAATGACCCTTAAAATAGCCAACCTGCAATCGGGAGGCCTGATTACCAATTATAACTGCACTTCCAGATGCCGGCATTGTCTCTATGCCTGTTCGCCCCGAAGATCAAAGGACTACATCACTTATAATCAGGCTAAAGAAAATTTTAGGAAAATAAAAAGCCTCAATTGCCATTCGGTGCATATCGGCGGTGGAGAACCTTTTTTGAACCCGGCGGGATTGGAAAAGATATTAGAAGCCGCGGCAGATTGTGAGATGAACATTGATTATGTGGAAACCAATTCTTCATGGTTCAGGGACGAGGGCCAGTCTGTTAAATTACTGCTTCGTTTAAAATCCAAAGGACTGCACACTCTGCTGATTTCTATCAGCCCTTTTCATAATGAATATATCCCATTCAATAAAGTTAAAGGTGTAATGAAAGCCTGTGTCCAAACCGGTATTCGGGTTTTTCCCTGGATAAGCGATTTTTATGACGAAATCAATGAATTTGATGATTGTCTTGAACATAGTATGCATGAGTTCACTCAAAAATTCGGAAAAGATTATCTTACGGATATTCCCGGCCGTTACTGGATACATTTGGGCGGCCGGGCTGTATCTACCTATCGGGAACTTTATCCCCTTCAGCCTTTGGAGGATTTGTTATCTCCGGGCGGTCATTGCTCTGAACTCACGGATACAACTCACTTTCACGCCGATCTATATGGTAATTATATCCCCGGTTTATGCAGCGGATTATCTATAAAGCTCGGTGATATCGGCGCAGAATTATGTAAAGCGGATTATCCGTTAATCAATTTGCTTTATGATGAAGGCATAAACAGCTTTTTTAACCATGCTGTAAATTCGTTTAATTTTAAACCAGAACAGGAATACCTGAATAAATGTCATCTTTGCCTTGATATCAGGTCTTTTCTTATCTTAGAGAAAAATTACAAATCACACGAACTTCAACCGGAAAGCTTTTATGAAAACCTTTGAGAAGAATCCTTTATATTATGCTTTATTCATATCGCAATGGCTGACCATTTTTTTTGTGCACTACGGGTTTGCACAAACAATTTCCCTTTCCGACACCGTTGTGAATTTTGGCAATGTTAACGCTTATGAAACGCATAATTTTGAAATTCGGATAAGTAATTTACATACGGAGCCGGTTTTAATAGAGAACGTGGCATTGGAAGAAGATGTTTTTTATACCGACCTTGAACCAATGGAACTCGAAGCCTCAGCGGATCATTTTTTTAATGTTTATTTCCGGGCGGATCATAACCTGTTTTATAATGATTTTTTAAGAATTGAATTGAATATAGGCAGCCGGCCGGTTATTATCCGCCTGCAGGCTCAGGCTGTTTACTCCGGTGTGTATTATGCTTCAACAGTAAATCTATGGGATGACGAACTGAAGTCAACGCTGAATGATATCATCGATGGGCACACCGAATTGAGTTATTCTGGTTTGTGGGATGCGCTGAAAGACACCGATGAAGACCCGCAGAATGCAGATAACGTAATTCTGCTCTACACAGGCTGGTCTTATGCTAAAACGGATAATGGCGGCGATGTAGACCAATGGAACCGGGAGCATGTCTGGGCTAAATCACACGGCGATTTTGATAATAATCCACCGGCGGGAACAGATCTTCATCATTTGCGCCCGACCGATGTATCCGTCAACAATGCCCGCGGTAACCTGGATTTTGATAACGGCGGCGAATTATATATCGATGGCGATGGCGCAACAGATTGCCGGAAAGACAGCGATTCCTGGGAACCGCGGTTGGCAGTGAAGGGCGATGTAGCCCGTATGATGTATTATATGACCATTCGTTATGAAGGCGAAGAAGGCTATGATCTGGAACTGGTGGAGTCTGTTCCTTCGACCAGTACAAACGAACCGTTTTTCGGAAAGCGATCGACGCTGTATCAATGGCACAGGCAGGATACCGTGGATGCCTGGGAAAAAAGCCGTAACGAAAAGATCTATAATAACTGGCAGGGCAATCGTAACCCCTTTATCGATCATCCGGAATTTGCAGACCGGATTTATACGATTCATGGCGGGCTGCCAAAAACTAAAACGCCGGAAATCGCCGTATCACCGGTAACCGTTAATTTCGGAAGCGTTGGACTAAACAGCTTCAATGAATACTTTCTTGTGGTTATCAACAGCGGCGACTCTCTTTTAAATATCTCTTCCATACATACCAATGATGACAGTTTAACGGTAGATATTACATCGCTAACGATTAACGAAGAAGATTATCATTATATAAAACTGGCATATACAGCGGATTCCGTTGAAAAAGCAGTTAATGCTAATTTATTTATCCATTCAAATGATACGGATGAAAGTCCGTTGACAATCCCTGTGACCGCAGAAGTCTCAGGCTCGGCAAGTATCATCGATCCATTTGAAATTCCCGAAGGTTACCAGCTATTGCAGAATTTTCCCAATCCGTTTAACAATGCCACCATAATTAATTACCGTCTGCCAGCGGCCGGTGAGGTAGAATTATCCGTCTATAACCTTTTAGGACAAAGAATAGCTCTGTTGGTTTCGAAACTACAACACGCAGGCAGTCACCAGGTTAATTTTGATGCCACCGGATTAGCAAGCGGAATATATTACTACAAAATTAAGTCCGGCCAATTTGCCTCTACCCGGCGGATGTTGTTGATAAAATGATGCGTATATTTTTCAGCTGTATTTTCTGAAATTATATTTATCGGCGAGTTCCGCTTTTTTATCTTCCGGCAGGGATGTAAAATAGGCTTTCCAGCCGGGACACCAGTTAATGTGCCAGCGCCAGAAACGTCCTGATAATGATTTCGGTTTAGTGTCATAACGGACTCGCAGTCCGCAGTCTTCACAACCGGATTCTTTGG
>RQOG01000174.1 GCA_003854985.1 Calditrichota bacterium
ATATTCAAATAATTCTCCGTCTTCGTCCGTTACAATCAACTCATCGTTTACAACTTCAAAATGATATTCTTTTAATCGCCTGCCTTCCCGGTCTTGCAGAATTTTCAAATCGCTTTTTATCGCAATCATTTCATTGAGGGCAGAAACCAAAAAGTGTCCGGAGCCTACGGCTGGGTCGCAAATTTTTAAATCGTTAATTATTTTGTTTGCTTCCTTTTGGTCGTCAATTTTATTGTAAAGTGAGTTTATATCGGTGCAATTCCAATTTTTTGTTTCGTTGAGTTTTTGAATTACCGCTTTACGAATGGTTTCACGGCACATGTACATGGTTATAAAACCAGGCGTAAAGAACGAACCGTCTTTGTAGCCGTTAATTTTCTCGAAAATCAAGCCAAGAACCGAAGCATTGATAAGGGTTTTATTGTCTTCCTGTATTTCTTCGCTGCCTTCGCTGGCAAAGTCGTAATCATTCAAAAACTCAAACAAATATTCAAGCGGATTGATATGGCCTGTTCTTTTTTTGCCTGTGCTGTCTTTTAATACGGTTTGCGAATAAATCGGCAAAGTTTTATCGTTGCGTAAATTGCTGATGAAAAGGGTTGCATGTTCAATTTCAGTAGGTTCAAAAAGCGAACTGTTCAAATATGGGACTTTGGAAAATAACGCTTTTACATCTTCGTTCCGTTCGTTTTGCTTGCTTGCAAGCACTTGAAAAAACAAACTGTTTAAATCGTCGTAATCTTTTATTTTATCGAAACTCAAAAACTCATACGATTTATCGCCCTTGTGGTAAGTAATTAATTGAGCTTCTAATAATTTCAAAAACAAAATACGGTTAATCCAGGTAATACTTAATTCAAGCCCAACATTGAAAAGTCGTTCTTGTAGATTTGCACCAAATTGGCTTGGTTTTTCAAGCCGGGAAATTTTATCGAGACTGTCTAACTGAATAATGGCATTTTCAAGGAATGAACCTGTATTGCGTTCGCCTTCTTTATTCCGCTCGATTAGCTTTTTACTTCCATCTTTGGTTTCCGTTAATCCAATGATATGAAGCAATTCGCTGTAAAAACGTTTGTCAAGGCTGTTGCTGTCGTTAGCAAATGGAAGTTTTAGAAGATGTTCGGGCGAAAGTAATTTGAATAAAGCGATAAGCTGGTTGTCGTCTTTTTTATCGGTATTACGTAAAGGCTTTTCATAATCCCGAATATCGAAATAGGTAAACTCTATGTCGTGTTTTATATCGGCTATAAATGGCTCGGCAATGTGTTTGTAGAAGAAATCTGTTTTCGTATCAGCCAATCGATCGCCTTCAAAGTCATTGAATTGTTTTACCAGGTTTTTATTTTGGGCAAATAACCTATCGAAAAGCGTTGCATCAAATATGAACCATTCGTTAATATTGGTCGCAATCAGGTATTTTATCTCAATATTTTTCTGTGTAATCCGCTCCCGCAAATAATACAAAACCAATTCCTGAAAGGCCTTAATGTTTATATTATCTTTTGTAAGCATTTCGGCTTTATTGGTTGGCTTTTTAGCTTCAATAATAACACCCACGGCGCCGGAGGCGCTGCTTGTGTTATGTATTACAAGGTCGTTTCGACCTTTGGTATTGATAAAGTGGTTCGGTTCGTAATAGGTTTTCTTTAAAAAGTCACTAACAAGGTTTTTATGAAACTCTTCCGATTCACTGTCATTTATTCTGTCGAGAAGTTGGGCTAAATTGGTCTTGAAACTTTCGATTTCAGTCCTGTTAGGTTTTACTTTCAGAAAGGCTTTGTTTAGCGCCTTCCGGGGTTTCAAGATTCGTATTTCCATTAATCAAAAACCGGTTTAAAAGTTAATTATTGTCCACAAATATACAATTGCCAATATGCCCAGTAAGGGATTGCGGGCGATTTCCTATCAAGTTACATCCGCCAACTGGCGGTTTGAAGCGGGCTTCAACCATTTAATACCTTGCTGTCTTGGTAATTTTTTATATCGCATGTTAGCGGTTCGGTTTTATAATTTATCTGTTAATTCTTGAAACATTTGTTTTGCTCTGTTCTTTTTAAATTCAGGTGCTTCTTTTTGTAAATATTCGAGTCCTACAAAAGAATTACCTTGTTTTCTGTTTTGTCTTGGTTCAATACTTTCTATAAGAATCGCCTCCAAAATGTCACCTAAATTTTGAATTGTAAATTCTTTAAACTTTAAGTCTAAATTTAGTTTTGCATCCTCGGTTACTGGATAAAAGCCAAACCAACTAAATCTGTCCCAACGCCCCGCTAGTCTGTCTGTAGTGTGGTCTTTCAATCTTTTTCCAAATGGCTGTTCTATTGCTTGTCCAACATAAATTGTTTCTCTGCTATCGAGCAATAAGTATATGCCAATTTGGTCCTTAAAGTTTACCTCTGATGCACCTATTTGTTGAATTCCCAACAAGTCTGGTTTTGATGTTTTCCAATCAACAAGATTTCTGTTCCAATAGATTCCAAATGCGTTTATTATTTTGTGATTGTCTTTGGTTACAATTTTGTTATCTACAATTTCTGGTTCATTATCGTCAACAACATTGTAGTCTGATTGATTCAAAAACTTACGTAAAATGTAATAGCCTTTGGCAGTTTTTGCAAAGATTGATTTTTCTTTTTTTGTGTTAATGTCAGTTGTCAAGTTTGCACTAACCGTGTCTTGCGGAGTTGCTCCTAAAGATTTTCTGTAACCTCTTTCAGCAATTATTTCAGCAATTTCTGTATAATGAAGTTGCTTTTTC
>RQOG01000175.1 GCA_003854985.1 Calditrichota bacterium
GTACCGTGGGTTCTTCCGCAGGAATCCCTTTGGGAGAATCCCACCCTCTCCGCCATGTATTTTGCCTATATTTTAAAAAGCCTCAGGAATGGAACTTATTATTACGGAAGCACCTCCGATCTTCAAGAACGTTTATAATTAAACATTGCATGAAAATATGAAGATTTTTGAATGATCAATTTTCTATACATCCTGAGACCGGACAATCCTGGCCCATGTATCGCGTAATCCGGTTGTTCGGTTAAATACCAGTTTTTCTTTTGAAAAATCCTTTAAATCCGCTACAAAATACCCCTGCCTTAGAAACTGGCAATTTTGACCTGGTTTAGCGTTAATCAAACTAGGTTCTGCTTTGGCATTTTTCAAAATCTGTAATGAGTCTGGATTTAAATTTTCAATAAAATCTTTACCTTCAGATGCATCTTCAGGATTTTCTTTCAGAAATAAATGATCATATAGTCTTATTTCTGCATCGATGGCATGTTTGGCAGAAACCCAATGCAAGGTGCCTTTTACTTTTCTGCCGTCATCTGTCCAACCGCCTTTGGAGTTTGGATCATATTTACAACGAAGTTCTTTTATTTCACCCGAACTTTTATCATAAATTACGTTTGTACATGTAATGTAATAACCATGTTTTAACCTAACTTCCATTCCCGGCGATAATCTAAACCATTTTTTCGGAGGATCGGTTATAAAATCTTCACGTTCAATGTATATTTCATTTGAGAAATGAATAATTCTTTTACCGGCATTTTGATCTTCAGGATTATTTTCCGCTTCCATTTCTTCAACTTTATCTTCAGGATAATTTTCTATAATAACTTTTAATGGATTTAAAACAACCATAGCCCTTAATGCACGGGTATTTAAATCTTCCCTTAAACAATGTTCCAGAAGGGCATAGTCAACGACATTATCGCTTTTTGCCACTCCAATGCGTTCAGCAAAATCACGTATAGATTCAGGAGTAAAACCTTTTCTTCTGAATCCTGCCAGTGTCGGCATTCTTGGATCGTCCCACCCATTAACATATTTTTCAGTAACAAGTCTTAATAATTTTCTTTTACTCATTATTGTGTAATTCAAATTTAGTCTGGCAAATTCTATCTGCTGAGGATGATAGATGCCAAGCTGATCCAGGAACCAATCATACAGAGGCCGATGATCTTCAAATTCTAAAGTACAGATGGAATGAGTTATACTCTCGATGGAATCTTCTAATCCATGTGCCCAATCATAGGTAGGGTAAATGCACCATTTATTTCCGGTTCGATGATGTGATGCGTGCAAAATTCTATACATAACAGGATCACGCATGTTTATATTGCCGGATGCCATATCAATTTTTGCGCGCAGAACTTTGCTTCCATCTGGAAATTCGCCTTTTTTCATTTTTTTAAAAAGATCCAGATTTTCTACAACGGTTCTGTTGCGATATGGACTTTCGATTCCTGGCTTGGTCAAGGTACCTCTTGATAGTCGTATTTCTTCTGCGCTGGAATCGTCGACAAAAGCTTTATTCTTTTTAATTAATTCTAATGCATATTCATACATCTGTTGAAAATAATCGGAAGCAAAGAATAATCTGTCTTCCCAGTCGAATCCCAACCATTTTATGTCATTAATGATGGAATTAACGTATTCTTCTTCCTCTTTTACCGGATTTGTATCATCGAAACGCAGGTTGCATTTTCCGCCGGGATAAGATTCTGCTATCCCAAAATTAAGACAAATGGATTTTGCATGTCCTATATGAAGATATCCGTTTGGTTCAGGTGGAAATCTGGTATGTACACGATTATTATATTTATTTGATTCAATGTCTTTATCAATAATTGCTTTAATAAAATTTGTAGATTTTTCATTCTTCTCATTAATCATTACCAAGGTTCCTTTCCAGACTCATATGAATGGTGAGAAAATATAAAAAAATAAAAAAATAATCCATAAATATTCTTTAATATTATTCTACAAATTAACAAAAAACTATAAGCTTTTTGAAAATATAACTGATTATTTAAAAGACAGTGAATTGCCTGAAAAATAGACAATTTTTACTAAATTTAGGAATATAATTTTAATCATATTTTTTACAAATATAATATAAACAATATATTGTGTAAATAATGGAACACTGGCATAATATTTGTTGTATAATAAAACGAGTTAGGTCGTTGGTTGAGAGGGTCGTTAAGTAATTCATATCTCTCCTTTCTTTATAGGTTTTTTAGCCTCCTTTACCCCCCAGAAAGAATATGAATTATGACCCTCTCTTTTTTTTTATCCTGATATTCAGATTATTTTCAAAACTATTTGAACTTTTATATACGAATTTTAGTAATAGAAACCATTAAGTTATTGCTGATTAATTTTTTTTCAATCATTACAATTTCTGTAGAATCATAGAATTATTAATTTTTTCTATTCATTGTCGAATATATATAATGATTAAAAAATAAAATATATTAATTTGAATATGAAGATCGATCCTGAAAAAATTATCAGAGAATTAGAAGAATTAGCTAACTTGTCTGTTAAATCTGTTTTTTATAAATGGAAAAGCATTAATATCAGGCAGGTAAACGAATTCGCTGAAATTATTTCCGAATTGAAAAATGAAAACCTAAAGTCATTAAACAATGAAAATAGTTGCTATGAATTAGGGGCACAGTTTTCAGATATGCTTAATAAGATTAAAAACTGGATTGAGCATCTTCATATTATTCCCGAACCGAATGAAACGACTGAATTAATCATAGACTGGAATCAACAATTTAAGAGTTATATCGCACCATATCCCGAATCAATCAGGATACCTTTTCCTGGTGATTTTTGGATTTCTAAGACAATCGATTCCATAGGGGCAAGAATATATAAATGGATTTACCGAAATTTTCTTAACTACTTTAATTTGAAATTTATCAACAAGGATAAAAACCGGTATTTAAGAAAAATAGAATTGTATGAGTTTCTTAGATACAGTATTGAGCTACCGGTAGATAAATTTATTGAGCAGGAAAAAAATATTTATTTAAAAGGAGTTTCAACTCAAATCAAGAAGATTCACTCACAATTACTAATGACAAAATCTGTTTTTTTGTCGTCTGAAGACTCTATTTTAAAATCTATAAAAAATAAAGACTATTATGAAAAATGTATCAAAGCCATTGATATACTCAATTCGCAGATTAATAGTTTTAATGGCTGGAAGGAATATGAGAACAATTTAAACGATCGATTTACCGAATTCTGGCAGGAAATTGCCAAAGATTTCAAATCGGCATGGAATTTAGCAGGTACTTTTAAAATGAGAAGTAAAAAGTATTCCGATTTGAAGAACAGAAAATTGAGGAAAGATTTCAATCTACGTCGCAATACGGCTAAGCAAGATTGGTATGACTATTTTGATGTGGTTATTCAGGGCCTGAAAAAAGATATTGAAATTTCACTTGTACAGCTTCATATCACCAGTATATGCAGGAAAACTATCACAAATATAAAATCTGATATTTCTGAACGAATAAGACCTAATTTTCTAACTATAATTAAGCATATTAACACTAGTTCAGAAAAGATACGTAAAGTGGATGCTTCCAATCATTATAAAAAACTTTTTATAGATGAGAAGGAATCCTTCAGAAAAATCATTCGGGAACAGGAATTGCCCCGAATAATAGATGTTTTAGTGAATTCAACAATAAAAAATCAATTATCTGGATATACTCAGGAAATTATCATTATAAAAGAATTGATATCTGAAAAACATCGTTTAATAATATCTGAAAACAATTTAAATAATAATGGTGCGCCAAAAGTAAAGAGTTGTATTGTTGATACACGGAAAATATTTGAAAAGGCATTATCTGTTGAACTGGTAAAGTATAATCAGCAGTTACAGAAATATATAAATAGTGAACTTGAAAAAATAATGCGTTCTGTCTCTGATATTGATCATGTGCTTTATTTTCATTTTGAAGAAGCTGCAAGATTGTTGAATCAGAATAATAATGGTAAAATGAACAATGAAGCCTGTGTAACTGCAATGGATGGATTTGAACTTGCTGAAAATCAATTAAAGAAATTAGAACAGGAAAGCGTAAAACTTGAGACCTACAGTGAGAGAGAACTTATAGATCATACAACGAATTTTCTGAGAAATTTGCAGGAAACAACAGAAAGCGATGTATTGTTTAATCTTAAATTGCACAAGAATGACTATAAAAAACTTTTATTATTCTATCCGCAAAATGGAAATAATAAATCAGATACCGATACGGATCATTCCGTAAAAAATTTATCTTTATCAATTATAACAGGTAAAGCCTTAAGATTAAAAAAACAATTTTCTTCCGATTCGACTAAAATTGTTAATGAAATTACTATAAAGAATACAAAAGACTATTTGGCTAACATGAATGAAAGAATCAAAGCTGTGCCATTTGTTTACCAGCGCTTATTCAATTTAAATCCTCTGCATGAGGATCGTTTTTTTACAGGACGTATTGAGGAATTGAATTATGTAACACAGAAATATGAAGAATGGAAAAACAAGGTAAAGACTGCAGTTATTGTTCTTTCAAGGCAGGGTGACGGATTGTCTTCATTTATGAATATTATTTCCAATAAGCTTCCTCAAAAAGAAAAAATTATTAGAATTAATTTTAAAGAACATCAAAACTCCATATCCAAATTTTGTTCTATTATTTCTAACGCTTTTGGTATTGGTAATACTGATGATTATACTAAAATGCTTAAACAGCTTGAAGATTTGAAGAGTCCTGTATTTTGTGTTGTTGAAGGTCTGGAAAGGCTTTTTCTTAGAAAAGTAAATGGTATGTCATCCGTTCGTAGTTTCATAAATTTGGTACTCAGGACTTCAAATAATATTTTCTGGTTGATAGGTTGTAATCATCAAACCTGGCTTTATTTTGATAGAGCTCATAATCTGAATAAATGTATTCCGGCAAAAATCCTGTTAACGCCTTTTACTGATAAAGAATTGGTAACCATATTATATAATAGACACCGGTTAAGCGGCTACAATTTAATTTTTAAAGAAGGTAAAGAACTGCAAAATAAAACTTTTATAAAAAACATGGATGCTTTAGCCAAACAAAAATTTCTTCAGCAATTATTTTTTAATCAACTGCTATCAATAGCGGGGGGAAATCCATCAACCGCTATTTTATACTGGTTGAATTCAATTGAATCTGTTTCCGATGGCAATGTGATTTTAATAGCGGATGAAATAAATCCTGGCATAGTGCTTTCGAAAATTGATCAACAGACTAAACTAATGATTGAATCGATTTATCAACATGGTGGACTGGATAATAAATCATTAAGTGAAATAATGTTACTTCCTGAACATGAATGTCAAAGATGTCTATCCAGTTCCTGGGTGGACGGAATTTTGCTTCAGGATGATATAAGATATTTTGTCCATCCTTTTATACAAAACACTTTTTATAATTTTACATTCAGATGATGGTCTATAAATGAATATAATTTTGCGAGTCCTGTTTATTTCATTTATTTGTTTGCTCGATGCTCATTATCTCGGTTCAATGCCGGCAAATATTGATACAACCTCATCGGGGGATTCAATAGCAATAACCGATACTTTCGATGAATTTTCCTTAATTATCAAAAAAGCCTTTTTAAAAGATGTTTTTTATCTGATATTAACATTTCTCCTTTCATTTTTATTGAGAAAAGTACTTTATCATTTTAATAAAAGAAAAATAATGACTACAGAATTAATGAATAAATTACAGGTTATCAGAATAATAATTGTAGTTGTTTTAAGTCTCGTTATTTTTATCAATATGTATATTCAAATGCCGGAGAAGTTTAAAATTATATTTCTACCCCTGCCATTTCTAATTCTTACTGCAGGATTGCTTTGGATTAAAGATTTTATATCCTGGATTTATGTTCAATGGAATTCTTTAATTTCTAAAAACAGCATTATTACATTAAATAATATATCGGGTTCTATCCGATATATAAATCCTGTTTTCACAACAATAAACAACAACAAAAACCAGATTATGTGCTTTCCTAACCGCGATTTAATATCCAATAAGAGCGCTTTTTCTCAAGTAGCTTCGGTCAGAATAGATCTGTTTTTTCCAAATAATACAGATTTGAAGAAACTAAATGAAATATTGATTGAAGCGGCCAAAGTCTGTCCTTATGCAGACTTAACCCAGGAGCCTGAAATCTTCATAAAACAGGTCATAAACAACAATGTCCTTTGGTATGCTGTGGAATTGTGTATTTTTATAATTTCTCCTGAAAATGAGAATTTATTAAAAAATGATCTTGAATACCGGATACAAAGAGCATTAAATGAAACTAGCATAGAATTATAAGTTTATCTTAGATTATATTTTCTTTTTTATTTCACTAATAGCCATTGAGATTAAAAATAATAATAAAGTCATTATAAATATAAATATCCATGATGATTCTGGAATGATCCCAATGTCAGATTTGTAGAGGATTGGGAAAAACACATATAGACTAGATCCGCCCGGATATACTTGCAGCATATCTAAAAAAAGATGGGACATATTTCCTAAGAACAATCCAATAAAAATTTCTTTTTGCTGGCTCTTTATAAAAAGCATTGAAAGTATAAAACTCATTATAAATAAGCCGATAATGGAGTGAAATGGAATTGCATATCCGGAAAATTCAACCGGCAGAATTATTAATGCAAACTCACGTAAATAATCTGGTAAAACTGTACCTATTAAGAAGGCTATAAATGCTATTTTTCGTTTTATCCTTTTTCTCAGGATGTAAAACAAGGCGATATGACTGAACGTATCCGGCATAACTATATAAACTCTGATGATGGATTTATATACAAAGCATTATTCATTTTATCAAAACGTAAAAATTTTATCACGAGATAGAATATCAATAATATGGATAATGATGAAGTTATATATTTTGCCTTACGTAACGGATATTCTTTAAAACTGATTAACTGTAAGTGGCCCTTATGATTTTTGTATAATTCTAACGCATATACTTTTCCAATCTGTAATTGTTTATTATTTACAAAAAAAATATATGATCTTTGACGCCCATCTATACCAGACGCAGCGATACTATCTGCTTTAATGATTTTTATATATTTTAACCAAATTTGCTTATTTTGATATTCAGAAGAATTTATAAAACTTTGAATAACTTGGTCCTGTGTTTCATAAATAAAGGATCCGTAATGCCCTAAAAGGATTAAAGCTGCAATCCCTGCAATAAAAATAAGTTTTTTATTCATTATCCTGTTTAATTTCATGAGTGTGAATCTATTTATTTCAAGTATAAATAACAACCTTACCAAAGGTTATTTAAATAAGAGGAAAGTTAAAGTGTACAATATCCAGAACGTTTGTTATAATATGATTCCGCCATCATGACAGAGTTCTGTCATAAAGATGTAATAGATTGACAGCTATTATTGATATAAAAACTTCCTTGATGTTAATTGATTTATATAACTTTAATAATTATAATAGGTTATATTATATGCAAAAAAAGACTCTGCTGATTGGCATGAGTATTGCTATTCAGCGATATATAAAAAGTAAATTTAACTTGAACAATAAAATTAAATAAGGAGGATTTATGAACATTCAACCTCTTTCTGATAGGGTATTAATCAAACCTATATCCGGAGAAGAGAAAACAGCAGGAGGAATTATCGTTCCCGATACAGCAAAAGAAAAACCAATGAAAGGTGAAATAGTAGCTGTAGGCCCTGGTAAAATGGGTGATGATGGTAAGAGAATTTCCATGGATGTTAAAAAGGGCGATAAGGTATTGTATGGAAAGTATTCCGGTACGGAATTTAAGTTAGATGATCAGGAATACCTGATTATGAACCAGGATGATATTTTAGCAACATTAAAATAAGCGAGGAATGATATGTCAAAAAAAATAATTAAATACGGTTCGGAATCACGCCTTAAAATTAAAAAAGGCGTTGATATTTTGGCTAAAACCGTCAAAATAACACTTGGTCCAAAAGGTAGAAATGTTGTAATTGATAAAAAATTCGGTGCGCCGACTGTAACAAAAGATGGCGTTACGGTAGCAAAAGAAATTGAATTGGAAGATCCCTTTGAAAACATGGGCGCCCAAATGGTAAGGGAAGTTGCTTCCAAGACCAGTGATGTGGCCGGTGACGGCACCACAACCGCTACAGTATTAGCCCAGGCTATTTTTGATCAGGGACTGAAAAATGTAACTGCCGGTGCCAATCCGACTTATCTGAAACGAGGTATAGATGAAGCCGTTGCCAAAGTAGTTGAAAATCTTAAGAAAATGTCCAGAGAAGTATCGGGTAAAAAAGAGGTTTCTCAGGTAGGCGCGATATCAGCGAATAATGATGAAACCATTGGTGAATTGATCGCGGATGCAATGGACAAGGTTGGAAAAGATGGCGTGATAACGGTTGAAGAAGCGAAATCGATTGAAACCACTCTTGAAATAGTAGAAGGTATGCAGTTCGATCGCGGTTATGTTTCTCCTTATTTTGTAACAAATAGTGAAAGCATGGAAGCGGTTCTTGAAGATCCATATTTATTGATCTATGATAAGAAAATCAGTACTATGAAAGACTTGTTGCCGATTCTGGAAAAAACCGCTCAAACAGGAAAACCGCTTATTATTATTGCAGAAGATATTGAAGGAGAGGCACTTGCCACGCTGGTTGTTAACAAACTTCGTGGCACCTTAAAAGTTGCCGCTGTAAAAGCGCCTGGTTTTGGTGATCGCCGCAAAGCAATGCTGGAAGATATTGCCATTCTCACCGGCGGTCGGGTGATAAGTGAAGAAACCGGCTTTAAACTTGAAAATGCAACCCTGGATGATCTGGGGAATGCCAAGAAAGTCAATATTGATAAAGATAATACAATTATTGTTGAAGGCGCAGGCGAAAGCGATGCCATAAAAGGACGTATTTCACAGATTCGGACGCAGATTGAAAATACCACAAGTGACTATGACAAAGATAAATTACAGGAAAGACTGGCCAAATTAGCCGGTGGTGTTGCCGTTATAAAAATTGGTGCAGCTACCGAAGTGGAGATGAAAGAAAAGAAAGCCAGAGTAGAGGATGCGCTTCATGCGACGAGGGCTGCCGTGGAAGAAGGTATTGTTCCCGGAGGAGGAGTTGCTCTGTTACGGTCCATTAAAGCGCTTGATTCACTCAAACTTGATGGTGATAAACAAATAGGAGTGAATATTGTTAAACGTGCTTTGGAAGAGCCTATTCGTCAGATTGTCGCCAATGCTGATTTAGAAGGTTCTGTTGTTTTGAATAAAGTACTGGAAGGAAAAGATTCTTTCGGATTTAATGCGCAGACTGAAAAATATGAAGACCTGATGGAAGCTGGCGTTATAGATCCTACGAAAGTAACGCGCAGCGCGCTTGAGAATGCTGCATCTGTAGCTGGTTTACTGTTAATGACGGAAGCTTTGATTGCGGATAAACCGGAAGAAGAAAAACCCGCGCCGGCTATGCCTCCGGGCGGTATGGGCGGAATGTATTAATAAAGATAAAAAAAAGGGACTGCGAATTTTTACAGTCCCTTTTTTATAATTAAATGTAATGATTAAAATTCCATTATAAACCGCACACTTGGCTCAAATCTTTCCTGCGGTTTGTAACTATCAGTTTCATCATCATAATAGAAATTCCAGCGATAACGTAAGGTAACATAAAGAAAAGGATATGTTTTATATCCAATTTCCGCAACAGCAACTGAACGATAATCGAGCGTATAAACGTCTTCAAATGTTTCAATTCCGCCCTTATCATAAGTATAATACAACAATACATTCGGGATAAAATCGTTTGATTTTGCTTCCAGGTGCAATAAACCACTGTTGTCTACATTTTGAACATATTGATAACTACCGAGCAATTTAATTTTGCCCAGAATATGTCCGGCTAATTCACCAAATATACCTTCCTTACCTCCAACAGTTTCCAGATAATCTTCTTTGGTCATATCATCAATCCGGGTATCCTGAAGATTATAGTAAGATGGCGGTAATAATTGGCGTTCCAATTCATAGATGGCATTAAAATAGGTAGGTAAAAACTCTTTATTCATAATACGTTTTTCAATTTTTGCATATAATCCAAAAACGCCAACAAGATTAGGTAAGCCCATTCTCATACCAAAGGCAAAACCATCACCATGTTTATTAATCTTTGCATAATCGGTATAGATCGCCCAGTTAAAAATTTCATTTTTCATTATGGGCAAGGTAACATCGGCGCCAAATTCCTGTACCTGATCATGTGTGTCCCGATTAACATCAGGATCTATGTCCGTAACATAGGTTGCGCCTACTTCCAGATTGCTCAGAATTGGCATTTCGGAAGTATGTAATGGGCGATAATAAAATCTTCCCCCAATAATTTCCAAACGACCTAAATTGCTGGTCATAGATTCCATACCAAATGAGCCCATATCAAAATCAATTATAAGACCAAGTTTTCGATTATCATAATCGGCCATGTTGCTATAGTACCCCATTATAAAACCATTGCCGAGATATGATGCCTGTAAAGAACCTAATCTGACATATAAAGGATCTCCCTTAATTCCCCAGCGGATATAATTGAACATACGCCAGTAACCTGCGCCATTTTCCCATCCGATTTTTCTGAGCTTAAAATTATCATTGTTGGAAAAGTGAAGCTGGATAAACAAACCCACACCTAATTTCCCAAATGCAAATTCAGGGGCAAGAGTAAAGGTAGTATAGGGCTGACCATCGATCCAGGTCATACCAAGGCCGCCGTCAAATTGGTTTTGCTGTTGTTCCGGGAAAATTGTGTTGAAACTTTGAGCATGGGTAGAAAATATCCAGCAAAAAACGAATAATAAAACCAGAGCTTTTTTCATGATCGTTCCTCCTGATGTCAATATTATTACATTCATTGTTAATACATAGAGAAATTAATCAATTAAGTCTAATAAATTCAATACTAAATTTCAGTGGATATGATTTCGGTGATGATAGACACATAGTTCATTTTATCGGCATAAAATTAGAATAAATTAGAAGATATTTGTATGAATTTTGAACAATTACTTGTTGAAAATATGGACACTGGTTGATAATTTTAATCGAAATAGAAGGTGTAATCGATGTATCGATATCTGTTTTAAATTTATAAAATACAAATAGTTAAACTATGATACTTCCACATAATATAAATATTGGCACAAAAAGTGCATATTGTAAAAGCAAATTCCCTGGAAATTAATTAAAAGTGAGGAAATTATGCATCAAGCTACAGATTCAACATGGAATGACTATAAAGTCAGTCAGGATCCACGTTACAGACAAGAACTTGTTTTAAGGTATATCGGACTTGTAAAATATGTAGTTCGTAAGATGATAAAAAATTATCCTCAGGCGCTTGAAGAGAACGATCTTTATCAAATTGGCGTACTTGGTTTATCTGAGGCTATCGAAAGATTCGATCCTGCCTATGGAATTAAATTCGAGACTTATGCAATTCCGCGTATAAAAGGTTCTATTATCGATGAATTACGTAAACTGGATTGGATTCCAAGATCTCTAAGAGCAAAATTAAATAACATCAGAGAAAAGACCATAGAATTGGAACAAAAATTTTCAGGTAATTACACTGATGACGAAATGGCCAATGGATTAGGTATCGAAGTCGACGATTTGCATAGCTGGAAGAGAGATTTCCATTCCGTCAATTTGTTTTCACTGGACAAACCAATAGACGAATCAAACAAACAAAACCTCTATGATGTTGTGGAGGATACAGATTATATCAGAGCAGATGATAAAATCGAAGATGAGGAAATGAAACAAGTTTTAATCAAGGCAATCAAAAAACTCCCTGAAAAAACCAGACTTGCCATTACGTTGTATTATTACGAAAAACTGACCTTTAAGGAGATTGGTAAGATTCTGAATGTTTCTGAATCCAGAATTTCGCAAATTCATTCAGAAACTATGGGGAAACTTAAGAGAGAAATCAACAAACTTACTTATGCATAATTACTGATTCTTTAAATTGATATTGCATAATAATAAGGCGATGTTGTATATTGCTGTAATTATAAAGGTTATGCAATATAATTTGAGGATTTGATGAGCGAAAGCGAATATCGCGCAAAAGTACTGATTGTTGAAGATAATAAAGAAAATCTTGACCTGATTAGATATTTTCTGAAATCCCAGAATTATATCCTTTATGCTTCATTCGATGGGGAAGAGGCGCTTAAACAAGTTGCCGAAATTCAACCCGATATAATCCTTCTTGACATAATGCTGCCCAAAATTGACGGTTTTCAGGTATGTGAAGAACTAAAAAAGAATCCTGAAACGCGATTTATTCCTATTATAATGATTACCGCCCTGAAAGAATTAAAAGACAAAATAAGAAGTCTTGAAGCCGGTGCCGATGATTTTATTTCCAAGCCCTTTGAGAATATAGAATTATTAACCAGGGTAAAATCATTATTGCGGGTTAAAAAATATCATGATGAGCTTAAACATACTAATAATGCCTTAAAAGAAAAGAATGATATATTAGTCTGGATGGATCAGTATAAGGAAGATTTGACGCATTTAATTGTTCATGATATGAAAAATCCCTTATTTGTCATCCAGGGCAATCTGCAAATGATGACCATGGGTATGGATACCGATCGTTCGGAAATGTTGCGTAAGTATATCGACAGAATTGAAAGAAGCGCGAATAACCTGCTAAGAATGGTTACTAATCTGATTGATATTTCAAAAATAGAAGCGGGCACAATGAAGTTAAATCTGGAATTAGGCGATCTGAATTCCATTATAGAAAGAAGTTATAAACGTTTTACCGATTTGCCAGAAAACGAAACTAAAGCCATTCGACTAAATCTTGATTCGAAAATCCGCCCCTTTAAATTTGATACTTCTGTTATTGAAAGAGTCGTTGATAGTCTTATATCATTTGCTTATTCTAATGTGAATAACGATGGAAACATAGAGATTGAAACTTCATTAAATGATGAGTCTGTGATTCTTTCTATCGCTGATGATGGCGTGCAATTACCTGTAGAGTATGGCAGCCAGTTGTTTGATAAATTTCATCAGGTTGAAATAAAAAATGAAGGTCATCGCGTTTTGCGCGGCCTGGGACTTACCTTTTGCAAACTTGCCATTAATGCCCATAATGGGAATATTTCAATTGATAAGGATTATAAAAAGGGTAATAAATTTGTCGTGTTATTACCTGTAAAAAAATTAGAATCCTGATTTTCAACATCACATAGAAATTTTTAAAAAAATATTACATATTTTAACCCGTTGATAACCATGATACTTATACAAAATAATTAACCTATTTAGCTGCCAACACTGGTTTATTAGCCCGCTCTGATATTAAAGATTCCATAGTTGAAACCGATCATTAAATATAATGAATAATATAAAATGATTATTTATCTACGGAAAATAGATGGACAAAGAAATCGAAAATATGGATTTTGAAAAAGAAAAAATAGAATTAGTTAAAATGCGGATAGAGAACGGCTATTATAACAATGAAAATGTTCTGAGAAAAGTCGTTGACCAGATATTAAACAGGGGTCTTAAAAGAAAAATTAACAATCCTAAGTTGTTCTGAATTTTTATTATCAATTCATTTCTAATAGAATAATTTCCTGCATTAACAAACTATATTCGATATTTATGGTTATAAATGAATAAAAAAACCTTTTATGATCCGGAACAGAAAAGGATATTATATTTATTTATTATAATCATCGTTAGTGCGACCGCAGCCACAATTTATACATTGCAATTCGCCGAGCACTATGCCCACTGGATCGGATTGTTCTGGGTAACGTTATTATCCAATTCATTTATTGCCATACCTCATGAACCGTTGTATATCGAGCTGGGAAAAAGCGAGTCTGTTATATTCCTTTTGCTGGTTTCTATTATTCCGACAATAACAGGATGCATGATGGATTATTTATTCCTCAAGCCGGTTGTACATTTAAAAAAACTAAAATCAATCAGAGAAAAAAAATCAATATTGACCATTAATAAATGGTTTTTAAAGTTCCCCGGTGGATTGATTTTTCTTTTCGCTGTTTCTCCTCTGCCATTTTATCTTGTACGAATTATCAGTTTGATGACTCATTATCCTTTCTGGAGATATGCTTTATACTCCCTCCTTGGCCGCATGCCAAGGTATTGCATTCTGGCACTGCTGGGATTCTCTTTAAGACCGCCCACATGGGCGCTTGTGCTTTTATTTGTATTGATGCTTTTTCTGCCGGTTGTTATAAAATTTGCCAAAAACATCGTAAATGCTTCCCCGGAAAATTAATTATCAATCTGTCTATTCTTAACATGGATTTAATTTATTCTTAATATTTGCCGCCTATTTTATTAGGAAAAAAGACTTGAAAAAAGATTGATATAAATTATTTTGTGTTTTAGATTATCCCGGTAATCCGAATGGATTAAAACGACTTAACGGTGTTTAAAATAGAATATATGTGCAAATGAAACTTAAAATCAGCTGAAAGGGGGCATTCTATTTGACTCTAACTTTTTAATTATAATTAAATTATAACGTTTAATCTTAATGGAGGCTGTATGACTAAGTTTTTGTCTTTTTTAATTGTTTTAGTTTTAGGCATTTCACAGGTTTATGCCGGAAGTATTGCCGGGCAGGTGACTGCCAAAAAAAGTGGTGAACCTTTAATGGGCGCCAATGTGTATTTAAAAGGAACAACTATTGGCGCCGCTGCCGAAGAAGACGGCATGTATTTAATCGATGTTGAAGATGGGGAGTATACGCTGGTTTGTGATTATGTGGGTTATGCCAGACAGGAAGTCGAAATAGAAGTCAGCGGTGATATGAAGCAGGATTTTGTGATGGTGGAATATTTATTTTCAAGCACAATCGAGGTTATAGCCGATCGCGCCCGTGAGCGTGAAACGCCGGTTGCATTTACTAATGTTGGTAAAATGGAAATTGTGAATGCACTTGGTTCACAGGATATTCCAATGGTTTTAAATACTACACCCAGCGTTTATGCGACGATGCAAGGCGGTGGCGCAGGAGATGCGCGTATTAATGTCCGTGGTTTCAATCAAAGAAATGTTGCAATAATGATCAATGGCGTGCCGGTAAATGATATGGAAAATGGCTGGGTATATTGGTCAAATTGGGATGGCGTTGGCGATGCTTCACAATCGCTTCAGATTCAGCGCGGGCTTAGCGCTGTTAATTTAGCTACGCCGTCCATCGGCGGGACCATGAATATTATTACGGATCCGACGGCTTCGGAAATGGGATTTATGTTGAAACAGGAAGTTGGATCAGGAAGTTTTTTAAAGACTACTTTTACTGCCGCCTCAGGTTTGATAGACGGTAAATTTGCAGCTAATGCAACCATAGTACGGAAAGTTGGAGAAGGCGTTGTAGACGGCACCTGGACTGATGCCTGGGCTTATTATGTTGGCCTTGCTTATAATATAAATGACGACAATCGTATTGAACTGTATGGAGTTGGCGCTCCGCAACGTCATGGTCAAAATTATTACAAACAAAATATAGGCGCTTATAGTCATGAATATGCGAAGGATTTAGACGATTATGATCCGGCAGCGCTGCAGGTTTATAAAGAAGCAAGAAACGGCAGGTTATATAATCAGACCTGGAATAAAATGACCATTAATTATAAAGGTAAACAGGCTGTCGGTGATGATACATTTGAACGGTATGATGACGGTTTTTTAAATGAAAAAGAAAACTTTTATCACAAACCGCAGGTTAATTTAAACTGGTATTCAAATTTTGCGGAAAATATCGGATTAACAACCATACTATATTATAGCGGCGGTATCGGCGGCGGCACAGGCTACGCCGGTTCCTGGGTTTGGGATTCTGATTCCGAGCCTACCCGTATTCCCGATTGGGATGCAACCATTGAAAGAAATCAAACTAATGCAACAGGTTCAACAGGAATTCTTCGTAACAGTAGAAATAACCAGAATACAATTGGTTTAATCTCAAAACTAAATTGGAAACCTATGTCTAATTTAAGTACGGCAATCGGCATCGATTGGCGAAAAGCTGAAATTGAACACTATTATGAAGTCCGAGATCTACTAGGTGGTGATTATTATATCCCGGCATCATATTATAGGTCTGAATTTTGGGGAACAAATGAAGTACGTCTTGGATTAGGCGATAAATTCAATTATTTCAATACGAATAAAGTGGATTGGATAGGCGGATTTGTTCAGGCGGAGTATACAATGGAAGATTGGACTGCCTACACAACATTTGGCGTATCAAGTGTGGCTTATAGCTATACCAATCATTTTAAAACTGCGGATACACTTGCAAACGGCAATCCGGATTTAAGCAGCGGAGAATTTAAACTGGATTCCGATCCCGAGTATGGTTTTCAGATTAAAGGCGGAGCTATGTATCGATTAAGCGATATTGGCGACGTCTATGCAAATATTGGTTATGTGGAGAAAGTTCCGATTTTTGATAATGTGATTGATGATAACAACGGCGTATTCTCAGAAAATCCTGAAACCGAAAAATTCACTTCATTTGAAATCGGAACCGATTGGCTGCTTTTTGAAAACCAGGTTACTCTTAAAGCAAATATTTATTATACCTTATGGCAGGATCGCGCTTTACCGCAATCGATACAGGTAGATGACGATACCTGGGATATCATTTTCCTAACCGGTATGGATCAGTTGCATAGAGGACTTGAATTTGAAGCGGCATATCAGCCAATGCCTTTGTTCCGTTTTGATCTTGCCGGATCAATAAGCATATGGGAGCATGTGTCAGACGCCAAAGGCCAGTACCGGGCCGTTGAATCGGGCAGTCTGGCGACAACCACTTATCTGGTTGGCATTGATGGTTTAAAGGTGGGCGATGCGCCTCAGACACAGATTGCCCTTGCCGGCACCATATTCCCGATAATTGGCGCAAGGGCCCAGTTAGCCTTCCGCTATTATGATGATTTTTATGCTGCCTGGGATCCCACGAGCCGGATTGTATTCGATGGCGCTACGCCAGATCGCGCCCAAAGCTGGAAAGTTCCTGCCTACGGATTGCTTGATTTTCATGGTTCATATAATCTTCCCTTTGATGTAAAGGGTGTAAAATTAACGATATCGGCTCATGTGTTTAATATTCTGGATGAACTCTATATCTCTGATGCAACCGATAATAGTGATTATAGTTCTTATAAAATTGATCATGATGATAATCCTGCTACAGATAAGATTATAGTTAATCCACATAAAGCTGATGCTGCAGAAGTTTATATGGGTTTACCAAGAACTTTTAACATCGGATTGACATTACATTATTAATTTTTTATTTACAAGGCTGCCCGGTGGGCAGCCTGTTTTTTATCTTTATTTAAAAAGTCGATCCCGGCATCATTATGCCTATTCGCCAATAAAATTCTTTGTTTTCCTTGCCATCCGATAATTTGCCAATCGCATAACCGCCGCCGAGCTTCAGCATGGACCAGACAAAATTTAATTCTACGCCATATCCGCTGACTTCCGTTTTCCGGTCATTTAATAAATTGGCATAATCATAAAATCCGCTGAACACAATCGTATTTAAAGGGATAAATAACAATTTCATCGGGCTTCTATTGGTTAATAACAGGTTCAATTCATTTGAGACCCATAATAATTCATCGCTTAAAAGGTCCTGTTTAACGCCGCGCACCGAGCGGGTATAGGTAACGTCTCTCGGCGTGTCGAATTCATAAAACCGGTCTATGCCGATTCTGTTAAGCGGCGGCGGCGTTCCTGCGGATGATATATAACTACTGCGGGTCATAAATCCTATATTTTCGAGGAGGAGATTACTGGCAATATTCAAATTAAATTGCCGGACGTTGAAATCGTAGGTTTTACTCATTGACTTGAAATATCTTATATCAGCATATAAAAGACGTTTTGGTAAAACCGGATAATATAAAGTAGGCAGCAAATATCTGTAGGATATACATGCAGAAGGTCCGCTGTAATCATAGGATTTTGGCCAATTATCGCCTTGCTCATTGATCCTGTAATAGTAGTAATTATAATCCAGGAACGGCGTTATGACGGAACGCGAGCTGCCTTTAATGAAATAATTCTTATAAAAACCTATATGCGCAATGTCCTGATAAGTGTCAATTCTTTTTCCGCCTTCAATTGAGAATACCGCCGGACCATGATAGTACAATAATTCCTGGTAAAGATTAAAATAGGAAAGAATATGAATGATATTAAAAAATGATTTATTCCATCCTTCTTCAAATAACACCGCGTTGGCCTGGATCGTCTGTCTGTTCAAAGATTCTATCCAGATACTGGTCGCATAGAGGCCCCATCCTAAATCGGAATCATATAACGGTAGTCCAAGGCTGAGTCCATGCGTCAGCTTTCTTTGCGGGAAGGTAATTTTTTCTCTTTGAAAATTTTCTTTATTTAAAACTTGATGATGCGGATTTTGAACGCCATCCACGGAAGGCCGGATTTCAGACCATTTGGTATAACGCGGAGCGATGTCCACTTTTTCCGGTATAACCTTTCGATTGATAAGGGAATCCAAAGGAATGGATTTAAGGTTAATGGCATTATACCGGTTAATCTCATTCACGATTAAAGCATGGTTAGAAAGATCATAATTCCAGGGCAATAAAGAATTATCGGAATCAATTTTTACTTCAAATGTATCGCGATTCAGGTTATATAAGGCAATTACAGGGCGGTCTCTTTCAACCCGGGAGAACACAAATAACGTATCATTTATAACAATCGGGGAAGAATTATTATGCGAATCATTGGTGAGTTCTCTTACGCTGTTATGCTCTAAAAGAAATAAATCCCGCTGACCGTTTTTTCTCTGGGCTTCGAAAATAATATTTCCATTTTTCAGCGTCTGACAACTGCCGACAGGCCATTCAGTTTTGTACAATTCGGTAAGCTGATTATGAGCCGGAGAATATTTCAGAATAATGGATTTATCATGAAAAACCTCGCTGAGAATCAGGTTCTGTCCGGCATCAAAACAGGCATACCGGCTGCGCAAGGGACGCGGCAGTTCAATCGTAGAATGTTCTTTTAAATTATAAATAAACCAACGGTGACTAAGATTGATCTGGTCATTTTTTGCATCGATATTGGTGCGGCCCCAGGCAATAAAATCCTGCTTATCGTCAATAACCAACGGCGTATGAATATGATTGGTAATCGTTTCCAGTACCTTTGCCTTTCCGTTTTTAACCTGAAAAATCAGCGCGACGCCATAATTATGGATGGCGCTGAGTTGGGCAAAACTCAGATAAGTGGAATCCGCATAATTCAAAGGAATGATCTGGAAAGGCTGTTTACCGTATGAGGGTAATTTATCAATGAAACTAAGTTCAGGATAATCGGCAAGTTTATCGCCGTAATATATAACCATATGCCTGTAAAAATCCTGAAACATTTCTTTCACATTTTTTTTGTAAACGGCTTTGAAGGCCGCATTAAAATCAAATTGCCAGTCGTCCTGGTTATGACTCATCAGTTTTATAAAGGAGGAATCTCCGTATGTGGCGGCAAGATATCTTACAAAGGCATGTCCTGTGGAATAGAGCAGCAGACCGTCGTTCAGATTATATAAGGATTGAAAATTCAGTTTTCCATCCAGTAGCGCGGACTGAAGATAAAGATCGCCGCGCAGCGTATTCCAGTCTTCCGCATAATACTGGGCCATGCCTTCATGGAACCAGCGGCTGACGCTTAGGTCTGTTAGTACGCCAAAGAAGCCGGATTTACGGCGTGTTTTTCTAAAAATAACATGATGCACAAGCTCATGGCGGACAACGGTTTCATACCAGGTGGCGCTTGTTGTCCAGCCAGGAACGTACTGAGAGGACTGTGCATAAATGATAATATCGTTGCCAATGGCATAGCCGTTGGATACATCCGGTTCGTCCGTAAGAATGATACGGACTTTTTTATTTTCAAATAATTCCAATGAGAGTTCTACCCGGGCACAAAACTCAGGAATTGATTTTTCCGCTATGACTAAGATAGAATCGGCTGTGGCGGATAATTGAGGTTGATATTCAACGTAGCTGTAATTTCCTTCAACTTTATGCCATTCGGCTAATAAACTTCCTGCCAAAAACAGTTGAAGAAGAATAATTCTGATTTTCATGTTTCACTCCGTCTAAGTTTAAATGACTGTAATTAAACCAATTTCTGATTAATAATTTTCTGATTCAAATAAGCAGACAATCTTACTTTTAAAACTCAATCTGCCTATGACGGGCATCAACTTCAGTTGATTCCGGCTAATCTAAATAAACTTGTGGAATTAAAAAAATCATATCGGTATATTTGTTCAGACAATCATTATTTGAGAAAAATAACATGGATATTTATAAGAAAATAACAGAGCTGAAAGAAAAAAGAATCCCTTTTGCCCTGGTTACCGTGATTGATACAAGTGGTTCGGTGCCCAGGTCGATCGGCGCTAAAATGCTGGTTGAAATTAATGGAAAAATCCACGGTACAATCGGTGGATCAGCCGTCGAAAAACTGGTGATTGCCTCTGCGGTGGATATTATTAAAGAAGGCTACTCAAAGCGCGTTTCTCACAACCTGCTGGATTATGAGGAAAAGGATACCGGTATGGTATGTGGAGGCGAGATGGAATTTTTTATCGAACCGGTGCTTACCGAAGAAAGGGTGTTTATTTTCGGCGGAGGACATATTGCCCTGGCTTTATCAAAAATTCTGCCTATGCTGGGATACAGTTTCAGCGTAATTGATGAACGCGAAGAGTTTGTCTCGCGGGAACGTTTTCCCGAAGCCATTGAACTGCTTTCCGGCGATGCCGGTAAAATAGCGGCTGATCTGGACATTACCGTAAACGATTATGTGATTATTATTACGCATGGCCATAAGGATGATTATAAAGTATTACGTTCGGTTTTTAAAAGACCATGCCGGTATTTGGGAATGATCGGCAGTATTTCCAAACGAACGACCATCTATAAAAAACTGGTGGAGAAGGATAAGGCCGGACAAAAAGATCTAGATCGGATTCATTGTCCCATTGGTCTGGAAATCGATGCTGAAACGCCGGAAGAAATCGCTATTAGCATGTTGGCGGAAATGATTAAAATCCGGCATCAGAAGAAGGAATAGCCTCTGGAAAAAAAGCACGGAAAAGATGTTCCGCTGAATATCGTAGGAAAAAGGGAACAACGCGTAGACGCTTTAGGCAAAGTTACCGGAATGGCCAGGTATGCCGCGGATTATTCCCTCCCGCATCAATTATATGGCTGCGTAAAATATGCCGATTATCCTCATGCTGAAATCCTGAATATCGATATTTCGGAAGCCCTGAAAATAAATGGTGTGGAAGCTGTTTTAACCTATAAAGATGTTCCGGGTGAAAACCGATTCGGACTGATACCCAATATCAGAATTCTGGCAGATGACCGGACACGTTATCTGGGCGATGCCGTTGCCTTAATTGCCGCCCGGACAATTGAAATTGCAAAGCAGGCTGCCCGGCACATAAGCATAAAATATCATAAACTGCCCGATGTGATTGATCCCAGGGAGAGCCTTAAAGAAGAAACAATCAAAATTCATGAAGAAGGGAATCTGGTTGTCCACCATAAGGTGCTTAAGGGCGACATCGCCAGGGGATTTAAGCAATCGGTTCATGTTATAGAACAGGATTTTTCAACGCCGGCCATAGAACATGCCTATCTGGAGCCTGAAGCCGCATTAGCTTATCCCGACGAGCAGGACGGCATAGCGGTTATCGGCTGCCTGCAAAATATATATACCAGTCATAAAGTAATAGCCGCGGCGCTGAATCTTCCTTTGGCAAAGGTTAAAATTATCCAGTCGACCATGGGCGGTTCTTTTGGCGGAAAAGATGAAGCCTCGACACTGGTTGCCGCGCGGGCGGCGCTTTTGGCTGTGAAAACAAAGCGTCCTGTTAAAATAGTTAATTCCCGCGAAGATTCCATGATTCAATCCTATAAACGTCACCCGTATTATCTGAATTACCGCTGGGGCTGTGATCAAGACGGCCGTCTTTTGGCTATGCAGCATGATATTATCGCCGACAGCGGCGCTTATTGTTCCATGACGCCGTTCGTTACCTGGAGGTCGGTTGTCCAGGCCGCAGGGCCGTACCGTTGTCCCAATGTAAAAACCGATGTCCGGGGCGTTTATACCAACAATAACTATACGGGCGCCATGCGGGGATTTGGCTCTCCTCAGGTGAATGTGGCCATAGAAATTATGATGGATAAAATAGCCGAAAAAACAAACAAATCACCATTGGAAATCCGGTTGTTAAACGGATTCGGCGACGGAGCGGTTACAGCAACAGGTCAAAAATTAAGTCATGACGTTTCATTAAAACAGGTATTGACCATTGCGGCAGAAAAATCTGATTTTGAAAATAAGTGGCGGCAAAACAGATCAAAGGAAAATCAGAGCGCACCGGTTTCGAAAGGCATAGGATTATCATGTTCTTACAGAGGCGTTTCATTAGGCGCGGAAGGGGTGGATGCGGCCAGCGCGGTGGTTCATGTTCAACCGGACGGCAGTATCAATGTAAGTTCTGGAATCATTGATATGGGGCAGGGAGCGCAAACGGCGCTGGCGCAAATTGCGGCAGAAGTACTGGGTGTATCGATGAAACGTATGCGCTTTCTTGAACCCGATACCACCAGAGTGGCTGATTCCGGACCAACGGTAGCCAGCCGGGGCACGATTATGGGCGGCGGCGCCGTTAAAATAGCCGCGGAAAAAGTTGCAGAACTGATTAAAGAAATATTAGCTGAAAAGCACAAAATCAGAAAAGAATCGTTGTTACTAAAAAATGAAAAAATTGAAACGAAATCGGGAAAACGGGTTTGTACTTTTACAGACGCGGTTAAACTGTGTTATGCGAAGGGCACGCCGCTTTTTGCCAATGGCGTTCGCTATATAGCGGAAACAGACTGGAACGAAAAAACGGGCCGGGGAAATGCCTATTTTACATACGTCTATGGAGCCAATGTGGCTGAAGTTGAAGTGGACAGGGAAACCGGCAAAGTAAATGTTACGCGGTTCATTTCCGTTCATGATGTGGGCAAGGCGATCAATAAATCGATGGTGGAAGGGCAGATTTATGGCGGGATAGCCATGGGAACCGGCTATGCGATTATGGAATCATTTATTCAGGAATCCGGCATGGCCAAAACAATAAACTTCGATGAATATTATATCCCCACCGCATTGGATGTGCCGCAAATGGAATCGTTTATTGTAGAAAATCCCGATAAACACGGACCTTTTGGAGCAAAATCAATCGGCGAACCGGCTCTGGAAATTGTGGCGCCGACGATTATCAATGCGATTTTTAATGCAACGGGAAAACATATATATAATCTGCCGGCCAGCCTGGAAGAAGTATTGCTTGGTAAAAAACTCAGACGGGATGTGGAGCGCGGTTCGCTGTCCTGTAAACCAGAGGTTTAATAAGCATGGTTTTTCATCAGCCCGGTAATTTGGATGAAGTCCTGAAATTAATACATAATCTGGCGCCTTCGTGCCGGGTTATTGCCGGAGGCACGGATCTTCTTGTTTCCATTCGTCAGAAAGATAATGAATGGCCGGAACATCTGATTAATCTCGCTGACTTAAAAGAGATCAAACAAATCCATGAGACAGAGGAGGAAATTATAATCGGCGCTGCTATGTCACACGATGAAATAGTTAATCATCCGCTTATTAAAAATCATATTCCATTACTCGCCGAAGCCAGTCGCCAGATTGGTTCCCAACAGGTGCGCAACAGAGGCACTATTGGCGGTAATATCTGCAATGCCTCGCCCTGCGCCGATGCGGTGACGGCTTTAATTGCCCTGAATGCCGATCTGGAAGTCTGTTCAGTCAATGAAATTCTGCGTGTTTCCTTAAAGGACTTTTATTTAAAGCCCTATCAGACCATATTAAAACCCAATGAAATTTTAACCATGATCCGGATTAAAAAGCTGCAAAAGGGAACAGGATATTCGTTTATTAAACTGGGACGACGCAATGCGGTGGCCATCTCGCGCATCAATGTGGCGGCGGTTATTTCCAAGAGTAAAACCGGCGTAATTAAAACAGCGGCGCTGGCTGCAGGTTCGGTGTTCCCTGTCTGGAAGCGTATCTGGCTTGCCGAAAGAGAGTTGATTGGCAAAACGGTTGCCGAAAGTCTTTTCATGGAAGCGGGTAAAATCACTGCGCGGGAAATGATAGAAAAAACCGGCAGACGCTGGTCGACGCCTTATAAAGAACCGGTGGTGGCGACCCTGGTAAAAAGAGCATTATTACAGGCAAGCGGATTATTATTGGAATAAACTATGGAAAAAATTCATTTGCAGATCAACGGTCGAAATTATCATCTGGAAGTTCCTGCAACCGAACTACTCGTAGATACGTTGCGCGAACGTCTGGGATTAACCGGAACAAAGAAAGGCTGCGAAATAGGCGAATGCGGCGCTTGTACGGTTTTAATCGATGATAAGGCTGTCAATTCCTGCCTGATATTAACTGCGCAGGCCGAAGGCAAAAAAATAACCACCATCGAAGGGGTGGGAGATTATAATAATCTTCATCCCGTTCAGCAGGCCTTTTTAAACCATGATGCCGTGCATTGCGGGTTCTGCACGCCGGGAATGGTATTAAGCGTGATTGGTCTTTTAAAAAGAAATCCTCGCCCGAATGAAAAAGAAATCCGCGAAGCCATTGCCGGTAATTTATGCCGCTGTACAGGGTATAAACAGATTGTGGAGGCGGTTCTTGATGTCATCGGACAAGGGGAAAAAAATATTTAGTTTCACTGGATATAATTTGTAATATTTAAGATGGTTTTATAAGTTAAAATGGAGCTTAAAATCAGGTTAGGAATAATGATAGAAAAAGTTGGAGATAATCGATGACAACTAAATGGCATACACTTTTATTACTTGTA
>RQOG01000176.1 GCA_003854985.1 Calditrichota bacterium
GCGGGTGAATTCACAGCCGCTTTTAAAAATGAAGGTTCTGCAGTAAAGAAAAGGGAGGATACGCATAAAATGGCTGAAGCAAATAAGGCTTTTGCTCATTTTAGATGGTAAGCAGGAAATGGCGAAAAAAATAGATAAAAAGAAGATTCGTAATATCGGTATTATGGCGCACATTGATGCCGGTAAAACGACCACAACCGAAAGGATTTTATATTATAGTGGTCGTTTGCATCGTATGGGCGAAGTTCATGACGGGGCTGCTACCATGGATTGGATGGAGCAGGAAAGAGAACGTGGTATTACGATTACTTCTGCTGCTACGACTATCGAATGGCGGGATCATCATATTAATATTATTGATACGCCGGGCCATGTGGATTTTACGGTTGAAGTTGAGCGATCGCTGCGTGTGCTTGATGGCGCAGTTGCTCTGTTTTGCGCGGTTGGCGGGGTTGAACCTCAATCGGAAACAGTCTGGCGACAGGCGGATAAATATAATGTGCCAAGGCTTGCATTCGTGAATAAGATGGATCGGATAGGCGCTGATTTTTATAATGTGCTGGATATGATTCGTAAAAGACTTGGCGCAAATCCTTTGCCTCTGCAAATTCCTATCGGAGAAGGGGATCTATTTACGGGCCTGGTTGATCTGGTAAAGATGAAATCTGTTCTTTATAATGAAAATTCTTTAGGTGCTTTGTTTGAAGAAGCTGAAATCCCGAAGGGGCTTATTGATAAAGCAGAGAAATACCGAACGGAAATCGTAGAAGCGGTAGCGGAGTATGATGATGAATTGATGGAAAAATATCTTGAGGGTCAGGAAATCTCAATTGATGAATTGAAATCCGCTATCAGAAAGGCAACACTTGACGGTAAAATTACGCCGGTATTTTGCGGATCCGCTTTTAAAAACAAGGGTGTTCAGCGGCTATTGGACGGCGTTATTGATTATCTGCCATCTCCACTGGATAAACCAAATATAAAAGGAATTCAACCTCATACCGGGAATACAATTGAAAGAATTCCTTCGGATGAGGAACCCTTTGCTGCTCTGGCTTTTAAAATTATGGTAGACCCGTATGTAGGGCGATTGACCTTTTTCAGGGTTTATTCAGGTTCGGTTGATGCGGGATCTTATGTTTTTAATACAATCAGTGAAAAACGGGAACGTGTCGGAAGACTTTTACAGATGCATGCCAATAGCAGGACAGATATTGATTCGGTTTCTACGGGAGATATAGCGGCAATAGTCGGATTAAAAAATACACGTACCGGTGACACGCTTTGTGACGAGAAAAAACGTATTATTTTAGAATCTATGAACTTTCCGGAACCGGTTATTTCTGTGGCGGTTGAGCCGAAGACAAAGGCGGATCAGGAAAAATTAAGCCAGTCGCTTTCAAAATTAAGCGACGAAGACCCGACATTTCATGTTAAAACGGATGAAGAGACCGGCCAGACGCTAATCAGCGGTATGGGTGAATTACATTTGGAAATTATTATTGACCGTCTGCTTCGTGAATTTAAAGTCGGCGCAAACATTGGGAAACCGCAGGTTGCTTATAAGGAAAGCATTACTAAAAAAGTTGAAGCAGAAGGAAAATTTATACGTCAGTCCGGCGGACGCGGGCAATATGGTCATGTGAAAATCGAATTGGAGCCTAATGAACCGGGTAAAGGATTTGAATTTGTCGATGCAATCGTTGGCGGCGTTATTCCCAGAGAATATATATCTTCGGTAAAAACAGGTGTGGAAGGCGCTTTAAAAAACGGGGTTTTAGCTGGTTTTCCGATGGAAGATATAAAGGTACGCTGATTTGACGGCTCCTATCATGAAGTTGACTCCAATGAGATGGCTTTTAAAGTTGCCGGATCGATGGCTCTGCAAAATGGCGCTAAAAAAGCAGGAGCAATATTATTAGAGCCTATTTTTAGTATCGAAATTGTTGTACCGGAAGAATATATGGGTGATGTTATCGGGGATTTGAATTCCAGAAGAGGTAAAATTACAGGAATCCTGCCCAGAAAAGACGCCCAGGTTGTTAACGGGCATGTTCCTTTGGGAGAAATGTTTGGCTACGCAACTACTCTGCGTTCTTTAACTCAGGGTCGGGCAATTTCTACCATGCAATTCTCTCATTATGATAAAGTTCCTGATCAGATTGCGGAAGAAATTGTCGCAAAGACAACAGGATCAAACGTAAGAAAAATGAATTAATATCCTGGAGGATAATAATGGCGAAAGAAAAGTATGATCGCAGTAAACCTCATGTGAACATTGGTACAATAGGTCACGTGGATCATGGCAAGACGACCTTA
>RQOG01000042.1 GCA_003854985.1 Calditrichota bacterium
AGATGTCATTTTATAAATGTATTATATACATTTCTACACCATTAAAGAAAGTGAGATCTTTTTTCTAATTTACCGGGCCTGTCCGGCGTCTTTCAGACGGATATGCGAAATATAGATATTAAAACAGGTACAAACAAAAAATCCTTTAACAGTATTATCACATCAATAAAACGCTTTGAACAGGCAAAAAAAAAGCCGCCCGCAGGCGGCCTGAAATCGCTTTACTTTTTATGTATGCGGATATCCCCGTTAATCGTCTCGATATGCACGCGGTTTTTACCGTCGCCTGTTTTTCCCGCGCCGCGTATTACTTTTCTCGGTTCGCCATGATCGTATTCCCAGTCTTCGTCTTCTTCAATCTTCAACGGGAAATCGCTGCTGATCTTATAATCGCCATGACTATGTTTGGTATAAGTCAATTCAATATCAAATTCCGCCGAAATGCCGGCCGGCAGGGTATGATCAATGGAACTGCCCATGGTTTGCCGGTTAAAGTCAAAATTCATAAAAATCCAATGTAAATTTTAAAACAGAAAAAAGGCAGGGGGATTTAAGCAGATTTCCAAGAAAAAAAAGAAATTTAAAAATTAGGCATTTTTATTGGCGTCAATTCTAAATTAGTTGTGAATTTACTCTTTAATTTTGTGATCTTTGTAGCAATTATTTTCTAAAATTTATATATTTTGGCCATTATTTCTCAAAAATTTACAAAAATATATTATGGAGTAACCATGAAAAATATTTTACAAGAAGTGATCTTTTCAATAATTATACCAGTACTAATATTTGCCCAGACGGACAAAGAGCGTATTGCCGTTCTTAATCTTGAACCCGTCGGTATAAGTGAAATCGAGAGTATCACCCTGACGGACCGGCTGCGCAGCGAGATTATGCGAACAGGATCATTTATGCTGCTGGAACGATCTAAAATGTCAGATATTCTTGAAGAACAAGGATTTCAGATGACCGGATGCACCAGCAATGAGTGCGCTGTGGAAGCGGGCAAGCTTTTGAATGTGAGCCAGATTTGCGCCGGTAGCGTTGGCAAAGTGGGTGCTATTTATACCGTCGCCATAAGACTTATTGATGTGGAAACAGGTGCTGTTGTGAAAACAGTTACAGAGGATTGTAAGTGTTCGGTAGAACAGGTCTTAACTATTTCTGTGCGGAATGTCGCTTATAAACTTTCAGGGAAAATTCCACCAGATGTTCTTACTAACGAACCGGGCAAAATAACAGGAGATATTTTTATTAAATCTACCCCATCTGAAGCCGATATATATCTGGATGGATTTAATATCGGTATGAAAACTCCCGCTACAATAAGAGGTGTCACTGTTGGTAATCATGAAATATCGGTTATTAAAAAAGACAAAAGTAATTCCATCAATGTCCTAGTAAAAGCAAATGATATTTTGTATGAAGATTTAAAATTAGATATTGGTACAGGACCATTAAAAATTTATTCAAACCCACCTGAAGCAGAAGTCTATTTGGAAGATAAATTAATGGGAAAAACTCCTTTAATTCTTCGAGATTTAAACATGGGTGAAAATGTTTTAAAATTTAAAAAAGAAGGTTATGCAACTTTAAAAGAACATGTTAATTTAGGAATAAATAAGACAACGGTAGTCGATGTAGTTTTACATAAAGCAGGGAAAACCAATATTTCAATTGAAACAATTCCTCCAGAAGCTCTAATCCTAATAGATGGAAAAAGCTATGGAAAAGCACCAACTGTAATTAAAAATATTCCTACAGGAGATCTTACATTATTATTAAAAAAGGAGGGATTTGCAGATTATAAAAAGGATATCAAAGCAATTGAGGGCAATACAATAAATATCAACGCTAAGTTGCTTAAATGGGCAAAAATTGATATTGAATCAGAGCCCCACGATGCCAGTATTTATCTTAATGGTAAACAAATACAAAAAGGCAATGAAAGTATTCTTGTTCCACCTGATGAAGAAATAAAAATTAAACTTAAAAAATACAATTACTCAGATTGGGAAAAAAGTATTATTTTAAAAGAAAATGAACATAAGATTATAGAAGCGAAAATGAATAAATTAAACGGCATTCTAAAAATAAATAAATATATTCCCGGTACAGTTTTAGAAATGGACGGAAGCGATCATCCACTTAATAACAATGAAACAAATATACCTGTAGGAAATCATATCATAAACTTAAAAAGTCCAGGACACTATGATAAACAATTAGGTATAATTGTAAAAGCTGATCAGACATTAGAAATTGACGGATACTTAAAGAGTAAAACAAAAACAGCAGCAATAACACGTTCAGTTTTTTTACCAGGATGGGGTCAAATGTATCAGGATAAAAATGTACGTTCTGTATTTCTAATGCTAAGTCTCACTGGAGCAACGGCCGGTTCGGTTTGGTATACTCTATCATACAACAATGCTGTTAAAGATTACAATGATATTCGCGATAAATATAATGATGCTTATGAAATCGATTTAATTGATAATCTCCGATCACAAATGGATGATGCGTATCATAACGTTAAAAATAATGAAAAAACCAGAAACAATTTTTTTATAGCCGCGGGAGCTATATGGTTCATTAATATGGTTGATGTGATTTTTTTACCACCGGATTGGGATAAGAAGGTTACCTTATCATCCCGGCAGGATGTTAATAGCGTCATGGCATTAAATGTATCATGGCAATGGTAATATGGCAGGGGCACGGCATGCCGTGCCCCAACAATACAATAATTTAACCATGGAAACATTTATATGAACCGCAAAAAAATTTTAACATTCACATTTATAATCATAACTATTATCCTGAGCGTATTTCTAGCCTGTGATAAAAAACCCACTGCACCGGAATACAACAATCCCTTTGACCCGGAAAATCCGGTCACTGGCGGCGATCCCTTCCACCTGACCGCGGTGATCGCCAACGGAGGTATTACCCTGAACTGGACAAAACCGGTTATTGATGATTTACAGAACTTTAAAATTTACCGCAGCGAGCAGGAAAATACCGGTTTTAATCTGATACAGACTACTCATGCAGTTACCGTTCAACATATAGACTTTTTTGTGCAGAACGGACATAATTATTATTACTATGTAACAGCGTTCAATAAAGAGGGCCAGGAAACCAGTCATACCAATACCGCCGCGGTAAATATAAAGACGACTCCGCTTCTGGTTATCAACAGCGACGATGCATACACACCGGCCAGAGGAGCAAACCTGACCATTCTGGCCAATACGGCCCAGCAGATGATGATTGCCAATGACGCCGCTTTTTCCGGCGCCATTTGGGAAACCTACGCAACTTCGAAAACATGGACCTTGCCGGTGGGCGAAGGACCAAAAACGGTTTATATGAAGGTTAAATATGCCGGCGAAATAGAATCCGGCAATGTTCATGATGATATTATATTGGACACCACACCGCCAACCATTGTTTTAACGGTATCACCCGATTCCGGCATTACCAATGAAACAACATTCCAGTTTGATCCTACAGCAAGTTATGATAATTTAACTCCAACAAGTGATTTACGAGTGCAATATGATTGGGAAAATGATGGCACATTTGATACTGATTGGATGCCATTATCTGTAAGTAATTATCAGTATACAATTGGCGGTGGAAACAAAACAATGAAAATGTTATTAACCGACGGCGCCTGGTCGGTGGATACAACAATAAATATCTTTGTCAATACCCGTCCGGCGGCCAGTTTTACGGCGACCCAGGATGGCAGTAATTCATATCTTTTTCATTTTAATGCATCCGCTTCTTCCGATTATGAGGATGGAACCAACCTGGAATACCGCTGGGATTTTAACGGTAACGGCAACTGGACTGCCTATAGCTCAAATGCTACTATAGATTATACTTACTCTGCTTTTGGAAATTATACGCCGAAAATTTCCGTCAGGGACCAGAATAATCTGGTATCTGAAACCAGTCTGTCTATTTTAACAGTTCCACTATGTATTGATAAAGACGGCAACAGCTACCGTGTGGTACAAATCGGCAGCCAGTGGTGGATGGCCGAGAATCTGAAAGTGACCACCTATCAGAATGGTACGACTATTCCCCTGGTAACGGATGCAGGAACATGGGCCGGTCTTAGCAGCGGGGCAAGATGCAGTTACGGCATTAACGAGGACAATATTGCCACTTACGGTCTATTATTTAACTGGTACGCCGTTGCAGATGCCCGGGATATAGCTCCAGCCGGCTGGCATGTGCCCAGGGACGAAGAATGGAAAACACTGGAGAAAGCCCTGGGAATGAGCCAGACGGACGCCGATGCTTCAGGCGACCGGGGAACCGATGAAGGGGGTAAATTAAAGGAAACGGGAACAACCCACTGGAACAGCCCCAATAACGGGGCCACCAATTCCAGCGGTTTCACGGCTCTTCCGGGCGGTTACCGCGGCAGCGATGGGGCGTTCTACGTTATGGGTTACTACGGCGGCTGGTGGTCTTCTACTGAGGGCAGTTCGGCAGACGCGTGGTACCGCAGGCTGAGTTACTATAGTTCAGACGTCTACCGCAGCTACGGCAGTAAGCAAAGTGGCTTTTCAGTTCGTTGCGTCAGGGATTAGGTTTTTTGTCTATCCGTCGGTAGGCGGATCCGCATTGGCGGATTTGTCTATTTTAGGGTATGGAGGCTTGCCCTATTGAAAAGTTTTTTAAATCTTTCCCCCTTTGAAGGGGGAGAAAGGGGGATGTGCAACCCGAAGGCCTGCCCGGTTTCGTGGGATTGTACGTATTGTTGGGGTAGGGGTACAAAATTTTGTGCCCTATATGCGGAAAGATATAGGGGCACGGCATGCCATGCCCCTAAGAAAAAATAAATTAATTATAAATGGAAGCATTTATATGAGCCGTAAATCAATTTTTACCTGCGTATTGATTATGGCCGCCATAATTCTTGTCATTATCCCGGCTTGTG
>RQOG01000043.1 GCA_003854985.1 Calditrichota bacterium
CATCCCGGTATTTTGACCACAAATAGGCATCGGCGGTTATCATACCGTCAAAAGGAATAACCCGCCGGCAGCCGGTTTCGTTCATCAAATCCAGCCAGACCCGTACATTTTCCGGTTCACCCTTTTTAATGATTCCGTTGCCGAATTTAGCGTGATCGGTGGTATGCATTTCATCGATATTAAATAACATACAGCGGTCGCCGATGATATAATGCGCCAGATAACGGACATCATGGATTGCTGAATCATTGCCTATATCGCAGGATATGATTGTGCTGTTGGTGATGCCTGCTTTCAGTTTTAAATCATGATGTTCCAAAACCACATTCCGGATACTGCCTATACGTACAAGACCATAGAATTCACTATTCATTATCAGTCTGGGATTAAATTCGTCGGTAACGAGAATATCATCCCAGTTATCTGCCGTATTATTATTTTTTACCAATCGTTCCACTTCGTCGGATGTCAGATGACGCCAGCAGTCAATAGGCCATAACGTTTGAAGATTACGAAAATAGAATTCATTCTTGCCTTTTGGAATAAATTCTTTCGCTATAAAATTTTTTCCAATGGAATTGGCCGGCAGAATATGAACATTATCCATCAACAAAACTCCTTTCAGGGTATCTGTATTTTTTCAGAGAAAACAAAAAGCTGATTTTCTGTTAACTTAACACATCGAAATTATTCAATGCAATGCGTAGAATAATTTTTGCAGAAATTACGCTATTTTTTCTTGACAAAATTAATTTAAGTCACAATTCAGGGTTATTTATTTTGATTAATCAACAAATAAATATTTTAAAATGCGGAATAGAAATTATAATTCCGCTTTAAATATAGTTTAAATATATTCTTTTCGGATAGTCCTTTTCCGTTATTTTTACTAATTTTTTTAAGGATGATCAATGGTCGGACTATTCTCACAGGAAAGAAACAGCGTAGTATCCACAATCTCAATGTTAATTATATATTTACCCGAGGTAACGGTAATTTTCTCTGTGCCACACCAGTATCCTCTGCGATAATTTGTATATACTTTGCCGTTCACTACCGCGCTGGCATTTTCATCCGGTAAACCGGAATCAAATCTGAAATCATCAAAACCAAAATATCTTGAAGAAAAATTAACCGGTAAATTTCCAATTCCCTTATCCGATACAATAAGATTATTCAATTGGTAAGCAGATTTATTTCTGAAACTTATCAACAGCTTGGAATTGTCCTGTTCTGCCGGATTTTCACAACCGGTTACTATAAATAAGAGCAGAAAAGGAATTATAAGTTTAAGATACATACTATTATATCTCCTTTTTATTATTACCCTATATTAAAGAATCATTCTATCGGTATTGAGGTTATGTTGCTGCCCATAACAGGGAAGCCAAACCTTTGCACAATGTCAATGATTGAACAAACTGTGCTTAACTTTTATTGCAAGCGCAATATAAAAGTCATTTTGGTTAACTGAACCAAGTCGAACAAATTAGCCGATACGAATTGTCTACCACTAATATTATAAAGAAGCCAAATGCAAACCCACAGTCTGCCTGAATCGCTGGTTGTACTTGGTATTTTAAATATAACCTCCTTCTGCAGGTGGAAGATTTTTATATTCTGGTTTTGATTCTATTATAGTAATTATAAACCCACGTAATTCTAATAAATTATTAAATTGTGCATTATCTTCCAATGGTGGGTAAGTCCACAGTGTTGACTTATCATTAGACTTGTATTTTATTCTTAAAATTTGTTCTCCGGGATCCGGATTAATTGAAGCTGCAATACTATCTGAAAAATTATGAATAAAGGTATCTGGCATTAAAAAAAAATTTAGCAAATTAGCTTTCTTTAAAATTTTATTTTGTTCTTCTTCTGTAAACAAGAATTTAACTTTTATTACACCATCTTCAACCAGATCTTTTTGAAATGTATTATCAAAAGTATTTAATACATTATTATAATTATACTTTAAATAAATTTGGACAAATTGTTCTTCAGGTTCTAATGAAGAATTTTGACAAGATAATAGCAAATAGAAAGGTAACAGTAAAACAAAAATTACTCTCTTCATGATATTAAATCCTTTCGCTTTTCATTTACTATAAGTATAAAATTATATTCAGAAATTTATTTAAGCAACAACATCTTTTTACTCTGCCTTTCGCTTCCGGCCTGCAATTCATAAATATAAAACCCGGAACTTACCTGTTTATTATTTTTGTCAATTCCATTCCAGTTAACCGAATATTCACCGGCATTTTGCGTTGATTGTAGCAGGGTTTTAACTTCTCTGCCCTGCAGATCGTATACTTTTAATACTACGTTTGTATGTTTTTTTAAATGATACCTGATTGTTGTTTGCGGATTAAATGGATTTGGACTGTTCTGCAGCAGCGTGAATGAAAAGGGATTTAATTCTGACGCCGGCGCAGAAACAGAGGTCGCCACGTAGTTCAAATATTGTGATAATTTGATGGGGTCTATTCTGCCGTCTTCAGAACCTTCGTAAGCAAAACTTCCTTTTCCCATGAAATGAAAGGCATAATAACTTATTTCGAATGGTTCAATTGTATTCATTAAAGGATTGTAGATTTTCATTAATCCCATGGGGAAATCTTTACCGCATACCGAGCATACCTGTAATCCATCCATATCCAGGTATTCAACATAAGGTTGATCTTCCTGCGGAGTAGTGGGTAATTTTTTTATGGAATCGGTCATGACCAGGGCCAGTTCCATACCGTCGTATATGCCATCGCTGTTAGTATCGGCTTTTCCCGGATCGTATCCGAAATATTCTTCCTCATTATCTTTTAACCCGTCTTCATCCGAATCATTGTCGATGAACAACATATGTGTTTTCATGGTCCTGTATAAGTCAACGGCATCGGTCCTTTCCTTTTCATGCTCCGTGCCGTTGTAGGCAAAACTGCCATGGGCCAGCGCATGCAGGCTGATATAAGGAATATGAATGGTTTTTTTATTTTCCGGATTGATAATTTCGATAGAACCCATATTATGGGTTGAACCGCATATTTTACAATTTTCCATGCCATAAACGGGATGAAATTTAACATGACTATGAATACTGTCCGGCGCTAATTTAAGTTTTGGAAATAGCCGGATAAGTTCTTCCGCGACCTGTGCGCCGTCCGGCACGCTGTCCGCATCAGCGTCCGGAATCATGCTCCAGTCATCCAGCCACAGGCTGTCTTCTTCCGCATCAGTCAGACCATCGCCGTCGGAATCGCCTAATACCTTCAGCATATGTTTGGGATCGTAAGGATAAAGAATCCTTTTCAATGTATCAATATCAACGCGCTGGTAGTTTATATCGCTGCCGTAAGAAAAGTAGCCGTTTTCCATGAAGTGCAGAGCCATATAAGGCAGTTCAAGTTTTAAATTACGCATGGGATTAATAATTTCGACGTATCCCATATTGATATTTTCCCCGCATTTTGGACAGGGAATCACGCCTCTCACATAATGATCAATTCTATAGACGCTGTATTCTTTGACATCGGTAGGTAATGAATCGATTATTGAAGTAAATAATTTAGCGTAAATCTGGCAGTTTTCATTTTGGCCGTATTCAAAAACGCCTAAATAAATTTCTTCCGCATAGGAAAGGGCATTGCTATTAACATCGCCGGGAAGGGGAATAAAGTGTGTTGAGTCCGCTTTTGTACCGGCCGATAATAATCCTGTCGACAAAAGCAGGGCCGCAAAAGCGCTGTAAATTCTTTTCCGATAAAGAGCCGGTATTCTTTTTGCCTTTCTTCCGGATAAAATTTCCGCATTATACCATTCCTCGGCTATTTTTTTGCCTCTTTGTAATAAGGTAAAAGTTGGGGAGTAACGCGGCAGCTTTTGCATGCCCAGTGAAATAATATTTCCTGGTCCGCTTTGGCTAGTAAGTTTTCATGATAAGGATGTTTAATAAAATTTTGGACGCAGCAACCGGGATAACCGAACAAAAAACCTTCTAATTTTTGTTCGGCGGCGTCATGACGGATAAGGGTATTTTTAAACTTGTTATGATATAGGCTGACAAACCGGCCGGATTTGCTGAATACAGTTTCATATACGGAATTACCAGAAAAGGTTTTTCTGGGTATGATATCGGCGAAAAATCCCTGACGTCTTATCCAGCGCAAGGTTTTTTCATCTACCGGTTTTTCCCAGCGGCTGAGCGGTTTGGTTTTTTGCCGGGTAAGTTCGAGCAGATAATAAAATTCAAAGTCTTTGATGGTGGATTGATATTTTGCCATGACTTTACTCCTTATACTATGGAGACAGTAAATATTAAGACATTACATAACGTTTTTCCACTTATTTTAAACATGGTTATTTTCTAAATGGAATTTGACAAAAATAAATTCAAATTTTATGCCACTTAAATTAGATGATAATCAGATGCCTGAATAATCAATGATATTCGTTTCGGTTAGTTATTTCTGGCGTTTCTGATTTCATAAATTTCATCAGATATTTGATAAAAGCTCAGTTTTTTGAAATGAAATAACAGGTGAATCTGTTTATTGTTATGATGAGCAGCCAATTACAGTAAATAAAAAGGTAAAGAATCAGGCATGCTTTTAATTAATCTTAATTTTTAAAAACTATAATGATTATTAATAAATGCCCCAACGCAGATAAAAAAATAACAGGCGGAAATTATAAATCACCTATTTGCATTTAACGATATGTTGGATAAATTCAATGCGGAATATTAAAGAAAGACAGATTTTGGTTAGTAAAGGTACCATATTCGATATCAAAAAATTCGCTGTGCATGATGGACCCGGCATTCGAACTACCATTTTTTTTAAAGGTTGCCCATTAGACTGCTGGTGGTGCCATAATCCGGAAGGCCGTCATACCGGGATTGAAAAACTGCCGATACAGGAAAACAGAAACCGTTCATCTATTACCGCCAATAAAAATGCTGAAACTTCAGGAAAAGAAATCACTTTAACCGAAATAATGCGGGATATTGAAAAAGACCTGATTTTCTATGAAGAATCGCAGGGTGGCGTTACGTTTTCCGGCGGAGAGCCCTTAATGCAGATCGATTTTTTAACCTCGTTGTTGAAAAATTGTCATTCCAACGGAATACATACCCTGGTGGATACATGCGGTTATGCATCCTGGTCCTGTTTTGAATCAATTTTGCCCTATACCGATATGTTTTATTATGATTTAAAACTGATTGACGACGCTGAACACATCAAATATACAGGCGTAAGTAATAAGACTATTCTATCCAATCTGGAAAAGCTGGTTCAGCATGATCAGCGGATTACAATAAGGATTCCACTGATTCCCGGTATTACGGATACCGATAAAAATCTAAAAGAAATCGTAAAACTGTTAAAAAAAATGAACAACATTCAGAGCATTATGTTACTGCCTTATAATAAACTGGGCGAGGATAAGTATCGACGGTTTGGGCTTCCTCTGCGTACAGGTAAATTACTCGCTTATGATAATGGAAATCTGGAAGCCATAAAAAAACGATTTGATGCATTAAATTTAAATATCAGCATTGAAAGTGGTCATCATGAATAATCGTATAAAAAAATTGCGTCAGAAAAGCCTTGAAGCGCAACCGACCGTATCTCACGAAAGAGCAGAATTATTAACTGATTTTTATAAAAGCGGACAGGCAGATCGCGTATCGGTTCCTGTGGCCAGGGCCATGGCCTTCAGTCATTTGCTTTTAAATAAACAGATTTATATCGGAGAAGATGAATTGATTGTAGGAGAAAGAGGTCCTGCGCCTAAAATGACGCCAACCTATCCGGAAATATGTATTCATTCGCTCGATGATCTGAAAATTCTGAATGACCGGGAAAAAATCGCTTTTACTGTTGATACAGCAACGCGCGATGTATATAGAAACCTGTTGATACCATTCTGGCAGGGCAGGTCGATTCGCGATCGCATCTTCAATGAGGTAGATGACGATTGGAAAGAGGCTTATCACGCCGGGATATTCACGGAATTTATGGAACAGCGGGCGCCCGGTCATACCGTTTTGGATGATAAAATTTATAAGAAAGGCCTGCTGGATTTTCAGGAAGATATCCGCCGGTCAATTTCGGGCCTTGATTTTTATAATGATTCCGATGCTTCCGGTAAAAAGGAAGAGTTGAAGGCCATGATGATTGCTTCCGACGCTTTAATTCGGTTTGCGAATCGTCATGCCGATTTAGCGGATCGGTTAGCTGCAGAAGAGAAACGTTTGGAAAGAAAAAAAGAACTGCAAAAAGTTGCGCAAGTATGCCGGAAAGTGCCCGCCCATAAACCGGAAAATCTCTGGGAGGCTTTACAATATTACTGGTTTGTTCATCTTGGCGTCATAACCGAATTAAACACCTGGGATTCCTTTAATCCCGGCCGGCTGGATCAGCATTTATATCCGTTTTATCGTAAAGCGCTTGATTCGGGTGAAATGTCAATGGATGAGATTCGGGAGTTGTTACAGGCTTTCTGGATAAAATTTAATAATCAGCCGGCTCCTCCAAAGGTGGGTGTTACCGCCAGCGAAAGTAATACCTACACCGATTTTTGTCTGATTAATTTAGGCGGTGTTAAGGAAGACGGCAGCGATGCGGTCAATGAACTGACATTTCTGCTTCTGGACATCATTGAAGAGATGCGTTTGCTACAGCCTAGTTCCATGATCCAGGTGAGTAAAAAAAATCCCGATCAGCTTATAAAACGCGCCTTAAAAATTATTAAAACCGGCTACGGTCAGCCGTCAATCTTTAACACTGACGCAATTATCCAGGAATTAATCCGGCAGGGTAAATCCCTGATAGATGCCAGAGATGGCGGCGCCAGCGGTTGTGTTGAAGCCGGAGCCTTTGGTAAAGAAGCTTATATATTAACCGGATATTTTAACCTTGTAAAAGTATTGGAAATCACCTTAAACAATGGCATGGATCCGCTTACCGGCAAACAAATCGGATTAAAAACCGGCGATCCGGAAGCATGGCAGAGTTTTGATGAATTATTCGATGCCTACCAGAAACAGTTAAGATACTTTATAGATATCAAAATTAAGGGGAATCTGATCATCGAGCGTTTGTGGGCGGAATATCTGCCGGCGCCGTTTATGTCTTTGCTGATTGATGACTGCATTAAAAACGGTCGCGATTATAATAATGGCGGAGCGCGGTATAATTCCTCATATATTCAGGGGGTGGGACTGGGTTCTATCACCGACTCTTTAACCGCAATTAAATATCATGTCTTTGATCAGAAAACAATTTCCATGGCTGATTTCCTGAGCGTTATTGGGGACAATTTTGAAAATCATGAATCGTTTCATAATGACCTTCTGGAAAAAACCCCTAAATTCGGTAATGACGATGATTACGCTGATGAGATAATGAAAAAGGTTTTTGAAAGTTATTTCCGGTTTATCGATGGCCGGCCAAATACTAAAAATGGTATGCACCGGGTAAACCTTTTGCCCACGACCTGTCATGTTTATTTCGGCAGTGTTATAGACGCTACACCCGATGGCAGAAGATCAGGCATGCCCTTATCGGAGGGTATCTCTCCCGTGCAGGGTGCGGATCGCCACGGACCAACGGCTGTAATAAAATCCGTATCCAAAATTGATCATTTGCGCACCGGAGGAACATTGCTTAATCAAAAATTTACCCCTCTGTTTTTCTCCGATGATAAAGCGGTTGATAAACTAACGAGTTTAATAAGAGCCTATTTTCGTCTGGACGGGCACCATATTCAGTTTAATGTCGTTGATGCAGAAACTTTACGCGATGCCCAGAAACATCCTGAAAACTATCGCGATCTTATTGTACGTGTAGCCGGTTACAGCGATTATTTTATTGATCTGGGCGTTGATCTGCAGAATGAAATCATCATGCGTACCGAACAGGGAGTGGTCTGAACATTTCTGTAAAAACATTGTCATTTTTCAGACGGCTAAAGTTGTATTGCTCAGCATTTTCTATAACTCTGTTTGCCTGTTTGGCTTTTATATAGGCTTATAAATAAGTATATTTACGCATGTTACTGCTTAAAGAACTAATCATTATTTTATTACTGGCCGTTATTATCATTATTATCGCTTCGCGGTTAAAAATACCATCGGCATTGGGATTTTTGCTTACCGGCGTAATCCTCGGACCATCAGCATTAGGGTTGATAGAAACCACTTCTGATATTGAAATATTGGCTGAGATCGGTATCATTATCCTGATGTTCACGATCGGGCTTGAATTTTCCATTTCCAAAATCAGGAATATGAAACGGGCATTTTTTCAGCTTGGCGGACTTCAGGTAGCAGTCGGCTGGCTTGTGTTTTTCTTCATTTTGCTCTGGCAGGATTATTCTGTTAATCAATCATTTGTTATCGCTTTCATTTTAGTATTGAGCAGTACGGCGATCGTTTTAAAAATTCTTCAGGATAAAGATGAAATCGGCACACCGGTCGGCTTAAATTCAACGGGTATTTTACTTTTCCAGGATGCGGCACTGATTCCTTTTATGTTATTGCTTCCTTCTGTCAATCAGTTCAGCGGATCGTTTGATATGGATTTTATCTATAAAATGATTGTTTCCATAATTGGCGTAATTGTGGTTTTTATCTTAAGCAAATTATTTATCCCGCGCGTTTTTACTTTTATAGTTAAAGCCAAAATTCCCGAGCTTTTGATGGTTTCGGTGATTGTTTTCATATTCAGTATTTCATTTTTAACGCATTATCTGGGCGCATCGCTGGCAATGGGCGCTTTTATTGCCGGGGTTGCCATATCCGATAGTCAGTACGCACATCAGATTAATACAGAAATTCTTCCTTCGCGGCATATTTTTATATCCATATTTTTTATATCCATCGGCATGTTCGTGAATATTCCTTTTTTTATGGATAATTTTTTAAGAATTTTGTGGATTACCATATTTGTGATTGTTATTAAACTGATACTGATTTTCATTATCACCATTCTCAGCCGAAGGCCTTTAAATCAGGCTATTGCGCTTGCTTTTAATCTGGCCCATATCGGAGAATTTTCGTTGGTCATACTAACGCTCTCCGAAGGGTACCGGTTAATATCCTACGATACACATCAAATCATCCTTTCGGTTACCGTTCTGAGTATGTTTTCTATTCCGTTAAGTATGATAGCCGGAAAGAAGTTTGCCGGTTTTGATGTATTTAAAAAGAAAATCGATCAAACGGAAAAGCCGGTTTCTATCACAAATCATACGATAATTGCCGGGTATGGTGTGAACGGGCAGAACATATCACGTGTATTAAAACTATTGGGTATTCCCTATATTATTGTGGATGTAAATCCTGAAAATGTTTCCACGTACAGAGCTGCCGGAGAACCAATATATTATGCGGACATCAGTCATTTTGAAAACTTAATGTTACTCAATATCGAAAAGGCGGCTTTGCTTGTCATAGCCATTTCCGACATGAATTCTGCGGAACGCACGCTTGGCGTGGTTAAAATGCATAATCCGGGTCTTAAAATAGTAGTCCGCTGTAATTATGTTACCCAGGTGAAAAAAATGTACAAATTAGGCGCCGACCTTGTTCTTTCCCAGGACATGGAAACATCGCTGGTCTTTATCATGCATATTCTCAAATTTTATCACATGCCCGATCACATTGCCCGTATACAGACGGATTTACTGCGGAAAAAACATTATCAATTCTTTATGAAAAAGAATATCCGCGATTCCTGGAAACTGGCCATCATGGAATACATTGAAAAAGACAATGAGATGTTTTTTATCGGGCCGAATTCGCGTCATGTTTCCCAAAAAATAGCCAATCTGGAACCTTTTAAGTATGATGGGATGAAAATAATCGGTCTCATCCGCCAGGATAAGGTAATCAACAAAGGTCTTGAAGATATGGCACTGGATAAATTTGATACCATTATTTTTGCCGGGAACCATCAGCAGGTTTATAAAGCCCTGATGTGGATGGAGGATAATAATTAACCATTCAATTTAACGGGGGAAATTGTCTGATTTTATAACACCTTGAAAAAAAAATATTTTTACTTATTTTTGTTGTAATTAAGCCGATGTATCTGAATACCGCTTGTAGATTAAAATAATTTATTTTTTAGAAATAAACTTAGGAGAATCAAGATGAAGAATATTACAAGAACCTTAGCATTTTTATTCTGTTTTATCATTCTTCTGAATGCTCAACCTGCCGGCTATAATGAGGAATTCCGGGCTAATTTTGTTACTACATACGATCAGATTATCGGCGGCGTTTCAGGACTTATGAATGATGGTTTTGTGGTATGCTGGGAAAGTTATCTGCAGGATGGCAGCGGATATGGGGTTTATGGTCGTGTTTTTGAAAACGATGCAATGCCTCGTAGTGGTGAATTGTTGTTCAATACAACGACGGCGAATAATCAATATAAACCAAAAGTGATCGGTCTGATGGATGGCGGTTTTGCCGCCTGCTGGGTAAGCGAGGGCCAGGATGGTGATGGGTCTGGAATTTATGGACGGGTTTTTGATAACCTTGGAGGAGCCATAAGCAGTGAATTTCGGGTAAATACCACTACGACGAATGATCAAATTGAACCAACTATTCATGCTTTGCTGGATAGCGGCTTTGTCATATGTTGGTCAAGTTATGGGCAGGATGGCGACGGATACGGGATATATGGGCAAATTTATGAAAATGACGGAACCCCGCGCGGAGCATAGTTTGTGGTAAATACTACAACTTCAAATGATCAGGCCTGGCCCAAAGTCAGCGGTTTAACAAATAGTGATTTTGTGGTAGCCTGGGAAAGCTACGGTGGTCAGGATGGCGATGATGCCGGTGTTTTTGCAAGAATTTTTGAACGGGACGGCACGCCCGTTACCGGTGAATTTCAGGTAAACACCTATACAACAAGCGCCCAGATAGAGCCGGCAATAATTTTTTTAATGGATAATGGTTTTATCATTAGCTGGACAAGCTGGTATCAGGATGGCAGTTCCGGCGGGGTTTATGCGCAAATATATGAAGAAGACGGCGTACCCCGGGGATCGGAATTCCGGGTGAACACAACTACGGATAATGAACAATCCTGGTCGGATATTGTTCTTCTGCCGGATGACGAATTCGCTGTATGCTGGCAAAGTTATAACCAGGATGGCAATGCAAATGGCGTTTATTTACAGCTTTATAACAATGACGGTTCGATGAGAGGAACTGAGTTAAAAGTAAATGATTATACCACCAATAATCAGCATATGCCTGGAATTAGTACATTGAACAACGAAAGCTTAATACTGGCCTGGTCAAGTTTCGGGCAGGACGGCAACGATGACGGCGTTTATGCGAAATACTATCTTAATCAGGTTGTTGATCCGCTTCAGGCTTTTTCCTTGCTGGCGCCTGCCGATGAATCATTGCTGGAATATGCCAAGGTCGATTTTTTGTGGAATTCGGCAAATATACTGCCTGTTAATTTCCCATGGGAAGTTGTATATGATTTATACCTGGATCTAAACTCAGGTTTTACTAATCCTGCCATCTATCCTGCTATAGTCGATACTTTTTACACCGTAGATGTCTTTCTGCCGGATATGGATTATTACTGGAGGGTTGTGGCAAAAAATATCGATGGCGATAGTCTCTTTAGTTCCGAAACGTATACGTTTCATATTGATGAAGATCCAAGCACTATCGTAACTGCAAATCCGGAGATACCACAGGTTTTCGAACTTTATGGCAATTTCCCGAATCCGTTTAATCCCTCAACTACTATTAAATATGCCCTGCCTCCGGATAAAGCCAGCTATAATGTTAAACTTAAAATATTTGATGCTTTGGGTGAACTGGTAATGGTTTTAAAAGATGAACAGCAAGGTTCGGGGATACACCAGGTAACATGGAACGGAAACAATTCCGCCGGCAATACAGTACCCAGCGGCGTATATTTTTGCGTGGTGGAAGCAGGCCATTACAGGGCGTCTCATAAAATGCTGATGATTAAATAATTCTATACCGGATAACGTTTTTTAGCATTATTAAAACTAAATAAAGGCTATGGGAAAAATTAAACTCATAGCCTTTTTTATTACTAACATTACCGCTATTATTTATATAATCTGTTTTTCAGGAAAGTTGAATTGAATAAATATGCATTTTAACTTCCTTCATGGTTCCATATCAATAATTAAAAACATAAAAAGAGTTAAAAAGCATATCGGTAAACAGAGAATTACTAAAAACAAGGAGTAGGATCATGGTTAAAAAAATATTATGCATCGGCACAACTATTTGGATGTTCATACTGATGATTTCGTGTGAAACGTCTGGTACAAAAAAACAAATACGCGACTATCCGATTACGCCGGTTCCTTTTACGAAAATTGAGTTAAAAGATAATTTCTGGAGTAAGCGCATAAAGACGAATCGTGATGTAACTATTCCCTATGGTTTTAAAAAATGTGAAGAAGAGGGCAGAATCCGTAATTTCGAACGGGCGGGCGGGCTTCTCGGAGGCGGCTATGAAGGCCTGATGCCTTTTGACGATTCGGATATTTATAAAATTATCGAAGGCGCATCTTATTCGTTGCAAACGCATCCTGACGAAAAACTGGATAAATACATAGACGATATTATAGGTAAAATTTCGGCGGCGCAGGAAGAGGATGGCTATCTGACTACGTGGAAAACCATTAATCCGGACACGACGCCGGCCTGGTGGGTGAAACCGGGACCACACTGGTTTAACCTGGAATCGAGTCATGAACTTTATAATATGGGGCATTTATACGAAGCCGCCTATGCCCATTTCCGGGCAACGGGCAAAAGAAATCTGTTAAATATTGCGCTTAAAAACGCCGAACTGATTGCGAATACATTTGGTCCTGATAAATTACGCACACCGCCCGGACATCAGATTATTGAATCCGGTTTGATTAAGCTTTTCAGGGCAACCGGCGATGAAAAATATCTTAAGCTGGCCAAATTCTTTTTGGACGCCCGCGGCGATTCCACCGGGCATAAACTTAACGGCTCTTATAATCAGGATCATATGCCGGTGATAAAACAGGATGAAGCGGTTGGGCACGCGGTCAGAGCGGTTTATATGTATGCGGGTATGGCGGATATTGCGGCATTGCTGCAGGATAAAGAATATCTGAATGCGATTGACCGGATATGGGGAAATGTTGTAACAAAAAAGCTCTACTTAACCGGTGGCGTTGGCGCGCGGCATGAAGGAGAATCCTTCGGGGATAATTATGAACTGCCAAATCTGACTGCCTACAACGAAACCTGTGCGGCTATTGCCAATGTTTACTGGAATCATCGTATGTTTTTATTACACGGTCATTCGAAGTATATTGATGTGTTGGAGCGGACGTTATACAATGGACTGATTTCGGGCGTTTCGTTATCCGGAGATACCTTCTTTTATCCTAACTGCCTGGCATCCGATGGCAAGTACAAATTTAATCAGGGCGCTTTGACCAGAAAATCCTGGTTTGACTGCTCCTGTTGTCCAACCAATATCATGCGTTTTATGCCCTCTGTGCCGGATTATATTTACGCTCAGCGTAACGATTCTCTGTATGTGAATTTGTTTATCGCAAATAATGCCCGAATTAATATCAATGAAAATGATATACAAATTACGCAGAAAACCGATTATCCCTGGGATGACAGGGTGGAATTTAATTTTGGGCTAAATAAGGAAACCACCTTTGTTTTGAAAATCAGGATTCCCGGATGGGCGCAGAATAAACCGGTTCCGGGCGATCTCTATTCTTATTTGAGCAATACCTCCGGGCAATATAAAATCCGATTAAATGGAGAAGAAATTACCGGAGTAACGCATAAAGGGTACGCGGAGATAAGCAGAACATGGCAAGACGGAGATGTAGTCGAATTATTTCTGCCTATGCCGGTGCGCCGGGTTTTAAGCAATGAGCTGGTAGCGGATAATAAAGACAAGGTTGCTCTGGAACGCGGCCCTGTAGTTTATTGTGCGGAATGGATAGATAATGGAGGCAGGGCGCTTGATTTAATAGTGCCTGATGACGCCATTTTTTCCACAGAATTTAAAAATGACCTGCTTGGCGGTGTAACTGTTATCAAAGGAAAAGTAATAAGAGAAAAGGGCAGGATAACCGATTTAACAGCCATTCCTTATTATGCCTGGTCGCACCGTGGACCGGGAGAAATGGCAGTTTGGCTGGGCAGGAAATAGAGGTTTCAGATAATATAATTTTAGTTATAGTAAATAAAATAACGTTAACAAGATTAAAATCCGGAAACCGTTGAGATACAGAATGATGTATTAAGGATATTGTTTTGTCCCGATGGGACAAAGCTATTTTTATAGCTATATGCTATAAACATTATGTTCCTGAAGGAACAAAAATACAGTGGATGTTAAAGGGAAAATATAGATGCAATGAATCAATTCAGACTTATCTCAGCGATGAGTATGCATTGAAATCCTGTTAAGGATAAAATATTTGTAGAATGAACTGTAAAATCTCTTACAATGATTCAGGAAAGGTTAATCTGTCATAAATAATTCTGTATTTTATTATGTTTTTGTTATTTTATAACATAATTTTCTATCCAGGAAATTTAAGACACAGGAGTTGTAAATGACTTTTCCCCATTTCATTTCTTTTACGGTTACCAATGCCTGTAATCTCAGATGCCGGATGTGCGGGCAGTGGGGCGACAGCGGCTATCTTACAAAAAAGGTAAAATCAGCTCAATCCAGGATGAAGCTGAACGACTGGAAACGACTGGTCGATGAAATTTCCGGGTATGATATTCGTTTTGTACTGGTGCGGGGCGGCGAACCGTTTCTTTTTCCTGGTATTATAGAACTTCTTAAGTATATCAGCGGTAAAGGAATTTTCGTTTCGGTAGATTCCAACGGAACCCTCATCGGGAAATATGCCAGAGACCTTGTGGATATCAGGAATATGCACATCACTTTTTCCGTGGACGGTCCGGAAGAAATTCATGATGAAGTACGCCGGCAAAAAGGGAGTTATAAAAAAATAAAGGAAAACATTGCCCTGTTAACTGAACTTGAAAAGGACAGGGGCAATAAAATCAGTAAAAGTATTTGTTTTACCATAAGCAGGTATTCCTATAAGGGATTAGGAGCGATGCCGGACGTAGCCCGTGAGATGGGATTGAATTCCATTAATATTGTACCGTATTATTATTTCTCAGAAGAAATCGGGGAAAAGTATAACGAAGAGCTGAAAACAAATTTTGATTGCGAAGCTTATTCCTGGAAAGGTTTCCACTACAATGGTTCCGGAATTGACTTTAATCTGTTTAAAAATGAATTACAAAAATATAATGACAGTCTGGGCGAGGTTTCGAATTTTCCATACATGCCGTTAATCGAAGAAGACTACCGGCTCTGGTTTGATAATTCCTATACGCCGGTTGGCTCACAAACCTGTAGGAACGTTGAGGATTTGATAGATATTCAGCCGGATGGCCAGGCAAATTTCTGTGTAGATTTTCCGGATTACAGCATCGGTGATGCGATGCATTCATCGATAAAGGAAATATGGAATAGCCCGCGGGCAGAAAAGTTCCGCCAATACCGGCGGAAAAAACCTTTGACTGTCTGCTACCGGTGCGGGGCGAAATACATCGCGGAGATTAAAGAATAAAGAAAATTAGGGGTTTAGAGTTTTAAACCCCTATAATAGAATTACAAAACATTTCTATGCAGCGGCCGGTAAAAGCACTTCAAATTCGCAGAACTTATTACGGTCGAAATGTACATAAATCTCGCCTTTATGCTCCCGTAATCTGTGCTTTACACCGTCCAGTCCAACGCCGCGTCCGGCAACCATGTCAACCCGTTCGGAAGTGGTTATACCTGAAACAAATATCAGATCCGCTACTTGCTGATCCGTCCACCCGTTGATTTCTTCAGCGGTCCATTTGCCTGTTTTTAAAGCCATTTCTCTTAGTTTTTCAATTTTAATGCCGCTGCCGTCATCACGTAACCGAAATCCGATTGTGCCGTCCTTTTTGAAGGTGGAAATCTCTATTCTTCCTTGTTGTGGTTTGTTTAATTTTAATCTTACATTCGGATGTTCAATGCCATGCGAAATGGAATTTCGGACAAGCTGGATTAAAATTTCTTTTACTAAGAGATTATACCGGGCCGGAATCATGCGGCTTTTAAAATTTTTATAATCGAATTTTATTTTCTTGCCAAGGTCGCTGCTAAAACTGTTGATTAGATTTTCAAGGGATTGCAGCATAAGTTTGGCATCCGACTTTTTTGCTTTTCCTTTATTGGCTAACACTTTGCCGATTTTCTCGATGATCCGTTCCATTTCATCCATACCGGTTTGCATTTCTTTTAGTCTTTTACGCAGGGTGTCAATATCTTTAGCTGTAATTTTTTCTTTGCGTTTCTGAAACTCGGAAACGATGTCTTCGAACTGATGCGCCTGTGTGGCGAAATAATCGATGTTTAGCAGTTTAGCATTTCCTTTTATAAGATGCACGGAACGATGCACTTTTTCCAGGAAATTATCATAGTCAACAACCTCGGATTGATTTATAATAGTATCTAAAAATTCAAGTTCCCGGTTTGCGCTTTCGCTGAAATCCGTGAGCATTTGCGGTTCAACGTCTAATATGCTCAGCATCAGCTGCAATAACTTTTCTCTTCTTTCTTCTTCCTCTTTCAGGCGCATGGCAAGTTGAACCTGCCGGGTCACATCGCGCACGGTAACAACAAGTTCCGTGTGATTATCTGTTTTCTTTCCGATTCGTTTAAACTTAAAATTCAAATATTTTTTATCCTTATTTTCAGAGTCATTAAAAACAAACTTCAAATCAATCAGCGGATTCAAATCGGCAATTGTAGTTTCATCAAGGTCTTTTTTCAGTAAAAGATCCAGATAGGATTTTGTATTTAATATTTCTTCTTCGGGAATCTTGTTTTTAAGAAATTCTATAAAATCAATTCTGGCCAGACCGGCGGTGCACAAAATGGTTTCCAATATTGCCGAATACTGCGATGAAATTTTATACTGATCATCGATAATAAAAAATCCTTCTTCCACATTATTCAAAATATTATCCATTTCATTCTTGGCCATTTCCAGATCATGCGCTTTTTCGCTGAGTTGCAAAGTCCTTTCTTCCACTTTTTGTTCCAGCTCGCGGCGGTGTGCTTCAAGACTGCGGATCCGGATTTTATAGATGATATAAATAGAACCGACGATTATTAAAATAACTATTGTTCTGAACCACCAGGTTTTCCAGAAGGGTGGGGTGATGATAATTTTTACCGATGCGCCTTCTTCATTCCAGACGCCATCATTATTGGAAGCTTTTACCCGGAAAATATATTCGCCCGGATCAAGATTAGTATAATTAGCTTCTTTCTTTCCACCTACATAATTCCAGTCTTCATCAAAACCTTCCATCCTATAAGCATAATTGCACTTTTCCGGCGCCAGGTAATTTAATCCGGCGTATTGGATGCCAATTACCGAATGTTTGTAGGATAAAGTGAGCGTATTAATTTCATTGATATGTTTACTCAGGGGCGAATCTTCCTGATTGATTTTTACCTCTTTGTTAAAAATAAAAAGATCGGTAAATACAATTTCAGGTATATGCGGATTTTCCTTGATACTGTCCGGATGAAACACATTAAAACCATTGTTGCCACCGAAATATAACCTTCCATCCTTTCCCTTAAAACAGGTTCGACTGTTAAAACTCTCGCCCTGCAGGCCGTCGTCCATCGTATAATTACGAAATACTGGATGTCCGGGAAGATCGACAGCATTAAAAAATTTGGTCAATCCCTTGTTGGAACTTATCCATAAATTTCCATGATCATCTTCGAGAATACCCCTGATAACATTATCCGGAAGGCCGTCTTCCTCGTTATAACATATAAAGCCATCGTTCTCGTGGTTATAAGCATTTAATCCGTTTTCCGTACCGAACCATATATTACCCCGGCTGTCTTCGAATATGCTGACGATATGGCTGCTGCTTAAACTCTTTTCATTTGCCGTATCGTGTGTAAAATGGGTGAAGACTTCCGTTTTTTTATCGAATAGATCGGCGCCGCCTCCAGAAATTACCCACGACTCGCCATGACTGCTTTCCAGGACGGCTTTGACCCAGTTGTTTAAAAGACTTGTGCTGTCATTGGGAATACTAATGTATCTTTTGAATGTGTTGGTTTTGTAATCATATTTATTTAATCCACCGCCCATGGTGGCGATCCATAAATTGCCGTCCTTATCTTCGGAAATGCCAAAAATATTATTATTGCTTATACTTTTTTCATTTTTACTGTTATGCAGAAAACGGGTAAAGGTTTTGCGGCTTTCATTAAAAAGATTTAGGCCGCCGCCCCAGGTTCCTACCCACAGGTTTTTACGGCTGTCTCTGAATATTACCCAAACAGCATTGGAACCGATACTTGTTTTGTCGTTTTCATTATTTTCATACAGATGCCAGGTTTTATTTCTTTTATCATGGTTATTCAATCCTTTTTGGGTTCCAACCCATAAATAATTGTCTTCTTCGTAAATAACGTTTACGTTGTTGCCGTTGAGACTATTTTCGCTATTTTGTTCCTGTTTTATATGGCTGAATTTATGAAGTAATTTATTATAAAAACTCACCCCGCCGTTGAAGGTGCCTATCCAAACCGTACCTTCACTGTCTTTAAAGATATCATAAATGGCGTCGCTGGAAAGGCTGGAACTGTTTGTCGGATCATGGTGGTAATGCTCAAAAACCGGATGTTTCTCATTCATCTGCGCTAAATTGAGTCTGTTCATACCGTTACTGTCCATGCCTATCCATAAATAACCGGATTCATCTTCCGCAATATCGACAATGACCCCTTTACCGATACTTTTGGCGCGTTTCGGGTCATGGATAAAATGCTTAACCTCCGGATTAAATGGATCTTTCCCGGTAGAAAGCAAACAAAATAAACCATGATTTTCGGTTCCAAGCCATACCCTGTTTTTACTGTCTGTGTATACTGATCTGAAATCGGTATTATTATCATTGGCCGACGATTTGAGATTAACATGACTCAATGAGTAATTCGTCGTATCAATAATAAATAAGCCTTCTCTGGTAGCCAGCCAAAAAGTATTCTGCCAATAAAACAAGCCTTTGGCGGTAATGTCTTTTTTTAAGCCTTTTTCGCGTAAATTAACTGTTTTAATAAATTTTGTTTCGGGATTATAGGTAATAATTTCACTTAAGGAAGTTATGATTAATCGGCCGTCCGGAAGTTCGTAAATACCCTCTATATACACATTATTAAAACCATCCTCCGAGACAAATCTATCCAGTTCTCGGTCATATCTGTTCAAACCAAGCTGAGTTCCGACCCATAGATTCTTTTTCTGATCTTCCAAAATAACATTTATGGTATTGTTGCTGATAGTATATTTATTTTTAGGTTGATTTTTATATATAGTAAAATTGTATCCATCGTATTTATTCATGCCGCTGTTACCGCTTCCAAACCACATAAATCCGAAACTATCCCTGTAAAGCGTTTTTACCCAGCTATGAGAAAGTCCGTCCTCTTCCGAAATATGGTCAAATTTAATTTGCTGGGCTGGTAAAAAGCCGCCTGATATCAGCAGTAAAATAAATAAATAAGAAATCATTCCTTTACTGGACATTTCTATCTCTCCTTTGCGCATAAAAAGGTTACGAAAAATTGCAGTTTACTTTTGATATTGCAAATTACGGTCTTTAGCATTAAAGTGATTGTATGTTTATAATACAATCGAACAACCTCCCTGTTACTGAATCCGCTTGTTAACATCAATAACGATTAAAACTTAATACCTATAGAATATGCTTTACCTAATAACCGGTAAACTAAATATCTATGATATTGTCTAAGATTATATTATATCGGATACATTGTTGTGTTTCATTAACAAAAAGAACCTGTTTGATTAAAAAAAACATAGGTTATTTTCTATATTAAATATATTTGAATACTATTTTGCAATGTGATAAAAATGATCCATAAACGTAAACAAGCCTGCTACCGGTTTCATGAGTTTTATGAAAAGTTTTGAATATTACCGGCCGGGTTGATTATATTTACCCAAAGATTATTACAGAAAGCACCTATTATTTTCAACATAGTATGTTTTAAGGTTATTTGATTAGCCGGGAAAAAGCTGATTATGCCTTTAGAATTCACAATTAATCATAAAGACGGTTATCTTACCTGTAAATATCTGGGGCAGATTACCGATGAAGAAATCGTAGCCTCATGGCAAAAATTTTATGAAGGTAACAAGTGGATCCCGGGATTCAATGAATTAAATGATCTGAGCGAAGCTGATTTTATGTGTATCACTACCAGCGGACTCCGAAGGCTTGCCCAATTATCAAAAACCATGCAGGAGAAAATGAATATACAAGAACTTAAGGTTGCGATTTACGCGCCAACCCCTCTGCAATTCGGATTATCGAGAGTCTATGAGGTTTTGGCCGGAGACTCTCCTGAAATTCATAAAATATTTAAGGACTTAGATGAAGCAAAGGCCTGGCTGAAAACACCGGCTGAAGATTGAACTAAGCTATTTCGGTATATGAGTAAAAGCCAAATATCCTTAAAAAATTCAATTTTATTCCGGATTATAAAAAACAAAAAAGGCGAATCCATAAACGAATTCGCCTTGATTTATGAATGATAATTAAATGTTTAAAATGTTATCCCGCCGCCAAAATAGATGATGGGCGCAAAAGTTACATCAGCCCATTCATTGCCGCCCGCCGGCTGAGCCAGGAAACCGAATTCGCCATGAATAAGCATATTATCCATTTGTTTTTGCAGTTCAACGCTCAGGTTTAGACCAAGAGCATCAATTTCAAATAACTCCAAATCGGAACTTGATAATCTGTAACCGATATTCAATCCGGGTTTAAGCGCCAGGTCTTTATCGAGCATGAATTTTGGCTTGATGGAACCGCCGAACTCATAAAGTGTCACATCAATATCATTTTGAGAATATGGGGCAAAGTTAAAGTAAACGCCCATAGCCAATTTGGGCATCAGATAGAAATCGGCAAACGTTCTCAACAAAAACGATCCGTCTTTTTCAGTAGTACCGCCTTCAACCGATATGTCTCCGGACAGCCAGTAAGCCGCTGTAATTCCGATATCCCGCGTCCGGTCCATAATATCCTGTCCGGATAACGGCATAGCACTTAGGGTAAAAACTACAAGCATAACGACCATAACTTTTTTGTTCATGATTAAATTCCTTTCTATAGAATAACGGTTCATGGATTAAAATGATTACCTGATATTCGTTCAATGTTCAAAAATAATTAACGTCAAATTTAATTTCATAAAATCTGTTAATTTTTAATGACGATTTAATCTTGTATTAATATGGTTTTGTTTCCTATTTTAACAGGTATTAATCAGGAAGGAAAGCATATGGCTAATTTAACTTTTTTCGGCGCGGTTGGCACGGTAACCGGCTCCCGGTTTCTGCTCGAAATAAATAACGAAAAGTACCTGATCGACTGCGGTTTATTTCAGGGACTGAAGAAGCACCGTTTATTGAACTGGGAACCATTTCCCGTGGATCCCGCAGAAATTAATACGGTTCTTTTGACCCATGCGCATATCGATCATACTGGGTATCTGCCTAAGCTGGTAAGGGAAGGTTTTAAAGGTAAAGTATATTGTACCCACGCCACCAGGGATTTATGCGGGATCATGCTGGCAGACAGCGCCCATCTGCAGGAAGAAGACGCCTTTTGGGCCAATAAAAAGGGCTATTCCAAACTTAAACCGGCACTTCCTTTGTACACAATAAAAGATGCCGAAAAAACGATGAAATATTTTAAGCCGGTTCATTATGGCGAAGAAATTTATCTTCAGAAAGATTTGAGAATCAGATTCAGAGATGCGGGGCATATTTTAGGCTCTTCATTTATTGATATTAAGCGCAGAGACGGAAAGGGCAGCCGCAAAATTCTGTTCAGCGGGGATTTCGGACGGCCGGACCGTCCCGTGCTGGGCGATCCGGATCAGGTTTATAATGTAGATTATCTGGTCCTGGAATCGACCTATGGCGATCGTTTGCATGAGCAGGGGAATTCAAGTGCGGAATTAGCCCGGGTCATCAATGATAGTTATAAACGGCGCGGCGTCCTGGTCATTCCCTCATTTTCCGTAGGGCGTACTCAGACTTTGCTTTTTGCCATCAGGGAGCTCGAAGAATCCGGGAAAATACCGGTGATGCCCGTTTATATGGATTCTCCTATGGCAATTAATGCCACGGAAATATTTGAAAACCGAATCAGTAATTTTAATCTCGTGGCCAGAAAACTAAGCCTGCGCGGCGCGAATATTTTCCAGCCGCAAATGCTGAAAGTCTGCGCGAAAAAAGAAGAATCCAAAGCCATTAATCAGATTGCTGAAAAAGCGATTATTATTTCCGCCTCAGGTATGGCAACGGGCGGCCGGATTTTACATCATCTGGCTTACAGACTGCCCGAAAATAAAAACACGGTTTTATTTATTGGCTATCAGGCGCAGGGAACGCGCGGACGCGTCATTTTAGAAGGCAATAAAGAGGTTAAAATACATGGCGCTCAGGTTCCGGTAAGAGCAAAAATTGAAAACATTTCCGGGTATTCCGCCCACGGTGATTATGAAGAAATCCTGGCCTGGTTAATGGCCTTTAACAAACCGCCGGAAAAAGTATTTTTAGTCCATGGGGAACCGGAAGCTTCACAATCTCTGGCAGAGAAGATCAGAAATGCTTATGGGTGGAATGTAGAGATTCCTGTGATGGGGCAAAGCTTCGAACTGGATATATAATTGTAGTTTAAATCGATAAATGACAAAGCCATTTAACCGGTTTTAATAAAATTATTGCATAATGCGCGGAAATTTTACATATTTTTCACTTTAAAAATAATAAGAGTAAAGCGCAGTGTCCGTTTACCGGAAAATAGGTTTTTTTCTTGGTCCCGCTGTATTTGGCATTCTGCTGTTTTTACCGCAACCGCAGGGTATGAGCAGCGAGGCGTTTGGAGTCGCCGCCGTTGCTGTGTGGATGGCCATCTGGTGGATAACGGAAGCCATTCCTATTCCCGCCACCGCTCTGTTGCCAATTGCTCTTTTTCCTACGCTTAATATCATGTCGGCGGGTGATGCCTGCCATCCTTATGCGGATCATATTATCTTTCTGTTTCTCGGAGGATTTTTAATTGCCATTGCCATGGAAAAATGGAATCTGCACCGCAGGTTGGCTTTGAGGACTATCTGGCTGATTGGTATCGGACCGTCGCGGATTATTTTGGGCTTTATGCTGGCGACCGCATTTTTATCGATGTGGATCAGCAATACGGCCACGGCTATGATGATGATCCCGATAGCTATGGCTATTATCCGCCAGACAACAGACTATCTTAAATCAACCAATTCGGAAATCGATACCGAACCAACCCGTTTTCGTTTTGCAACGGCACTAATGCTGGGAATCGCTTATTCTGCTTCGATCGGCGGCGTGGTTACTATTATCGGAACGCCTCCAAATACTATCCTGGTGAGTTTTGTTGAACGTCTTTATCATCAACAAATCAGTTTTGCCGCATGGATGGCCATAGGCGCTCCCATGGCCGTTATTATGCTTTTTATCACCTGGATTTATCTGGTTAAATTTGCCATGGTGCCCCGGGTTAAGAAGCTTGTAGGCGGGGAAGAGACGGTGCGTAGTGAAATTCAACAGCTTGGAAAAATGAACCGGGCGCAATTAAGCGTAATGCTGGTGTTTATTGTTGTTGCCGTTGCCTGGATATCACGGGGATTTATTATTTCCGAAGGTCAGTTAATGCATGATTCTACCATTGCTATTATGGGTGCTCTGCTGCTGTTTATCATTCCGGCGGATTTTAAGAAACGTGAGTTTTTATTAGACTGGGATTCGGCCAGGAGAGTACCATGGGATGTTATTTTGCTTTTTGGCGGAGGATTATCACTGGCTAAAGGTTTCAGCGAATCCTGCCTTGCTTCCTGGATCGGACAGCAGATTTACGGACTGGAGGGAACCAGCCTGATGATGCTGGTTATTGCGGTGATCAGTCTGACCATTTTTTTAACGGAGATTACATCCAATACGGCTACTTCTGCAATGCTGCTGCCTATAGTCGGCAGTGTTGCGGTCGGTATGGCCATTCATCCTTTTGGTTTAATGATCGGGGCGGCAATGGCCGCTTCCTATGCCTTTATGCTGCCCGTTGCCACGCCTCCTAATGCCATTATTTTTGGCAGCGGTCATGTCACTATTCCGCAAATGGCCCGGGTAGGATTTGTTCTGAATATTATTGGCATCATATTAATCACCCTGACGGTGATCTATCTTGTGCCGCTGGTCTGGGACATAGATTTGTATCATCTTCCGGAATGGATTCCGGCGGCAAGATGAAAGAATTAAAGGATTTTTTTAATTTATAGATTGAATCAGAATTATTGATAATAATTAGCGGATAAAAATTTAAGGAATAGGGTTATGGAAGTTTTATTGCTTATGGTTTTTACCATTGTTGGTTATATAATTATGTACAGGCTTTACGGTCGCTTTATTGGTTATAAAATATTTAAGATTTCCGATCAGGCAAAAGCGCCCTCGGTGGAATTACAGGATGGTATTGATTATGTGCCCACCCGGAAAGAAATAATATTCGGTCATCATTTCACGTCCATAGCAGGAACGGGACCAATCGTCGGTCCGGCTATCGCTATCATTTGGGGTTGGGTGCCGGCTGTGCTCTGGGTTTTTTTCGGTTCGGTTCTTATGGGAGCTGTGCATGATTTCGGTTCGCTGATTATCTCTATGAGAAACCAGGGCAAATCGATCTCTGAATTTACGGCACGCTATATTAATTCAAGAACGCGTGTTTTTTTCTTTATTATTGTTTTTCTTACCCTGTGGATCGTTATCGCTATTTTCGGCATGATTATCGCAATTATTTTTAGCATTTATCCAACATCAGTGCTATCTGTTTGGATGCAAATTCCAATAGCCATCTATTTGGGCCACCTGATTTATAAAAAGGGTTATAGTTTAGTTTTATGGTCAATAATAGCCATGCTTCTTCTTTATTTGCTGATGTTTGCCGGAATTTACCTGCCATTTAATCTTCCGGATTTATTCGGAATTCCATCCACAGGATTATGGACGATTGTTTTATTGATTTATGCCTATTTTGCCTCGGTGCTTCCGGTAACTACGCTCTTACAGCCAAGAGATTACATCAACGCTTACCAGTTAATCGGCGCTATGGTGTTAATAACCCTGGGCATAATCTTTTCCGCCTTTTTCGGCGATATGAAATTTGTTTCTCCGGCTATCAATTTAAATCCAACCGATGCGCCGCCAGTCTGGCCGTTTTTATTTATAACCATCGCCTGCGGAGCCATATCCGGATTCCATTCGCTGGTGGCTTCCGGCACTTCGGCCAAACAGGTAAAAAATGAACACGATGCGCTTTTTGTGGGTTATGGTTCAATGTTAGTAGAAAGTCTGCTGGCCTTACTGGTTATCATTGCGGTAGCCGCCGGCATAGGATTGGGTTATACCACAAAAGGCGGGGAACTGCTGACCGGCGTTGCCGCCTGGACCAATCATTATGAATCCTGGACGGCTGCCGCAGGATTAGGCTCAAAAATCAAAGCTTTTGTGGACGGCGCGGCCAATATGATGGAGTATATCGGAATAAGTCATGCGCTTGGCGTTGTCATTATGGGCGTATTTGTGTCCTCTTTTGCCGGTACCACCCTGGACACGGCGACGCGTATTCAAAGGTATGTGATCAGCGAATTAGCCGGTGATATGAAAATCAGTTTTTTCCAGAAAAGACATGCGGCAACCGCCTTTGCGGTAATTTCTGCCGCTATACTTGCCTTTGCTACCGGCGCGGACGGAAAAGGCGCCTTAGCGCTATGGCCGATGTTTGGCGCGGTAAATCAAACGCTGGCCGCCCTGGCGCTGATTGTAATTACCCTGTATCTAAAACGAAAAGGCGGCATGAAATGGATAGTAGCCGGTTTACCGGCAATATTTATGTCTACAATGACCTTATGGGCATCAGTCATGAATCAATCCGAATTTATGGCCGGGAATAATCTGTTGCTGATGGCCGTCAATGCGCTGATTATTCTGCTGGTTGTTTGGATTATTGCCGAAGGTTTGCTGAAATTCTTTAAACCGGGAGAAGCAAAATAAACCAGCTATCGGCATAATATATGTTAGATGCCCCCGGAACGGCGGGGGATTTTTCGGGTATCTTCTTTGGTTAACTTTACTCCTCCTTTTACGCTGGCGGGGCATCTAACCGGGAATTAGAACCGACCCGGATAGATTTTTGTTGTTTTGTTTAGTACATTATCTCACAACTTAACACGGCGAGCGGCTCAATCCCGCGCCGTTAGGAATTTCAGTAATACAAAAAGATTGATATAAAATGGATATTTCTAAAATTATTGATTCAATTGAAAAACTTTTAAGATATATTATTCCTGGTTTCATATTTACACTATTTTTTAAGATTGCCTATCCATCAAATCCTATAACTATTTTAAATAATATCGACAAAACTGAATTCTATATTTATATGCCCTTAGTTGGTATAGTTATCTATGGTTTTCATAGAATTATATTTGAATATTTTGATCTTTTATTTTACAAGATTAAAAACACGAACAGATACGAAGTAATTAAAAAGAATCATAAAAATATAAAAAATATCCTTCCTTACTTGGATTACAAATGGGCAATTTTGCATTCCTCTCTTATCACGATTGAATTATTTTTTTTATTCACAGTTTTTTTTCATGAGTGCAAATCTATATTTGAACAACACAGGTGTTTATTCACATACATCTCAATTTTTTTATTTATAATAACAATGATCAGTTACTTCATGTTGCATTATGATCAAGAGAAGTTGAGAGATAATCCAAACAATTCAAAGAATTAGGGTGTTTAAATGAAAGCATTAATTATTCTAATCATGGTAATGTTTGTTTTCTCCTGTTCAGAAAGTACAACTGAAGGAAATCGCGACACTATTCCGCCATCAGTTTCTATAATATCCCCAAGTGACGGTACTATAGTCTCTGGTATAATTGATATAATTTGTATTTCAACAGATAATGAATCTGTAAAAAAAGTTGAACTTTGTATCGATGGTGTTTTTTCTGACTCACTTGATGAACAAGAACCATTTATTTTTAATTTTAACACTGAAATTCTATCTGATGGAATTCATATTTTAACTGCACGGTCATTTGACAATAGTGACAATAAAAATTACAGTGATCCAATTTCGGTAGAAGTGCTTAATACTTTAGGTTCAAACAATCAAATGATTCTTATATCAGGTGGAATATTTACTATGGGTGATACATGGGCAGGCACTCACAGTGATGAGATCCCTACTCACGATGTGTTACTCGATACATTTTATATTTCAAAATTTGAAGTTACACAATCTCATTGGTTTGAAATTATGGGTTCTAATCCCTCAAATATTACAGGTGATGATTTACCAGTGGAACGAGTTACTTGGTTAGAAGTAATAGAATTTTGCAACCAATTAAGTATAGAAAATGGTTTGTCAATTTGTTATACAATAAATGGTAAAGATGTATCATGGAATAAATCTGCAATAGGATTTAGATTGCCAACAGAAGCAGAATGGGAATTTGCGGCACGTGGTGGATTACTTGAACAAAGTACAATATTTTCTGGAAGCAATGATCCAGAAGCCGTTGCATGGTATTCATCTAATTCCGCAAATACTATTCATGCTGTCGGTCAAAAATTGCCGAATGAATTAGGATTGTATGACATGAGTGGAAACGTATGGGAATTCGCCTGGGATTGGAAAGGACAATATGAAAGTACACTACAGATAAATCCAATTGGACCGGTTTCAGGGACAGAAAAAATAGTCCGTGGTGGTGCTTATTATGAAGTTGAAGATAGAATAAGAGTTTCAGAAAGGGGTAAAGAACTAATTGATTCAAGGGGCGGTTCTGATCATATTGGTTTTCGCATTGTAAGGTCATGGTAATAAAATTCCTAACAAGGCAATGCAACGGAATTTAACAGCCGGACAGTGAATTTCAACCGGAAACTCTTTCAGCGGTTAAATCCGCTTATCGCATGCGTTAATAAAGCAAAAAAGTCACGGCTTAACATATTCGCCATGACTTTTTTTATCTAAGATTAGATGTATTTATAGCTACAAATACAAATTTAAAACAGCCTGAAGCCGATCATTTAAACTTTGTCAGAATCTCCTTTGCCGCATCTTTATGAATGGTAAAATCCATCATCTTAAGTTTAATGTAATCTTCATGGTAAAAATAATATCCTTTGTTTGGGCCGTTACGGGAGCCTGAACCGGAATCTTTGATCAGGTACCAGTCCGCGCCGTCTTTTTCCAGGTAACCTACCACGTGAATGCCATGGTCATCGGTTGTTGTCTTATTACTGAAACGAAATTGTCTGGCATCCTCATTTATGTATTCGGAAGGAATATCAAAGGTCGGAATCATGGCCACTTCCTTAAAGGAGTTATAACCGGCTTCCGAAACATCGCCTCCAATGACCATCGTGTAACCATCGCGGATCGCTTTTTTAATTATCTGCATAAATTCATCCAAAGGCACATTATAATATTCCTCGCTGTGCCACCAGTTATCCGGCACCGGGTATTCCACCTTTTCATAATAAGGCTTTTCTTTAAGCGAAAGAATGTCCACGTAATCATCCGCGTTTATTTTCAATACCTTTTTATAGTATTCCAAAGGAGACATTTTTTTACCGTCGACCTGAATTGTCGCTGGAGGTTCGCCGATATAATAATCAAGGATAGCTTTTATGTTATCCAGTATTGCCGGTTCATTCCAGAAATTAATCTCCCGGCAGTTTTTCAGGTAGGCCATCATTTCTTTGTACATATTCTGATGATCATGAAAAGGAATACTGTCTAACATTCCGGTATATGATTCTGCCGGCACAATGCCGTACTTTTTCCAGATAACAGGGAAATGATTACCCATCGATCCTTCGGAAAATTCGGAATCTCCTCTCTCCCGGACATATCTTTTTGCTTTTTCAATATACTCCCAGTAAACCGTAAACATTTCTGATAATTTAACTTTTTTTCCGGTCAGCCGGTAAATCTCTGATTCAAAAAATGACGTCGTGCAGAAGCTCCAGCAGGTGCCGGTATAACCCTGCGATATGGGATCATTATGCCATTGAAAGGTAAACTGATCTTTGGAAGCCGGCAGGTCCATGCCTTCCACATCCATGACAAATTTTTTTTTTCGGTTCTTTTTTATCTTTCAGGGCGTGATAGTCTTCCAGAGCGGTTTCAATTTCATCCCAGTACCCGCTTTGTTTATCGATAAAGGTTCCTTTATCGCTTCGCTTCTGCTGGGCAGAAAGCAGCGAAACAATCAACAGAATTGGTAATAAAAATAAAGATAACTTCATTATAAATCCTCCCTGGTGAATGATTAAACTATTTTGATGTAGAAATCAGGCGAAACACAACCGAGACGCGCATCTGGATGGTAATGGTGCCGGGCGCCAGGCTTTCTCCGGAAGATTCCGATAAACCCCGAACTGAAACAGTGTTGCTCATCAGGCCGCCCCTGGCAGGTTCTGTTTCATAGGTATCATCCTTTATAATTAAGGGTTCACCCACGATAACATCCATTACTTCAGCCATTTCGTTTGCTTTGTTTTTTGCGGCGATTAAGGCTTTTTTTCTGGCTTCATTCTGATATTTTATTCTTTGCGTGTGGTTGAATGACACATAATTGACCGATACATCCTTCAGGCGGGAAAGACCGAACCAGATTTCGGAATAGAGATCTAAATTTTCCAGAGAAAAAGTGACGGTTGTTGACGTAAAATAGCCTTCTTTGAGCCGGGTATTGTTTTTATAAACCCAGTTTTCCCTGAACTGCATGCGCGAAGTCTGAATGCTGTCTTTTTTTATTTTATTGGTTTTTAAAAATGTTATTACGCCGCTTACTTTCTCAAGATGATCTTTGGCGACGGATTCCAGGTCCATGCCCCTGGTTTCAACGGATAAATGCCACAGCATCTGGTTGGGAATGACTTCGATGGTTGATGTGCCGGTAACGGAAATATGAGGAATATCAAACTGATCCGCAAAAAGTCCGGGGATAATTAACAGGATAATTAATAAGGTCTTACGCATCTTGCCTCCTTAAAAATATACAATCGAAATTGTACAATAATTTACAGGGAATATATGAATTTTGGATTTCAGATTAAACCCGATTTTCAACTTATACGCTGATTGTCTATAATTCCACCCCGAAGGTTATCACGTAATGACGGATAGGCCCGATGGACCCAATCAGTTCATTGTAATGATATTGTAATAGATTGTTTATCTGGAATGAAGCGTTGAAGGTAGTACTTTTATAGTTAAACTCTTTACTCACCCGTAAATCAAGAATATGGGCATCCACGATTTGCTCAGCCTCCGGGATGATGATAGAAAAAGTGTTGTCGATGCGGTCGTACCGGCTAATAAAGCGGTAATCCAGTCCGGTTACAAATCCGAAAATAGTCCACCTGGCGTTTGAATAAAACAGATTCCTGGGCCGGTATGTAAGATAATCGTCGGTGCTTATATTCTGCGGATCCATGTAGGTATATCCCAGATGCAAATATAGTTGGCGCGGCAGCGGATGAAGATCGGCATTCAATTCAAAGCCGGTAATGCGGGCTTTTGTGACATTACGAAACTGGATGTAGCCGGAAGGCAAAAAACCTCCTTCGATCAGGTTTTCGTAATAATTATAAAACAGCGCCAGATCCGCCCCCAGGTATTTACTAAAAACCTGGTTTAAACCCAGTTCAACGGACTGACTGCGTTCGGCTTTTAAATTTTCATTCGGAATAACCGTAATACCGCCGGTAGAAGTGGAAGCGAAAGCTTCGGCCATGGAGGGCGCCCGGAAACCCGTGCCCGCCGAAAATCTTAAAACACTGCCTCCGCCGGGTTTAAAAACCAGCCCTATTTTTGGATTAATACTGCTATTTTGTCCGATAATATCGATATCATAATAATCATATCTGCCGCCCAGGGTCGCTATCCATTTTTCCGACCATAAAAATTCATCCTGAATAAATACTGCCGCGCCCAATCCTTTTCTGGAGCTGAATATGTTAGACTGCACCTTGTTATAAGACGGGTTAACTCCAAAAACAAGAGTGTGTCTGCCGGTCTGAACGCCGAGTTGCAATTCGCCATTGATAAAATCGGAATCGGCATGATTACCCCGATTCCCGATATTGTCTTTAAACCGGTTATGAAACCAGATGCCGCTTATTTTGAAATAAGCCTTTTGACTGATGATCCAGCGGTATACCGGGCTCAGATAATAACGCTGTGAATGCACTTTTTCCGAAAGCTGTGAATCGGGCGGCGTAAGGGCATGGCTTAAATCTTTCCAGTAGAGAAAATTACCCCGCTTTTGATCCATATAGTTGCCCGTGATGATCAGGCGGTTAAAGGGTGAAAAATCATATTCTATTTTTCCCCCGATATTATACCGTTCTTTCCAGTCATTTTTCCGATAACTGTCATCGCCGTCTTTCACCGCGGCAATACTGATGCCCAGTTGATTATACCTTTGTTCGCAATAAGCTTTAAGTCCGTATAAATAGCGACTTTTATCCGCCCACTGCCATTGTTCATGGTAAGGTTCGGAATATAAGCCGCCATACATTTTCAACGATACTTTTGTTTTTTCACCGACGGGTTTCGTAATGATATTAATAACGCCGCCCATCGCATTGGAACCATACAGAGCCGATCCGGCCCCTTTAACAATTTCTATTTTTTCAATCTGGTTAACAGGCAGGGCTTCCAGCACCAGTCCTTGTGTATCGCCGGTTATGTAAGGGACGCCATCCACCAGCAGCATAACCCGGCTGCCTACGCCTTTGGCATAGCCGCTGGAACCGCGGATATTTACCTGATCCAGATTCATATTGATGCCGGAAACATACCGCAGGGCATCATCAATCGTAACGGCATTGCGCTGAGCCATATCCTGCGCGGAAATACTGCTGATGCTGACCGGCACATTTTCCGCCTGCTGCTCATATTTTCCCGCCGTAACGATGATAGGCTGACTTTGTAAAGGTATGGCTTTCAGGGATATTTCACCTAAATCCGATATCTGGCCGGCAGGCAGGTTAACATCAATTTCTTTCGTTGCATAACCCAAAACGGAAATGGTTAAAACATAACGGCCGGGCGGTATTTTGGTTATAAAAAAAGCGCCGTCATCCGAACTGGCGCCGCCCAAAACCGTTCCCGCAATATATAAATTGGCCGCCGCAATGGCTTTACTGTTTTCATCGATTAATCTGCCTTTTATACCCGCGCTCTGCGCCGGAAGCCATTGAAAAGACCATAAAATCAGAAGGATTAAATGTATTTTTTTCATGATCATCTAAAATGGTTGAGGTGGCGGGTTTTCAAAATCCACATAAATATTAATCCCTTCCAGTATGGATCCTTCATTAACCTGGACACCGGTTGGCAGATTGTCTTCAGCCGTGGTATCATATTGTCCCACAGCCCGCCAGTCTTCATAAACATTGCTTCCGTATTGTTGAGCAACGGTAATATAGGCATAATAGCCGGAGCCGAGCTCCATCGTAAAGGCAACGGAATCAACATCTACCGGCAGGCTTTGCGTTAAATCCGGCGGATAGGCCTGAGCTTCTCCGCTCATCACTTCGGATACAATATCTTCCGGGGGAAAAGTTCTGAATACAACAAGTTTAAGATTATGAATCGTCCCGGCAGAATTCCAGTTGGTAAAATGGATCGTTCCGGAAATACCTGTTAAATTATGAGGAGGCTCCAATCCCTTGTTGCACGAAATAAAAAACAGCGAAAGAAGAAAAATACCCGAAATATAAAAAAGCCGCATACTTTTACCCGGAATAAATTGCCGGTAATATAATGGCGGCGATTGTTTATTACAATTATTTATAAAGTTGATACAGGCTTTTTCCGCCTATGAAAATCAGTGATTTCTTTTTAAGCGAAATACATAGATGGTATCTTTCTCCAGGAAGGTCATCATTTTTACCAGTTCGAACGCCGTCTGTTTCATAATAGACAGGACTTTTTCTCTGGTATAAAAATGATGATGTCCGCTGCCCATTTTATCCGGATCGCCGTCAACTATCACTAGTAAGGCACCGGATTTTAAGGAAGGGATAACATTTTTCATCCATTCCACAGGTTCGGTAAAGTCGTGAAACGCTCTGAGCATAATGACCATATCGAGCCGGTTTTCCGGGAAAAGAGGATTGGTTATTTTACCTAACACCGTTTCAATATTGGCGATATTTTCTTTTTTACATCGAAGGTCGATTTCTTTTAATACGTTTCTACTGATATCATTCGCATAGATAAGTCCGGAATCTCCCACATGTCTGGATAAGAAAAAAGTTAAATAGCCATTACCTGCGCCTGCTTCGCCGATAATCATACCGGGTTTAACGCCCACGGAATCCAGAATTCTGTCCGGCTGCTGCCAGCGATCCCGGTTATAATTTTGGGCCGTTAAAATGGAAATATAAAACATGATGATGAAATATATAAAACAACTTCGCATTCGTCAGTCCTGTATTTAATTTTTAAATGATGGTATGCGTTTTTCTACGTTAATTTTAATTTTTTGTTTATTTCCTGTTTATTAATATTTTTGCTAATTGAAATTGAGAGGGTTTGGGTTTTTTATTTCATAAAACAACGGGAAGAAAAAAGATGAAAATATGGGTAGATGCGGATGCCTGTCCGAAGCCGGTAAGGGCAATTTTAATCAGGACGGCCGACAGACTTAAAATTAATCTCGTTTTTGTATCCAATCAGTTTCACCGTATACCGGAATCCGGATTTGTTAAAACGCTGCAGGTGCCGGGCGGATTTGATGTCGCGGACGAGTATATTATTAATGAAGTTTCGGTCTCTGATTTAGTGATAACATCCGACATTCCTTTGGCGTCCGTTATTGTGCAAAAAAACGCATTTGTCTTAACTCCGTATGGTAAATTTTATTCCGCTGATAATATCAACAATGCGCTGTCTGTTCGGAATTTAAAGATGGAATTAAAATCTGCCGGACATGAAATAGGCGGGCAATCATCCTTTAGTCAAAAAGACAGGGAAAAATTTGCCAATCAGCTGGATGGTTTTCTCAGACGGATGAAAACCAACATAGAATGATGATATTAATTTTCCTATTTAGTGAAATTCAATTAAATTAGCTTCTAAAATAGTGCACTAATTATTGAAAAGCGGGGGATTTTTGCGGAATTTAAAGTTATGGATTGTTATTTTTCTGATCATTTCAATCATACTGGTTTATAAATACACTATGCCTTATTATAACGAATTACAGCTTCATCAAAAGACGAAACAACTTTATGCCGGAATAGCCGGCGATAATATTGACTGGGAGATCATTGCCCAGACGGAAGCCGGCAATACTATTTATATTAAAAAATTCGGCGACGGTGATGAAATTACCCTTATTTTAGCCGCTCTGCATGGGGATGAACAAACCGGTTTTCACCTGGTATACCGGCTGGCGGATACTTTGGCCAGTCAGCCCGAAATCATCAGAAAACCGGCTGTGATTGTGCCGGTTGTTAATCCGGACGGTCTGCTGGCAAGGAGCCGGTTGAATGCCGAAGGCATTGACGTCAACCGGAATTTTCCCACAAAAAACTGGTCGCCCGTTTACGAACAGGAAAAATACTATCCCGGCAGCCAGTCGGGTTCTGCACTGGAAACACAGGTCATGATGTTATTGATCAACAAGTATAAACCCGTAAAAATTATTGCCGTGCATGATGACCTTCACATGAATAATTTTGATGGTCCCGCCGAAAACCTGGCCTGGAAAATGGCGGAAACCAATGGCTATGAAGTGACTTCCGATGTGGGTTATCCCACACCCGGATCGCTTGGTTCTTATGCCGGGATAGAAAAGAATATTGCGGTTATAACTCTGGAATTGCCTAGAATATCGCCGGAAGAAGCCTGGAGGGATAATTTCCAGGCTTTAATCGACGCTATTAATTTTTAATAGTGAAAATTTTCTATCATCATTGTTCAAGATATTGCGGTATCGTCTGAAGATTATAGGTTTCTTCTTCTTCTTTAAATCCGGCCTGGGTTAGTTTTTCGTTTTCAAGCATATACTGACTGATCAGATAACGTACATTGCGCTGATAATAGTCTCTTTGTGCCAGATCAAGTGTTGTTATCGTGCTGTTTTCTGCCAGACGGCGCGTAAAGTTTATGATCTGACTCATATATTGCCGCTGGCTTTTCAGCATTTTTATAATCCGTTCTTTCTGATCGATCTGTTGTTTAAGAGAAGCGGATTCTTTACCGGCTTCCGATGCACTGTTTTGTACTTTTTCCTGCAACTCTGCAATCTGCTTTTCATAAGAAGATTTCTCGTTAGCGAAATAAATAAGCGAATAGGAATACATAAATATCGCGCCGGCGGCAAGACCGATGATCAAAAAAATGATAGGAAATATGATCCGTGAATGTTCACGAAACCATAAAGTACGCGAGATGCTTTTATTCAATTCAACCGTTTCTTCATCGTAGAGATTTTCAATAAGATTCAAATCAACGGACTTTTTACAATGTGGACAAATTTTAGCCGATTCC
>RQOG01000177.1 GCA_003854985.1 Calditrichota bacterium
CAGCGAATCCGGGGACCAGGCAGATGTCAGCAATAGAGGACTTGACAAACTAAACTCCACCGTATCGCCGGCAATAACCGATTGGTTGCCTTCTTTGTCTTCAACCACAATCTGAAAATAATATAGTCCCGGATTAGAGGTGATCTGAGTAGCCTGATACTGATTACGGAATACCCCGTCATTGGCAATCAAATCCCCGCTACCGCTGGATTGCGCTCCTCCGTCATCAAACAACGAATCTTGGAATATAATATTTTCCTGTGAATCGATTATGGTAAGTTGAGCCGTTTTTAAATCTGAAACGCCCTGCGGATCATCCGCTTTCACTTCCACTAAGTATTTTTCATTGCCCGAAATATTCCAGGCGCTGTCAATTTTGGTTGAGATTACAAAAGGCGTTTTTTCAGTTGATACAGGATTGTCTTTTTCGCAGCCTGCCAATGCTAATAGAGCCATTATCCCAAAAAGCACCAGTTTTCTAATTATCATAAAGTCACCAAATCCTTTATTTTATAAAGCATAATTCATTTAATGCCGGCCATACAATGATAAAAACATTACCTTATTTAATAACTCCCTTATAACTAAAAACAAGGGCAATCCATTCACCCTGCTGTTTTTTATCGATATATTGCCAGTTATCATTTTCGTAAGCATCCCGGATAACTTTCTCATCCTGATCCAGAATACCGGACAGGATTAATTTGCCATCCGGCGTTATGTAATCCGGCCATTTGTCCCGCAAATCGAGCAGAACGTTACGGTTTATATTGGCCAGGATCAAATTAAATTTTTGTACAGGAATATCTTCAAGACTACCCCTAATTAGCCTTACCTGTTGTTTGACGCCATTCAGATCAACATTTTCCAGCGCGTTCTCAATGGCCACGGGATCATTGTCGAAAGCCACTACTTTTTGCGCTCCGGATTTAGCCGCCAGGATGGCGAGAATGCCGCTGCCGGTGCCGGCGTCCAGAACGGCAGATTCCGATAAAACATATACCGGCAGCAGGGATAGAATTAACTGTGTCGTTTCATGATGCCCGGTGCCAAAGGCCATTTTGGGACTGATCTTTATTACAATTTCATTTCCGGCAAGTTTTGGATTTTCCCACTCCGGCGCAACGATGATATTCGGAGGCACGCGGAATGAAGCGAAGTTTTGTTTCCAGTTTTCGTTCCAGTTCTCCCAGCCTACCGTTTGTTTTTTTATATCGTTTATTCCGATCATCGGAACGAAATGTTTAAGGCATTGTATCAATTGATCTTCCAACGCCTGATTCCAAATATCATCTTTAAAGTAGGCGACAATATGTTCCGACTCTTCTTCAAGGCCTTCGGCGCCGAGAGCGAATATTTCTCCGGAAATCTTTTCAATCATCCCGGAACTGATCGGGATTAGTAATCTTACCCAGGCCTGTTTATCCGTATTACTCAATATCTACTCCAGCCGTAACCATGTTTTACTGAGATATAAAAAAGTGACATTCATTTTGTATACCTTTAATCCCTGATGGCAATATTTACCGAAATACCAAATTCATTAATTGATGTCGTACCGGTAACCTTATTCGTGATTGTACTCGTCTCATAAAACAGACTGCCCTGCACCCTGGAACTAAACCGGTAGGTCGCGGAAGGCCTTAATTTCCAGTTGCTGTCACTGCGTTTTTCTTCAAACTTTTTCTGATCCCGTTGTCGTTGAAAGGTCTTATTCTTGGAGGCGTCATAAGTTACAGTAATATTCATTTCATTTTTAAAAGATTTGTTGTTAAACGGCCAGAAGGGTATGGGAATTTTAAATCCAGAACTCAGGGCATAATTGAGGGTAATGGACATCTGATTACTTTCCGTTTTATCTGCGCCCGAAGAGGCCGATGAGTTTAACGAGGTGCTGTTCGTATAGCGTATAGTGCCGTTAACACCCCACTTTGTTTTTATATTAATGCCGATTAACGGCGACCAGCCGCTTGAAAAAGACGTTCGGCTGGCATAATAATTTTCCCCGTCCGTATCCAGCTGCATTCGTTGACTAACCTTGCTGGTATGGACATGTTCGACAGACATGGATTTGGCAATTTGCGGAAAGAAAAGAATTTTTTCAACGCCGCTGATATTTACTTTCCAGTCCGGTATAAAACCCATAAAATCACCGTAAAAATCTTTAAATGATTCTTCGGGATTATCTCCCATGATCAGATAAGTTCTGCTGCGCGAACCGGACTTAATACGGCCGTTTTCCGAGGTTTTCTCCGATTCATCATACTGGTGATCCAGGCTTACTTTAATGTTTTTCGAAATATTAAAACCCGTGTTCGTATTAAGGCGAACCGTATGATTGGTAGTGGGCGGAATTAGTTGCACATTCAATGAAGAATCCTGAAGCACCCCGGGGTCCTCTGAAAACCCAAGCTGGTATTTCCATGAAGGAATACTGGCCAGCGTTTGATGGTTGATATTATTACTTATTGTTAAAGTGGCGCTTACGGTCTGCCAGTCTAACAGGGCTCTATATAAAATAGTAAACGGATTCGGCAAAGAAACCTTTTTTCGTTCGGGCTTCGGATCTTCCGGTTCAGCGTTTTCCTCGGTAGTCTCCGGTGTTTCCGTGCGCTTTGGCCGGCCTCTGCCTTTTGTTGACGGAGCGCCGAAATCGCCGCTCTTTGATTTATCAGGATCATAAATAAGTTTTAGCAGAGCACCGGGTTTCAGTTTTAACCCAAACCGGTGATCCACTTTTTGGGAAGTATTTCTATATTTTAGAGAAGCCAGTTGGTAAGTATAATTGGATGAAAAAGAGTAATCCGGTGTAAACCAGGAAGCCACATTAGGCCGGAAGTTTGATTTGAATGATTGCGAAATATTGGTTTCAATACCAAAATACCCTTTGGTGAATATCTGATTCCATAGTTGTTTATGAGAAAGGCTGTCGGCATCGGCATCCGTCTGATGGGATCGGGTTAAAGAAAAATCAAGGTTATCCAGCATTTTGTATGTCGTTGAAAACGACCGGCTTGTACCCGTACTGGGGGTTATTTTAGCTGTATTCTGAACATTCGAACTACTTCTGTTCAATATCTGGGTTTTTGAATCGGTCACATTAAGCGATAAATTTATATTATTAGGCATATAATATAATTTCTGCTCGCTGAATTTTCCCAGTATCGGAATTCCTTTTATAAAATACAGCGGCGTTAAGTAATTATCTTTTCCAAAAGTAATCGCATACCGGATGGCCGTTTTATACTGTTCGGATTTACTATATACCGTCTTCCAGTCGCTGCTGTTTTTATAGGAGTAATCCGTATCAAAAGTCAAACCGTCCAGCGTGTACCGTAACAAAAAATTGTTCGATTTCGTTCGTTTTTTTATGGTTGTTCCGATACCGTATGTTTCGGATTTGGAAATTTTTTCCTCTAATTCCGGATCTATTTTCTTTGTTCCGAAAAGGGATTCCAGCTTTTCCCCAACCGTATTGTTCTGATAGCCGCTTAGTTTATCCGTACCGGGTAGATATTTCGGGATACTGCGGTTAAAATTCGCCCTGGCATCGATAGGAATAGACAGGTCAAAAAAACTCGGTAAAAATTTATCCACATTTACTTTACCCGAATAATTCTGGGTTTCCGCCGTACTGCCTTTTCCAAACTGCGTGCTCACATTATGGAAATCGGCGTCAACGCTTTCCCACTGGGCATTGATGGAAAAAATATCCGCGACCGACAAGTTGGCTTTTAAACGCAAAGCGGTGGCTTTATTTTTACGCACATTGGAAAGCCGCAGTTCATCCAGCCAGATCTCGCCTATTAAAGGTTCGTTTTCATCTTCGTTCAGAACGCCGATAATAAAATACTTGATATTGGAAACCATAGGGTTTCCCACCGATTTATAATAACCGCCCGGGACATCGTCAATGCTAACAATAATCGGGCCGCTTGTTACCGAATCCTGACTGTATTTAATGCCGGCTAATTTATCAAGATCAATATCCATATTATTAAGTGTATTCCATTCGCTGTATATATGCTGACTATATTCATAATAATTATTATCATCGGAGCCAAACCGGATATAAAAACGGATATTAGAACTATCCGTAGAAGAAGGTTTATCCTGAAGCAAATTGATTGTCGGATTATGTTCATCCGCTTTAAAACCATAGATAAACATGCGCATTTTTTCATAATTGGTAAGATCCAGTGCGTTGTAAAGACTTTTTTTAGCTTCGGCTTTATGCCGGGCAGGCAGACCGGTTCCTATTAATCGCATTGCCAGAGACTGTTCCTTGGACATAGCTTCGGTAATCCGGTCGCGCACACCTGATACGCCCGGAGGAGAATAATACGGAATGCGGTCCGCGCCGGCCTCGGTATTTTCTTCTGTGTTATAGGTTTCCAGAATAAATAAGGAATCGTTTAAACCGAAAGAAGTTGAATCTTCATGGGCGATGCCGGTTTCTTGCCATTCATTACCTACAAAATCAAAGGTTGCCATTAAGATACGCGTTCTGTCCTGCGGTCTTTCCTCCGTTGCCGCAGGCAGATTGCTGAACCATACCCGCGTAAAATAAATCTGGAAGAAACTGGGATTGCCAACCTTTGCGGTGAAATCTTTTAAAGGAATCCGGTATTGTTTCCAGCCTTTAGGCGTCGTGCTTACAATCCAGTCCGAGTTTATATCGTCCAGATCAAACGTATATTGAAAATAATTATTATTTGTAGAAACCTGACCATCGCCATCCATGTCTTCCGTATCCGGGTAACGGGCTTCCCGTGAATTACTGTTGCCTTCCGTGCCGTTTATGCCATCATACCGGCGGCCGTCGAATAATCCGCCCTTCATCCGTTCATCATCCACCGGCGCATACCAGTTATCGTAAGGATCATCTCCCGGTTGCCCGTCGGGAATACCGTCAATTCCCACATCTTCGCCTTCGTCCAGCACCTCGGTATCATTCACATCTTCGTAATTTATATTGCCCTTGCTGGGAAAGTTCCGATAATTTAAACCTTTAATATACCAGTCCTCCGAAATCTGCCCGATGTCGATATGGGCAGTTCCTTCATCGCCCAATACCCATAGTTCTATAAACTTGGATTTGGACTGATCCGGAAAGCTGTAAGTGGAACGCATGAATCCGGCCCAGCTTTTTTGGGGATCGGCATCCGGCTCTCTCCAGATATCAACGCCCAACACATCGGTGGTCTGACCGGTTTGCGAATTAACATCCTTATTCGGCCAGATATCGTTGATATGAACCTGTGTATAGGGATTGAACCAGGCGATTCTGGCTCTTAACGAATCAGCTTCTTCAACATCATCCACCGCTGTCATCCCGATATTGTCAGGCAGTTCTGCCGGGGCGCTGGCCATGGTCCAGGTACGGTATCGTATGCCCAGGGTGGTAGTTCGTTTGCTGGACTCAAAATCATCCAGATACGCCACCCCGTTATTATCCCCGGTAGATTCGCTGTTCAGCGTATTGGGATTGGGCAGCACCTGGGCAAATTCGGCTTCGATATTAAATTGCGACTCGGCATTGGTTTCCACAACGGGCAGGGCATCGGCCCAGCGTGTAAGAAAGCGCGGTTTGAATTTAAAAGCGGTGTTCAGATCCCATACAAAATTGGAAAAAGGCTCCTGCCCTACCCTGACCCGGCGGTCAAGAGTGGATTTATTCAGGTAAAGCGCGGTCAGACCGATAAAAGCATTTTCCCACAAATTGTATTCCAGGCGGCCGCCGAATATGGATTTTTTATCCAGCTGGAATATATTGGCCCGTTCATACTTGATTTGTATATCGGAACTGCTGCGTTTAGCTTCAGCGGATTCCAACGTTAAGGTGCCGCTGAAATAATCAATGCGGTAATCCACATCTCTTTTTAAGGTAACGCCGCCCAGCGTCACTACTTCGCTGCCTTCCAGAACATAAAATCCCAGGGGAAAGCTGGTTTTTGTGCTGCGTGAATTCACGATAATATCAAATTTATAGGCGTCATTAAACTTATCCGTTTCGGTATCTCTCAAATTATACATATCCGACCTGTATTTTTTGGGAATCATATACCGATCGGTTATACTGGAATCCGGGTTAAACGGCGTTAGCGAAGGAAAAAATAAAATACCTTTTTTCTTGAATATAAGACTCTGATTATTATCAATCTTGTCATCCCCGCCTTCAGTCAGGGCGCCGTTATCGTCGAGAATATCCAGACCCATCAGGTTCAGGAAGGAATGCTCGGGATCGTCATCCGGAAAACGCTCCTGCTGGCCGTTTTTATTATATTCGATACGGACTTCAAAACCTTCATCTTCGATATCGGTACCGCGCAGGGAGTATACATTGCGCAGCATCAAGGGCCAGGTATTTTTGTAATCCGGATTTGACGTTCGTTCTTTAATCATTTTCAGTACAATCACGGAATCCGTAGATGAAGCAAGATCCTCATCAAGCGTTCCGACCTTATTTTTATCTGCAGTTATATAGGATACCGCCAATATCTGGTTGGTAACGGACTGATTTAAGGAAAG
>RQOG01000178.1 GCA_003854985.1 Calditrichota bacterium
AGCCCCATATTCCGGTTATTTTTATACCGCTATCTGAAGATAGCGGCAAGTTATTTTTGATAACTTTTTTTGGGGGTTGTTTTCCAGGTCATCTAAAACAGCAGACTAAAATCAACAAAAACAACAAATCTTTTTTAAAATCTAATTATTTAGGGCAGTTCAGATTTTTTTTATGTTAGTTAATAAACAATATGCATTTATTATGGATGCATTCTGAACAATCATATCCGTTTTGAAGCCAGAATATCCGCCTCAATTCATAATTAATCATTCATATACAATCAGTGATAAATGCTTAAATCGCTGTAATATGAGTTCGGAATATAATTACGTATAGTTTTTTCTATTGATTTATAACCATGGGATTCCTATTATCTTTTATATCAATCAACCGCCAACTTATTAATAAACGGAGTAAACAATATGCAACGAAAAGAATTTTTAAAATCCGCCTGTTCCATGGGATTATGCTCCTGCGTCGGCCTTGCCGCCTTTACGCCCTCCGAAATTCATGCCCAGGAAGAAAAAAATGAAAACAAGGAAGTTGAACAATTAAATAAAAAAATGGATTTCATTCACAAACGTTTTGCCAAATTAGTTGAAATTTTAAAAGAAAATGTCCCGGAGGATAAGCGTAAAAAGATATTTGAGGAATTAGGAATGGCTTGTTCAGGCGAATATAAAGGTCACTATTCCAAATATGTAAATAATATTGACGGGTTTATAAGCGAGGTAATGGCTAAGTGGGAAGAAAGCGTTAATCATGATAAAAATAAGAAAACGATAACGATTATTGGTAAGAAAATGGATAATTGTTATTGTGCTTTGGCGGATAAAGCTGTTACCCCGGGCGATTTCTGCGATTGCTCGTTAGGCTGGCAAAAAGGTATTTACGAATATATTCTTGGCAAGAAAGTGAAAGTTACTGTAGATGAATCAATCCTGCGCGGCGGCGAACGCTGCTCATTTACGATTAAATATATTTAGAGCAACCAAGCGAATTATAACATGATTTTACCGATACTTTTTTATATGAAAAAGGGAGACTTTTCGATCTCCCTTTTTATTTATTTCATTTTTTACCCGGATGCCATTCGCTGCTTTTTTCAAGGATGTCCTGAATCCGGTTGACCAGTTTATGCGGATCGGACAGATATCCTTCTAATAATAAAGCGGATTCAAAAAGCTGTTCGACGGTCTCCACAACAAAGGGATCCTTGGGATCATTTTTATAGATTTTTAGCAAATTCCGGATCAGTTTATGATCCTTGTTGACTTCAAATATCTTCTTGGGAGGCGTCATATCCTTGTTCATGATATGCAATATTTTCTGCATATGGGAAGTCATTTCACCTTCCGGGCTGACCAGGCAGGAAGCGCTGTCCCTCAGACGTTTGGATTCTCTTACATCCTTTACACGATCGCCTAAAATATCCTTTATTTTGGTTAAAAGTTTCTCAAAAACCTTTTCTTCACCATCGGATAGCTTTTCGAAGTCCAGTTCCTGTTTTTGAACATCCTCGAAGCCGTCTAATTTATTCAGTTGTGCCTGCTCAACGGATGTCAGCATGTAATCTTCTTTGTATTTGGCCAGGCCGGTCATGACAAATTCATCCACCGGTTCATAAAGATAAAGCACTTCTATGCCTTTGCAGCGGAAAATTTCCAGGTGCGGATCGCTGTTTAACGCCTCCCGGCTGGCGCCGCTCATATAATAAATTTCTTTTTGATCTTTCTTAGCCCGGCTTACATATTCGGCCAGCGAGGTAAGGCCGTCACTGCCTTCCAGAGCGGAGGAATCAAAACGAAGCAGTTCGGCGTATTTTTCGTGATTGGCATAATCCGTATACCCCAGTTTGAAATACTTGCCATGCTCTTTCCAAAATTCTGTATATTTCTCCGGTTCTTTTCCGCCTTTTTCTGCAGGTACGATAATGCCTGTTTGACCAATACCTGGGAGACCTTCATGACTACCATCTTTTCCTGCAGGGTCTCGCGGGAGATATTCAAAGGAATATCCGGCGAATCTACCATACCTTTTATAAAGCCGAGATACTCGGGCAGGAGGTCCGGGTTTTTATGCTGGATCAAAACGCCTTTTACATAGAGATCCAACCCAATGTCTTCTTTGGAATAGCCGAACATTTCCACGCTTTTTTTAGGAATAAACATAATACTGTTAAACTGCACCGGCGCGTCTATGGAAACATGAATGGTATCCATTGGATCTTCGGTATCATAGGTCAGAAATTTGTAAAATTCATGATATTCTTTTTCCTTAATACTGGATTTCGGTTCGCGCCAGATAGCCTGAACGGTATTTACCTTGTCCTTGCCGATTTTAATAGGGAAGGAAATAAAATTGGAATGCTTCTTAATGGCCGATTCAATTCGGTATTTCTCGGCAAACTCAACCGCGTCTTCTTTCAAATACACTTCTATGGTCGTTCCGCGCTTCACTGGTTTATCCGGCTGGTCTATTTTATAACTGCCCATTCCCGTGGACTCCCAACGCACAGCGGGCTCGTCTTTGATATATGACTTTGTGTTGATAACCACTTTTTCCGCTACCATAAAAACAGAATAAAACCCAACGCCGAATTTTCCGATAATATTGGAGACATCTTTATTTTTGGCCTCTTTGGATAATTTATTCAGGAAATCAGCTGAACCGGATTTGGCAATGGTGCCGATATTCTGAATGATTTCTTTTTCTGTCATACCTATGCCGGTGTCGGCAATGGTCAGCAGTTTTTTATCCTTATCCAGATCGATCTGGATTTCCAGGGGCAGTTTACTGTCCAGAACTTCGGCGCCGCTGGTCATTTCAAATCTGAGTTTATCCAGGGCATCCGAAGCATTGGAAATCAACTCTCTTAAAAATATTTCCCGATTGGTATATAGGGAGTGCACCAGGATATCGAGAAGCTGGTTAATTTCCGCTTTGAACTTATAAGATTTTGCTTTTTCCGCCATCGTAAACCTCTTTGTTTTTTAATGATTTTTAGTTTTACATCTATGATGAAAATTTAACAATCCGGGATACAACCGGGCGCGTAATATAATGATTGAAGACCTTAATTTTCAAGTGGGAACAAATGATGGGAATAAAAAAAAGCAGGATTTCTCCTGCTTTTTAAAATATAATAATCATAAAGAATTTACCAAAGTTTGCCGCCAAGCACTTCTACAGTTGATTTAAGGCTTTGTATATTATGCAAAGGCTCGGCTTTGGTTTCCTGGTCCGCTGCGGTTTGCGCCTGAAGCGGATATAAGATTACCGGCGCTATATCAAGATCGAATTCAGCGTTCATAGCCTTAATGAATTCATTGGCAATAACGCCGTGTCCCGCGTCTGAAGGATGAACGCCGTCACGGCTGAACAGGCCGCCGGTAATGAAAGCGGCGCTCAGGTGCACATTCTGTTCGTGGTAACCATTTTGAGCGATATTGTTAAAAATAGTATAGATATCTACCAGTGCGAAACCATATTGATCTGCTAAATTTGTTATGGCTGTATTAAATTCTGATATGGATGTCTGAGCGGTCTCAATTTCGCTTTCATCAAGAATCAGGGCATCGGGGATCGGATTTTGCGGGTAGAAACCAAACGCCTGTGTTGTATCAAGATGTTGAATGCCGGCGATTAATGCTGAGACTGGTATCCCCATATCTGCCGCTAAATCTCTATACCATAAACCGGAAGGCTTCCCGATCTCCGCGGCGTACTGGCCGGCTAAAAGGGTAATAAAATGTTTATAGGTAAATAAATCCTCTGCTGTTGATGTACCGGAGTGGGTTGGTGAAATAGGCTGGCCATGCTCCTGGTATCTTAGAACTCCTCCTGCAGGGATACCTGCGGCAACTCTCGGACCGACGGTTGTAAAGAAGGGCAATGAGGTTACATCCGGAATGGTAGAAACAACCACATATTCAGCCAGAGTATCCAGGCCCGCGGCTAAAGACCCGTAAAGATTTGCAAATACCTGACTGTTAGTAGGCGAACTTGGCTGCACGCCGCCGCTCGTGGCAAATCCCAGCACATCATTATTGCCAATCCAGCAGGTAATAAAATTAGGCTGCAGCATTTGCGCCTGTTGATAAACCGTGGTGTTGCCCATGGCCGGGTTTCTCAAAATCAAATCTATAGCGGCTGATCCACTGTAACTGTTGTCGCTGGCAGTGGCAACCTGTACATCTGCTAAAACAATACCGGGAATGCCAAGGTTATCATACGGTCTGGCTAATGTGGTATTTGTCGGGATGCCCGTGCCAGGCGCCGGAGCGAGCACTCCTGTTAATGACTTGAGTTCCAGGATATTGGGAATTCCGGGATAGGATACCCAGGGATGTTCGAGTTCGCCGTTGCCAATCTGTCTTGAAATAAGATTGGGGAAGCTGTTTCTCTGATGTTTTTCAACAAGAGATGAGGACTGATAACCGGCGGTTACACTGTTTCCAATAGCCACGTAAGGCGAAAGAACTTTATTATTCAGGTTGGTTTCCGTTTTTGTGATGCTCGGTTCATCCAATGCACAGCTCTGGATAATGATAAATAAAAACAACAGGGATATGGTAATGTATTTCATAAAATTCTCCTTCCTTAAAATCCATAGCTTACGGTAAGACCAAACATATTAGCCAGTCCGCGGTATTTACCGTTAAAAGGGAAAGACTGGCCGTTCACTTCAAGTTTGGAAGTTTTAATTTCCCTGTCATCCTGGAGCAGAGCTAAATAAAAGCCGTCAATGGTAATTTTGTTTATTTTAAATCCGGCGCCAAAGCAGAATAAATGGCGCGGACCTTCGGGAAGGGATGGTTCAACATATTCATCGGGGACGGCTTCGTTATCGCGCAGATAGCCGAGACGGGCCGCCCATTGTTCATTGATCCTGTATTCCATGCCAACGCGCAGACTGTAAGAATCTTCATAATTTTTTATGGCTTCACTTTCGGTGCTGCCTCCCACGGGATCTTTAAACTTAAGTTTTAATACATCATAGGAACTCCAGTTCAACTGCATAAAATCAAATTCGGCGGTTAACTGTTCCGTAAAATCATAAGCAATACCAACGCCGATCAATTGCGGGAGCGTAAGTTCGGAATCTCCGGTTGTATTAGGAAACATAGGCCTTAAAACGCTCTCTGCTGCAGCCGGCATGGTAAAAGTAGCGTCACCGTCTTTAAAATCTAATTTTACATTATGACGGTAAACCAGACCAAGCGAGAGTTTTTCCATGGGTTTGTACTGTAAACCCAAATTGAATCCGTAACCCATTGTTGTGGCGTCTAATTTGGATTCCACCCAATAACCTACCGGCGTCAATATACTTTTTTCCAGGGTAACGTTGGCCATAACCGCGGAAAAACCGGCGGCTACGGAAAGGTTATCCATGAGTTTATAGGAAACGACCGGATTAAAGAAATAAGTCTGCACATGAGAATTGGTTGCTAACTGGCGGCCGACCCATTCCTCAGGCCATTCCGAGCCAAGGCCGAATAAAGTATAAAAACCAAATCCGGCGGATAATTTTTCATTAATTTTATAAGTCAGGTAAAAATGTGTCGGCGGAAAAACAAGATCCTTAGATTTTGTGTATAAAAGCGGATCGACGGTTTGCGGGCCGGTATAATCAAAAGCCGGAATTATTATGGTTGTTCCGAGGCTTACATTAAAACCGGGTAAGGCTGTAATACCGGCCGGGTTGTAAAATACGCCGGTTACATCATTGGCCTGGGCGATAAAGGCGCCGCCCATAGCCGTAGCTTTGGCTCCCTGTTCATAAATCGAAAAACCGGACGCCATGAGCATTGACGCTGAAAAGCATAACATTAATAAAGATAACGTCCACTTTTTAATCATACCTCCTCCTTTGATGGTATTGAGTTAGATTTATTAAACTGCACAATACGAAAAGTTGGGTAAAACTAAAGGATTTATATATTAAAGTCAATAATCAGTTATTTTCTATCCTGTGATTTATCAAACAGTTATGTTCTAATTTTCACTTAGAACTCTTTGCAACAGGTTTTTGTATTTCATCGAATAACCGGGTTTTATGCAAACATAGTCAATTATTAATAAATATACATTAGTTAACTGATGCCGAATTCCTTACGATTTATCCATAAATATGGAATGGCCCAAATAGATATTAGCAAAAAGGGAATGAACAATAATCCCCCCGGTGACATGCTTGTATTGGCGTCCCGCAGGAGAATAACCGTCATTGAATAAATCCACAAGATATTAGCCATCTGCGCCGCCAGCCATCCCCAGCTTTTAACTTTCCAGAGACCAAGCCATGCCAGTAAAAGCAATGGCGCAGAGTAAAATACATCTCCTAACATAAAACCATAAGTGACTGCGGAATTGCCTCTTTCGGCTGAAGAAGATAATTCACCGGGAAATGGTATCAGATGGCTGAAAAATACCAGTCCCCAAAAAATTATAGTAACAAAAAAGGCCACAGCGTTAATTATCGCTAAAAATGTGAATCCTGTTAAACGGGTTTTATGAGTCGCTTCTGTTACTTTTATCATACAGACCTCCTTACCAGGAAAATTTAACAACAATATACAATACTGATCCACTAAAAGATTGAACGATATTTTCTGAAATTAACATCAGATTTCCGGTTCATGCCGCAATATGATTATTGCAAAATGGGGCTGTCTCATAATTTTTTTGAGCCGGCTCTGGTTTTCTGGCCGCTTCATTGTTAATGCCTGTGACGTTCCACCGGGGCAAGATTTCGGTTGCAACTGCAATCCTTGTGTCCTATCTTATAAACATTCTATAACCATCGAAAGGAAAGCGCCATGAAAAAGCAAATGTTTTTGGCGACCATGTTTGTATTCTGTGCATTATGCTTTGCCCAGGAAGACTTTAAAGGCAGCAAGGATCATCCGCTGTTTAACCGGATGCCGGATTACTGGATCATGCGGTACGAAGAAAAGGATTTCAATGTTTTCAAGGATTTTCGTGATGCAAGCGGAAAGAAAATTTCGGTAGAAGGGAAATATTATTACTTCAATTATGGTATCAAGAAGGGTTCTAAGACCAGCTCCGGTCCCGCCGTATTGAGAAATTATATGAACGCTGTTAAGCAAGTTGGCGGCGAGGTTATTTTGGAAGAAGGCTGCTGTAATGTGTATCTGAAATTAAACAGAAATAACCGGGTCACCTGGATTCGGGTGATGTCATATACCGATGCCAAAAATTACCAGGTATGGATTGTTGAGGAAGCAGAAATGAAACAGGATATCATTGTGAATGCCAATGCCATGCTGAGCGATATAAACGATCAGGGGCGCGTGGCGCTGTATGGTATCTACTTCGATTTTAACAAATCGGAGATCAAACCGGAATCCGAACCTACGTTAAAAGAAATTTCAACGCTGCTTTCCAAAAATCCAAAACTGACTCTTTATGTTGTCGGGCATACCGATAATGTCGGCGACTTTAGCTACAATACAAAACTGTCACAGTCAAGAGCTGAAGCCGTAGTAAATAGGCTCGTTTCAAAATATTCTGTCGATAAAAACAGGCTGACCGCGGCGGGCGTCGGTCCCTTATCACCGGTGACTACAAACGACACAGAGGAAGGAAAGGCCAGAAACAGGAGAGTTGAACTGATAAAAAAGTAAAACGCTGCGCGCTTAAAGGTGAAATAAAAGGGACTTTATATTACTCTGTGTGATAGTGGGATATTCCGTTCAGAAGCATTGTTCCGGCTGGCCAGACGATACAGTTGCCGGCCTATAGAAATTAAAACCGGGCAGCCAGGATGGAGATATCCGTTTTTGATAACGAATAAATTATTCATTTTTTTTATGAGGTTTCGTTTTGCTGTTGACTTATAAGGACAAATATAGTTCAGAGCCGGCATAGATATAATTATGGTATATCCAGCGCCGCTTTTAGCGCTTCGTTTAATTCATCTATTTTTTCTGCAGAAAGAGTACCAATAAAATTTGTGAGTTTTGATTTTGGTAGACTCACAAGTTCATCACAATGAATACTGCTATCATGCTTTAATCCCTCATCGATACCGACTGGTACCTGTGTCGATAAACCATCATATTTTGTATACACCGGGGCACAAATAAGAGTAGTAAATTTCGATTCAATCAATATTCCCCGGCTCACTATCACAAAAACACGATACCTTTTAGGATCATTGGAACCAGGATGACTTACACGATATAGATCGCCGCGATTCAAGTAGATTCCTGATAATCTAACACATCAAGAGCTTCTTTATTAAGAAAATCTGATTTTTCATTAATCAGAGCTAAATCGATTTTGTTTTTTTCTTGTCTGATAAGATGATTCAGATAAGTCCATAATGCATTTTCAACAAAATCAGAACGACTTTTATGTTTTGCCGATTTCTGATCGATAGCTGATATAAGCTCTTCTGATAGTGTTAATGATGTTTTAATTTTCATACCACGAAGATAATACCAATTGGAAAAAAGTCAAATTTTATTTGTTATGCACATATGATTTAAAAGGTATCTTCGGCCTTTTCTCAGGCAGTGTCTTCCAAATCTAAAACGCCTTCTACCACGGCAGCGAAATGAAATCGTTAAAACGATTATGAACATTTTTGGCTATCGCATAATCCCATGATTAAAATCATGGTTTACAACCATTTAAGTATTGTGAACGTTGATCGTGCTCGTTGTAGTGCCCGGAAATCCGGATAATCCATCGATATTCATGAGTCGTTATTCAATAATTGTATTGGGAATATTTCTCTGCCGCGCAAATAGAATCGGCTAGTTTCCCCTGCCCTAATTATTTAGGGAAGGGGATTAAGGGGAAGGGTCAGGCGATTCGGAATTAAGTATTTAAAAAACTAATCATTTTTTACTTTTATTTAATTAATTTTGCCGTATATTATTTACCCTGCAATTCATAAAATAAGGAGACTATCATGAAAAAAACCTTACTGTTTTTGTTAGCTTTTTACGCTTTTGTTTTTGCCCAAAATGCCTGGATCAACGAAATCCACTATGATAATTCTGGTACAGATGTAAATGAATTCTTGGAAATTGTATTAGATAGTACAGCAAATGACACTCTCTCCAATTATGAAATCATGCTGTATAGAGATACAGGCACTATTTATGGCCAGAAAACACTAGATGATTTTCAACTTGGATCAAAAGATTCAACATTTAAAATATTTTATTTAGTTTTTCCTTTGAATGGAATCCAGAACGGAGATGCAGATGGTTTATGTTTAGCGTATAAAGGTAAATTAGTTGATGGTCAGTTCTTAAGTTATGAAGGAACATTAACTGCTACTGAAGGCCCCGCTACAGGCTTGACGTCTACCGATATAGGAGTTGAAGAGGCTGGATCACCAGCCGGTCATTCCCTGCAATTAGGCGGAACAGGAATTATGTATGAGCATTTTGCCTGGGAAGACCCGCAGCCCGAGACTCCCGGTGCGGTAAATGCAAACCAGACCATCGCCAAACCGCCCATTCTTCCCGAACCTACTAACCATGTCACAAATTTTGAAGTGTCCGAAGTGACCCATAAATCCGTTACCCTGACCTGGACCGGTTCGGTTGGCGATCAGCTTCCCCAGAAATACCTGGTAATGGCCAAATTAGCCGAAGCTGTTTTTCCGGAAGTACGCGACTCTGTGGTGATCGCCAATACCCAGGACTGGAAAAACGGTTATGCCGTGCAAAATCTTTATCACAAAGACGGCGATAACGAATATACCTTTAACGGATTATTGGATGGTCTGGAATATCATTTTATTATATATCCGTATACCAACAGCGGCCCCGATATTAATTACAAAACCGACGCCCCGGTACCAATGGACAGCGTCGTAACGGCTTTTTTACCCATCACGCCTATTGCCGATGTGCGTCAGAATCTCAGTAGTCTGAAAGGAACGGATGTTAAGATAACCGGCATTGTTACGGCTGTAAAAGATGGTAAGGGATTTTTTATGCAGGACCAGGCCCTGCCCTGGAGCGGAATTTATGTTTATGATTTTGACATGGTGGATTCCGTCGACCTGGCGGACAGTCTGATCATCAGCGGAACGGTAAGTGAATATGACAGCCTGAGTGAATTAAAAAGTTTAATGTACTTTAATAAAATCAGTAAAAATGTACCTTTGCCAATGCCTTATCCTGTAAAAACCGGTGATTTCAGCAAGGAAGAATATGAAGGATTACTGGTAAAAGTTACCGAAGCGATTTGTGTTAGTCTTCCTAATACAAACGGCAACTGGGGGGTGGATGATAGCACAGGAGTATGTCTAATAGGCGATACATTATATAAATACATACCTGAATTAGAAAGCATTTATAACGTTACAGGCATTGGATATCAAAGAGTAAGAGGGAATAGTATAAATTTTAGAACCATTGAACCTCGTTTTGCTTCCGATATTTTTAAAATTACCACCGCGCCGGTTATCACGCATATCGGCTCTTCGGCCAGGGTGCCGGCCGCGGATGCGGATTTTCTGGATACCGTTATGGTTACGTCCAAATTCGAAATCGATACCGTTATTCTTAAATATTCGGTTAACCAGGGCGCCGCTCAGTCTGTTACCATGAACCCGGCCGGCAATGATTCCACCTATACGGCCGCCATACCCGCTTCGGCTTATAACGACGCGGACGCGGTGCAGGTCTGGATTTTTGCCACCAATACGAATTTTGACACCACGGAAAGCGAGGTCTATGGTTTCTTTGCCGGGCAGTCGAATATTGGCGCTTTACTGCAGCTGGACGATCAGAAAGAAATGGTTTATAAAGGATTATACGCCAGGACAAGCGGCGTGGCTACGGCAGCCAACGGCGTATTAAGCGATGAAGATTTATCCGTAAGCATTCAGGATGAAGCCTATGGCGCCATCCGGGTGTTTAAATACGACAGCGTTAACTTTGTGATGACGCCCGGCCATAATTATACGGTAACCGGCAAACTGGAACAATATAACGGGCTTAATGAAATTGTACCCGATTTTCTGCCCGGCGATATAATTGATAACGGCGAGGGCGTCATGCCGGAAGCCTTTACGGTTTCAATCGAAAATCTGCTTAATGGCGCCGAATCCTTTGAAGGATTGTTGGTCCGGGTGGAAAATGCCGATAAAGTCGCCTCCGGAGGCAGCTGGCCGGGAGCGAATAATTCCGCCAACATGACCATTACAGATGACGGCGGGACGAATGAATTAACAATGCGCATAGAAAGCAGTACAGGCATCGGCGGCAATCCCGAACCGGTCTGGCCACAGCATGTCACCGGGATATTTGCTCAATATGATTATGCAACGCCGTATGAAGAGGGTTACCAGTTACTGCCAAGATCCATGGCAGATTTTGCGGATGCCGTGGGCATCGCGGACAGAATGGAATCGGCGCTTCCGAAGGATTTCGCCCTGCATAATGCCTATCCCAATCCGTTTAATCCGTCGACAACCATTGGCTATGATATACCGGCTGATATAAAAAATCCGACTTCGGTTTCGCTGACCATTTATAACACCCTGGGCCAAAAGATAAAAACCCTGAAACCGCAGGTAACGGCTGGCCGTCATAAAATTATCTGGCATGGCTTGTCTGATCAGGGAATTCCGGCGGCCACGGGAATATATTTCGTCGTCTTCAGAGCCCAGGACGTTCAGTTCACCAAAAAAATGATATTGATAAAGTAGAATAAGCTGCCTCCCGTGGTTGCGGGAGGCATTTTGTTTTAATCTTTTTCTTTATTAATAAATTTTTTATTTATAGATTTCCAAATATTTAGAAATCTGCCGGGAGTCGGAATATGATTGCACGCATAATTAAGTTTCTTCTTTTACCGCTTTTCCTTCTTGCACAGGATCATTTATATATAACGGAAGTGATGATTCCTCCCGAAACAAGCGCTTCCCTGGCTTTTGTGGAAATTTATAATGCCGGCGACGCGCCGGTTTCTTTGGCGGATTATTATCTGGCCAATTACAATAGCTATTACCGGTTAGCGGAAAATGTATATTCATCGCGAACCGATGAGTTTCTGGTAAGATTCCCCGATATGAATATAGCCGCGGGGCAGGCTTTGGTAATCGCCCTGAACGGCGCCGAATTTTATACCAACTTTTTTGCGCAGCCCGATTTTGAGATAAAGTCAACCGACGCCGGTATACCGGATATGCAGCCTTTATGGCTGGGCAGCGCGCCGAAACTGGATTACAGCCGCGGGATGATCATCCTTTTCCACTGGGACGGGCAAAGCGATCTGGTTCAGGACGCGGATTACATGCCCTGGGGTTTGCTGCCTTTCAATTCCTGGTGGATGGATAAAACAGGCGTTTCCATCGACGGCCCGGATGATAACTCTGATGTTTCGGAATACCTGGCGGATTTAACCAAAAGCCAGCAGAAAGCGCGCCAGGCGCCCGGTTCCGGTTTAAGCCTGCAAAGACAGGGACTGGATGAAGTTTCGGAAGTTCAAACCGGCGGAAACGGTCTGACAGGTCATAACGAAGCGACGGAAGATTGGACGGCCAGCTTTATCAGCGCAAATCCCGCGCCCGGAAGTTTTTCTCCTTTTCCAGGTGACGGCGCAGGAACGGCGGTGATTTATCCCGATACAGTGGAAACCAATACAACGCATGATTTTATAATCCAATTAACCGGCTCAGCGGATTATACTATTACCAATATTGAAATTACTGTACCGGATGGTTGGACATGGGGTCAGTCAGAAAGCGATGTCACCGTTTCCGGTGATGGCGCCTCCGGCTGTGCGCTGTCCGTGGATGGCCAAATTATCTCTCTGACGGAAACGCAGTTAACCGATCAACAATTACTATCGGTGACTATTTCCGGTTTAACTTCGCCTGCGGAAGGCGGCTGGTATCCGTTTAAGGTACAGACTTCCGTCAGCGGCGGCAATTTAACCCAGATTGCCGAATCGCCGGGGGTAGATGTACAAAAAGTATTAACCATCCGCGAAGTGCTGGAAAACTTTGATACGTATAACGGTCAAACGGTGACGCTGAAAGCCGTGGTAGCCATTGGCGCCGGTATTACCCGCACCGACCGCACGGACGCCTATATTCAGGACGGATCGGGAAGAGGCTTAAATGTGAGCGCCTTTGAAACCGATTTTCCCGATCTGGTTCGGGGCAATCTGATTAAAATTACCGGTGAGATTTCGGAGTACCAGGGCGATCCTCAAATCCAGTATTTTGAAACCGAAGTGCTTTCCACGGGTAATGAAGTGCCGGCCGTTGGATTTGTCAATCTTATATCCCTGTCTACTCCGGATTTAAAAGGCGCCATGATCAAAACAGCCGGCGTGGTTCAGGAGGTGTATACCTTTACGGATGGCAACAGCAATATTACGATTTATGATCCCACGGGAGATGTTGTCATCAGAGTCTGGCAGACAACGGGGATCGATATCAGCGGTATCAATACCGGTGATACGCTTGGCGTGCAGGCGGTTGTGGACGAGTATAACGGCGCGCCGCAGTTGCTGGTAGGCTATCAGTATGATTTATACCCGGGCGTTATAGAAATTGTGCCAAGCGGCAGCGGCGTGGTTACGGTTTCTCCGGACAGCGTCGGTCTTTCAGAAACAGCGAGTCTGAATTTTTCCTTTTCGGCCACCTCCGATCAGGCGGTTTCGGAAATTAATATTGAAATTCCCTCATACTGGGGCTGGTCCGGTTCTGAAACCGATGTTCAATTAGATGGTTCTTTTGCCGGCGGCGATATTTCGGTTAATACAGATCAGGTTTTTATCAGCAATGTTAGTCTTCTACCCGGTTCGGATGGCAGTGTTTCCATTTCAAATCTTCAAACCCCGGCCGTGGATACGGCTTCGGTGTTTAACATCAGAACGGCTTCCGCGGGCGGCATATTGACCGCCATAAATAATAATCCGGTTATTCTCGTTGGCAAAGGCACGCAAATGCCTGTAATACCTATTGCCCAGGCTCGTCTTCTGCCGGAAGGCACAAAAGTTACCGTAAAGGGCGTGGTAACCATCGGCTCAGGTATTTTAAGATCAAGCTCAACCAATGCCTATATCCAGGATAATTCTGGCCGCGGCATTAATCTTTATAAAAGTTCGCGGGATGCGGATGTTATGCGGGGCAATCTGTTGATTGTCACGGGCGTTCTCGAAGAATATGCCAACAGTTATGACGATATTGTATTGGAAATTACGGATTATACCGTCAGGATATTAAAAACCAACGCCGATATGCCCGAACCGTTAAGTCTTTCGCCTTATAAAATGGCCAATCTTGGTACGGAATATGAGGGCACTTTTGTTGAAGTGCAGGGCAAGGTCAACGATCTGCAAACCGATGATTACGGTCAAAATCTGATTGTGGCCGATAACAGCGGCGCGGTAACATGCCGGATTAATATCGATACGGGCATCGACTTATCCGGAATAGCCCTGGGCAATTATATAAAAGTGCGGGGGATAATAGGTTTTTACAGGGGCGATGTGCAGGTTACGCCCGGTTATCAGGATCATATAGAAATCTTTGATCCCAGCACGTTGCCGGGAAAAGATCTTGTTTCGTTAAAATTGCCGAATAAGCCTTTTGTACCGGAATCAGGTGAAAAACTGAAAATTGAATACACGATTATCAATCAGAATTCACATGTTACCATCCGGATATTCGATCTGGCCGGCCGGATGGTTTATACGCTGTTTGACGGGATTCCCTATGATATTGATTTATCCTGGAACGGCCGTAATCATATTAACGAACTGGCTCCGGTCGGAACCTATATATGTCATCTGGAAGTCGTGGATAATGACACCGGCGACCGGCAGGTAAGGATGGCGCCGATTGTTATCGGTACTGTTTTAAAAAGATAGTAAGTTGTCCTCCTGATAAAGGGAGAATAAAGGGGTGTATTAACACTCCGGATAAAAAACAGCAAATGCCTTGGCATTTTACGGGGACTATCGATGAAGATAAAGTTATGCATCATTTTATTTTTCGGCGTTAATCTGGTTTGGGCCGGCGCTTTTGACGATCGTTTTCCATCCGTCCGGGCCACAGGGATGAGTAATGCCTATACGGCGGTGGCCGATGACGAATGGGCGGCCTATTACAATCCGGCCGGCTATGCGAGGACTGATCAGATCGGGGTGGCTTTTTCATATCAAAAACCTTTCGGATTGTCGTTTTTCAATAATTATTTTCTTGGCGCTACAGCCCCTTTGCCTGAGAAATACGGCGTAGTGGGATTATGTCTGGAAACCTTCGGGGTGGAATATGACGGCAATACCATGTCGTCGGAGTATACGGCTATAGTATCACACGGATTTTTCCTGCTTAATGATATTCACGGTTCATTGAGTATCGGTTACAATTTAAAATATTACCATTGGGAATTGGGAGAATCGGTGGACGGCATGGAATTAGGTTCCGGCGGCGCTTTTGGAATGGATCTTGGTTTGCTGGCAAACATTTATCAACGGACGTATATCGGTTTATTTGCTTATAATCTCAACAATCCCGCCGTTGGCGCCGTTACTTTACGCGATCTTCCCCGCAGGATTTCCGTCGGGCTTGCTTATCGCCCGCTAACCGAATTAATCACTTCGATCAATTTGAATAAAACAGACACTTACGATATGCAGATGGATTGCGGAATAGAATACCGGTTAATGTCATTTTTAAGTATCCGCTTAGGGGCGGGAACCAAACCCAACCGTATTTCGGCTGGATTTGGCGTAAACTATAGAGGCATTTATATAGATTATGGCTTCAGAAATCATCCTGTCCTGCCGGTAACGCACCAGTTTAGTTTAAGCTATCGATTCGGAGATTAACACTTTTTATGAGCAGATCATTTTGTAAACTATTTATAGTTATTTGTATGGTTTTTATCACAGCCAGGTTATCGGCTTCTAATCCGGATAGCATTGTAAATTTTCAGATCGATGTAAATCACGCTTCGTTGGAGGAAATCAGCAGGCTGCCCGTTGATGAAAAAACAGCCCGCGCAATTTATGACAGGGTATTAAACAGGGGTTATTTTACGAGTATTTATCAGCTAAAAGAAATAGAAGGCATCGATCAGGAATTATTCAATAAACTTAAGCCGCTGATACGGATCGAGCCGCTGAAAGAATTAACCTCCGTTCAGGAAAAAATAGAACAGATCTATTATCAGTTAGACCGCTGGAATTCGGATGAAGGGCTCGACAATGCTTTTATTGATTTATGGATCGAGCGCGCTCTAAGCCCGATGAATGTAAATAATATGAATTATGACGACCTGGTAAATCTGCGCAGTGTTTCGCCGGTCGACGCCGTCGCGATTCTTAAACATCGTCCGAATGTGCATTGGATACGAAACGAGCGGGATCTGCGAAGCGTCCCCGGATTATCGAATTATGCCTGGCGTTCCATCCGGTATTTTGTTGACTACAAAGATCAGGATTTTTCCGCAGGGGGCAGTCAATGGCATGGAAATATAATTATGAGGGTGGACAATACGCCTTTCATGGCCGATGAAGCGGAACAGTCCCAGGAAGCCAGCCTGTCCACGCTGACGAGTTCGGTAAGTTCCGGGTTTAACTACCTGCCTAATACCTATCTAAAAGGGCGGCTGACCTATAAAAATCAATATAAAATAGGCTTTTCCTTTACCAGGAATTTAAATGAACCTACCCATTATTTAAATGAAGGCCAGTTTCGTATTCCCGAAGGTAAGTTCTATCTTGGTATGGAAAATACGAGTTTGGGACCAATAAATCTGGATAAACTGTATATCGGCAACTATTCGGTAACTTTTGGCCAGGGTATTATTATGGAAAACACTGATTTTTTTGCGCCCAGGAAATCAGGTTATGGCTTCAGAAAGCGGTTCCGGGGGATTTCGGGAGACATTTCTCAAACACGACAATACAAGTTAACCGGTGCCGCGGCGGAGATAAGCTATCAGAATTTAAGCGCCACGGGATTTTTCTCAATGAATGACAGGGACGCCATTTTGAACAGAAAACTGCCGGGCGACAGTTCCGAAACAAGTTTTAACCAGCTTATCGTTTTAGATCAGCGCTTTTTTTATGCTTTGGACGATTCCATGCGCGATTCGAATCATGATGATTTAAGCTGGTTAAACGCTGTCAGGGAAATGACTTATGGCGGTCATTTACAATATACGTTCATGCCGGGGGCTTTTTTAGGGCTGACTTTTTACGAAAGCGCATACGACCGGCCTATCGAACCCGATCCTTATCAAATTGTCGGCTTTAATTATGACGGAAATTCCCAATGGAATTTACGCCAGGTTACCGCCGATAGTGAAATAAAACAATCTTATGGCGGAGCCGTTTCAAGGGGATCGAACCCATTTTGGCCGGATGCAAAATCGTTCCGCCGGGTTTTCGGCTTTGATTTTCAGACGGTTGTAAAGAATGTTGCTTTTCAGGGTGAATATGCTCAGCTTGATAAGGGTGGGCGTATATTTAGTCTTGGCGAGAATCCACAGGCCTATGTGGTTTCCGCCTATACGCAGTTTTCATCGTTTAATATTCTGTTTTTGTATCGTAATTATGATATTGCCTTTGACAATCCTTATCAACGGTCCTTTTCCAATTACCGCCGTTATAAGGGCACTATGTTTGAAGACTATTATTACCTGCAGTCTGTTTTATATGGTCAGCTTTATGCCAGTAATCCCCAGCCTCAATCCGAAGAGGGATTTTATATTGATTCCTATTATCAGATCAGCCGTAAGTTTACCGCCGGACTTCAGTATGATAACTGGACCAGAAAACCGGATGCGGCAAAAATGTACCGTCTGGTTGGCACGCTGAATTATAGTCCGATCTATCCGGTTTCGTTCCAGATCCGTCATAAATGGCAGGCCCGGGAAGAAGACAACCGGCAAACAACATCCAGGTATTATACAAATAACGAATTACGGGCCAGAATGCTGATCAGGCTATCGGGTTATAATTCTATTGCGTTTATGTATTCGAATTCCAAGGTAATTAACCTGCCGCGTCCCCGGATTTTTAATGATATTGTGCTGGATGGAGAGGCTATCACAGCCAATTATATCCATAATTTTAACCAGTATCTGAAATTCAGCGGTATGCTGTCGTTCTACAAAGGTTTCCTGTGGAATTTTGAAGATACACAGTTTGTAGTGGTTGACAGCGACCGTGGCGCCTTTCGCTACTGGATGGCCTTATATGCCCGGTTGTCTCATAATCTGGCGGTGCGTATGAAATATACCGGTGAGTCTCATATACCGCTTTCCGGCGCGCATTTTTCCGCTTCCAATTATACCCAGGAAGAATATATGGGAAAAATGTTCAACGCCGACTGGCAGAGGAAATTTACTAATCTGTATTATCTGGAATTTTCTTACAATTTTTAACCGATATGGAGTTCTGAATGAAGCTCGGAAAACGCGTTTCTTTTTTGATGATTCTAATAAGTTTGGTCTTTGGCCAAAAAGGCGAGTTTAATTACTCGCTCATGAATTATGGGGATGAAAGCATAGGCCTTTCTGCGCGGGCGCTGGGCATGGGAAACAGCGGTCTGGCAGCCGGCGATGTGTTTTCTGCCATGTATATGAATCCTTCCGCTATCGCTTATGGCGCCGGAGCATTTACGGTTTCGGGCGGTTTAATGATGAATATGACGGAAGAAGATCGATCTTTTCCTTATTACGATAGTTTTGGCGGTTTTACGGATTACGGTTCTTATTTCTATAATCGCAACTGGTATCCCGGTTTTTATGGTTCTGTTACGGCGCTTATACCTAATAACTATATGCCCGGTCTCACGTTTGGCCTGGGCTATTACCCGTTTTTGGATTTTTCTTACGACTATCTGGAAGCCGTCGGTCAACCCAATACCATGCCGGACAACAGGAAGGATAAACTGCTTGGTCATAATTCAATTATAAGCGAAGGGAAACTATATGTTTTACCTTTTGCCGCAGCCGTACCGGTTCCGTTTTATGAAAAGGTTAAAATCGGGTTGCAGGCCGGATGGGTGCACGGAATCATTAAATACAGGGAAGCGGTAGAACCCTTTCCGGAGATGTTTCCGGACGGAGAAGCCGAAAATATTCGCCGGGAAACGACCATGCGCCGTAAAATGATCAATAATCCTTTAATAGGCACTCTGGGAATTACCTATGAAGTTAATGAGCGGTTATCATTAGCCGCCGTTGGCCGGTCGCCGTACCAGGTAAAATTTGAATCCCGGATTACCGATACAGATATCAACGGAGCAAGCATTAAAACAATCAGGCAGATTCTCGATTATCCAATGCGTATCGGCGCCGGTCTGGCTTATCAATTTGAAAATATTTTAGCGGCCCGGATTCATTTCGATGTTGTTTATGAATTCTGGGAAGATTTTAAGGATAATAAAAATGAAGATCTGGATTACAATAATACTTACAAAATTAATACCGGAATAGAACATGTCTTTGTGTCTAAAGTGCCATTAAGAGCAGGATTTTCATATCAGATTCTCAGGGAAGATAAGAATTTTAGTAAAGCCCTGATCTCGCTTGGTTCAGGATTTGATTTCCGTGATATAAGAGTTGATATTGGCGGGGGCATTTCTTTTCTGGAATATAATCAGCAGGACCTTTTTAATGATTCCATTTATGGCCTGATTGACAGAACCGATGCCGATAAAGTGAGCGTTACTAATCTGTTTACAAGAATCGATGTAAATTATGCGTTTTAAATCATTTTATAAAACAATAAAATATCTCCGCCATAAATTTATATTGCTCCGGAAGCAGGGCTAGATAAAATGAATTTATTAAATCATAAAAGAGTCTTTTCCTCAGTAAAGGTTATGCATTTATTTGAAATATCTTTATTTTTACTCATACCAATAACCGTCTTCGGTCAAGACAATATAGTAAAGCTCCATGTTTTTTATACCAATGATATTCAAAGCCAGATCAGTCCTCAAAAAGCAACTTTTTTAAATCCCGAATTTCCGCCGTCATTGGGCGGCGGCGCTTCTATGGTCTCCGTGCTAAATCATTACCGCCGTACTATTAATCTGGAAACAGAAAAGATACTGTTATTTGATGGCGGCGATTTTCATAATCCGGCTTCCCCTCTCGGCGAAGCATCGAAGGGGAAAGCATCTGTTGAATTCATGAATTTATTAGGCTATACAGCGCTTGTTCCCGGTAATCTGGATTTTGAACCGGGAATAAAAAATTTGCTGGACCTGGCCGGACTGGCAAGATTTCCTTTTCTGGCCTCTAATCTTGCTGATATAAATTCAAAAAATCCTCCAAAGCCAATCCGGTCTTCTATAAAGATTGATTTTAACGGAATTAAAATTGGTGTTTTTGGTATTACGTCTAAGTCTGCGGAACACAGTATCCCCGAAGATGAAACCATACAATTTTTAAATGAAATTGAGACGGCCGGAGAGACCATCAAATCCCTGAAACAATCGGGCACGGATGTAATAATCGCACTGACACATTTGGGGTTGCCGGGAGAGCCGGATGCAGGTTATAAAGCTGTTTTGGAAATGGAAAGAATGAAAATTAAAAAAGCGGGTTATGTGAATGCCATGGAATTAGCGCACTTTGTTTCGGGTATCGATCTGCTTATTTCCGGCAAAATTCATCGCGGGTATGATTTTCCCTGGGAAGACCCTGTTAACCACACGATTTGCGTACAAAATTATGCTTATGGAGGTAATCTGGGTTTAATAACCTTGTTGATCGATATAAATTCCAAAACAATAACCGGTTATGAATTGCCTTCAGACGACGGCGGGTTGTTACTGTTAAATACTGAGCAGTTCTGGCCGGATCCGGAAATGCTTGAAAAAATCTCAGAAATAGAAAAACGTTATACCGGCAGTCTTGATAGTATCATCGGCGTTACCCGGAATACAATATACCGGCGGGACGGAGACGAATCGCCAATGGCTAACCTGATGTGCGATGCAATGATAACTGCAACCGGCGCCGATTTTTCATTTAATAATTTCACCGGAATGAGAGCCGATATTCCGATTGGCCCGATTACTTTAAAAGATATCGCCAATGTATTTCCTTTCGGGAATAAGATTGTTGTCATAAAAATGACCGGTCAATTGTTAAAAGATATCATCGAAAGCAGTGTAGCCGGCTATTACAGTGGACTGGCCATTGGCGGGGGACAAATCGTTATTGATAAAAACCGCAGAAGCGGCGACAGAGTTGTAGAATTTACAATCAATGGAAAAACAATTGAACCGGAAAGAAATTACCGGTTAGCAACAACCGAATATCTGGCTGAAGGCAATTATGGTATGGATAAGCTGACCTTCCTTGCCGATGACCATTTTAGTTATACGGATAAAAGAGTGAGAGACGCTGTTAAAGAGTACGTGATAAAATATACGCCTTTAACAATTGCAATAGATGGTCGCTGGAAAATTTTAAACAAGTAAATAATGATGATAGAATAAAAAAAAGCCGTCAAATTTCGACGGCTTCCGAGGCGTTAAAACAAAGCATCATCCTTGATATTTATTCCTTTAAAAACGAACCATAATGCTGTTATAACTATTTGTGAAACTAAATATATCATTTCCATATGTATTAATGCCTTATATATAAACTTCTTAGAGTTGTCCAGCGGTCAATGTAATGCCTGAAATTCTTAATTTTTAACGGTTCATTAACCACAGCAGTCAAGTCGTCCAATTTAGGTTGTTCATTTTTTTCCTGATGACTGTTTGATGAAATATAGATAACCGGTATCTGTGAAGTAACCGGATCTTTGCGCAAACGGTTTATTATATTTTGATTTGAATTGTCGGCGAAACACGAATCCATTACAATTACAGCAGGTTTCTGAGAATGGGCTTGTTCAAAAAACCGGCTTTGTTCATCAACGGTGATCAGTTTATAATTATAAACGCCTAAAATGTCCTGTATCAATTTAGCCCTATATGGGTCCTGTTCACAGATAAATATCTTCATTACTCTTTTTCCTCCTTAGTTAACGACTTTAGTTAACAACTAAATCGTCCGCAATAATCCTTGCCTGAAAAGCCGAACCTATAATCTGGGGTAATTCGTTCACAAGTTCATCAATACTATTTCGATAAACGGAAACCACATCGTTATCGGAAAAGGTCAGACGGATAGAATAATAACGCTGACCCTGCTCGTCGTTAAGGACGCTGATTTTTAAATTACCGTCTAAAATATTCTCGATGCCCATATATAACCTTAAAATAAAATTTTCTTTTATATTTTGTTTATCTATAGAACAAATATGATGCCAACGCGTAATATGTTAATTATTAATAATTTAGGTTAATAAAATTCACAAACGCATAAAAAATAACAACTTAACCTAAAATTTAAATGTGTGAATTGCATAAAGTGCAATCGGCAAAAAATAGTTATTGTAATATTTACAATTATTTCTTAAGGCGGGATTCCAGTGTACGGTAATTAACTTTCAGAAACTCACAGGCTTTCTTTTTATTTTTTCCCACATAATCGTAAACCAGATTAACATATAACCGGTTCATGTCTTCGAGAGTCAGCTGCTGGGCAAGGCTGTTTTTTAAAAAATGATTTTCATTACTCTGTATGTCTTCCGGGAGGTCTTTTAATGTAATGACATTATGACGCAACAATAACATGCGGATTAATGTGTTTTCCAATTGCCGGACATTGCCTTTCCATTCCAGCCGGGAAAGATAAGCGACTAAAGATGGTTCGATTCTTGGAATCGAAATTTTATTTGTTTTACAGTATTTATCAACAATCAGCTCAATTAAAGCAGGTATATCATCGGGCCTTTCTCTGAGCGGTGGTATTTTTATAGGGATTACATTTAACCGATAGTATAAATCTTCCCGGAATTTATTCTTTTTTACTTCTTCGTTTAAATTACGGTTTGTAGCGGTAATTAATCTGAAATCAGCCTGATACTCCGTTGTGCCGCCGAGACGGTAGAATTTTTTTTCCTGTAATACGCGTAAAAGCTTTGCCTGAAGCGCTGGGGAAAGTTCACCGATCTCATCAAGAAATAATGTGCCCCCTTTGACCATCTCCAATTGACCTTTTTTTGTTTCATTGGCACCGGTGAATGCGCCTTTTTCATGGCCGAACAATTCATTTTCCAATAGATTTTCCGGCAGGGCGGCAGAATTTATCGCAATAAAAGGTTTCTTTTCATATTTACTGCGGAAGTGAATATGACGGGCGATTACTTCTTTCCCGGATCCGGATTCTCCCGTGATAAGTACGGGCTCGGGTGTGTTTTTAATCTGTTCGACTAACTTTAATATATTTTGCATCTGTTTACTTGTGGAAACAATCCCGTCAAATTTTAAAGCGCTGGAAAGTTTTTTTCTTAAACTTCGGTTTTCCCGTTCAAGGCTTTGCATTTGTAAGGCGCGTTTGACAACTAAAGGCAGTTCGTCTTTAATATCTTCACTTTTAAAAAAATAGGATGATGCGCCGTGATTCTGCGCTTTTAGTGCATTCTGATGATCCTGAGAGGCGGTTATTACGATAACTTTGGTATCGGTTCCCTTGTTTATAATAAAATCAAGAATTAAGAAACCCTGTTCAATTTGCGGCAGACCAAGATCTAAAACAACAATGTCCGGCAGTAATTGGACAAACATCAGTTTTGCCTGTTCAACATCCCTGGCTACTTCGATTACATAAGATTTACCCAGCCACTTTTTAAAACTTTGCTGCCAGATAATATTATCTTCTATGATTAATATTTTGCTTTGTGCTGGCGACATATCGTATTATTTCTCCGGAATAAATATCTGGACGCAGATTCCATTCGGTTTATTATCCTTTATATGTATAAAGCCTCGATGAGCTTTAATAATCTTTTCTGCATTTGTTAAACCAAACCCCACAGCGCCGGAAGCTTTTCTTGTGGTAAAAAAAGGTGATTTGACAAATTGTTTGTAGTCATCTATGATGCCTGTTCCCTTATCAGTCACTTCAATTTTTATCCAGTTAAACGGTAAAAATGGCGATTTGGACGGCTGTTCTTCAATCTTTATCGCAATATTTTGCAGACGGTTTTCAACGGCAATTAAGCTGTTTGCAATTACAGCATTGAAAGCTTTCGAGAACAACTCAGCATCCGCATTTATTTCCATAAATTCATCAACAGGCGCAATTTTAAGTTTTTGATAATCCGGAATGCCCATTTGCAGGCTGGATAAAATTAAATCTTTTACAGGAAGAGTATTCATAATCAAATCCATATCCCGGATATAAAACAGCAGTTCTTCAGACAATGTTTTATGGTATTTTATTCGCTGTTTAACTTCCTCATTGGTCTTTTCCGTATCGGTCAGATTAATGAAAGAATGAACATCATGAAGAATCTGAGATATTAAGGCGGCGCTGATTTCCCTTTCAGATCTAATGCAAAATTCGGTAGAATTATTAATGAGCCGAATTAATTTAGACCAAATTTTTATGACCAGTAATAATTCTGATGTTATAATCTGATCAAAAACGATTATAAAAAAATCATGATCTGCGGAAGTATATCCTAAAAGAAAAAACAGATAATCTCCGAAAGCCAGTTGTCCGGACTTTATATCCGTTTTTTTAATTTTCTTTTTACACCAGGTTAACCATAATTCTTCATCAAAAGGTAAATTGTAATCGTGAACCAACTTAACAGGTGACAATGAAACCGAATGCCGGTATATCCTGAAATTATATTCAGGATATTTATCCCTGATGAACTTGGCTGAATATTTGCATATATCACCCGCAGTATGATATGAACGGATATACTCAAGGTATTCTGTTATAGAAAGAATACTATTCCTTATTTTTAGCCTCCTCCCATAACCGATCCATTTCCTTTAAACCGGCTGATTTCATGGCATTCAGGTCATTGTCGTATTTTTTTTCGATATAATTAAAACGTTTAATAAATTTTTTATTGGTTAACCTTAAAGAATCTTCCGATTCAATATGTAAAAAGCGGGCCAGGTTAACCAGGGTGAATAATATATCACCATATTCATTTTTTATTTTCTCTAAAGAACCTGTTTCTGCAGCTTCCTTCAGTTCATTCCATTCTTCTTCAAGTTTTTCCATAACGGGATGAATGGAATCCCAGTCGAATCCTACCGAGGCCGCTTTTTCCTGAAGGCGCTGTGCCTGTAAAAGCGCCGGGGATGTTGCAGGTACTCCGGTGAGTAATGAATCCCGTTTTTCTGATTTAACCTTGATATGTTCCCAGTTTCGCTGAACGTCTTCCGCATTTTTTACGATTTCCTTATCAAAAACATGAGGATGACGCTCGATCAGTTTTTTTGAAATTTTTTCCAAAACCGTATCATAATTAAAACAGCCCTTTTCTGAGGCAATCTCGCTGTGAAAAATGATCTGCAACAGTAAATCTCCCAGCTCTGAGGCAAGTTCATCCCAGTTTTCCTCATCAATACTCTCCAGGGCTTCATAGGTTTCTTCCAAAAGATACGGTTTAAGGCTCTGGTGTGTCTGTTTAGCGTCCCAGGGGCACTCTCTTCGAAGCCGGTGCATAATTTTTAAAAGTTTTTCCATATGATTCTCAGCTAATTTCCACCGGAGATTATCACAGTATCAATGGCAGCAATCTGATCAATTTCTGCATGGATTTTATCCCCCGGTACGATAGGGCCAACCCCGGCAGGAGTTCCGGTTAAAATTAAATCCCCTTCCATTAAAGTGAAAAACTTACTTATATAAGCGATTAATTCAGGAATTCTATAGATCATCTGTGATGTATGGCCATTTTGTTTTAACTGATTGTTGATGGTCAACCGCAAATTCAGATTATGAGGATTTGAAATTTGCTTTGCCGGCACAAAGGTTGATACCGGGCAGGAATTATCGAATCCCTTGGCAACCGCCCATGGGAGGCCGGCTTTTTTATACTCCATTTGTAAATCGCGTAAAGTAAGGTCTAATATCAATCCATAACCGGCTACAAAGTGATAGGCATCCTTTTCTGCAATATTTGAACCCTTCTTTGAAATACAAACCGCGAGCTCTATTTCATGATGAACAGCACCATAGTCGGTTAAAATTCTTATAGGTTTTGACATATCGCATAACGCACTGGGCGGTTTTAAGAAAATAACCGGATCCCCGGTTTTTTGAGAATGCATTTCCTCGATATGTTCGGTATAGTTGAGTCCTATACCTATTATCTTTGTCGATAATTTAAAAGTACCGTCTTTAAAAACAATTTTATCCATATAACCTCAGGGGAATATTCTAAAATATTTTATTTTATTTTGCATAATAGTCAGTTGTTGAATTTTATCCAGAGCTAACATAACGTCTTTTTCCCGGGCGTGATCGATGAAAATATGAACATATCCGGCATTTTCTGGACCAAATTCTTCATCGATTTCAGCATGCGCCGAACTGATATTAATATTAAAATCTCCAAATATGCTTGTTATCTGTCCGATGACGCCGGGCTTATCTTCGCAGGTAAAACGTACATAATAGGATGATTTTATATCATCCATAGTCATAATAGGTTTATTTTTTGAATTTATGGAGTAATCGATACGCCGCTTGGTGTTATAAATCAGATTGGAAAGCGATATGATATCCCTAAGAACAAGACTGCTGGTGGCTTCAATGCCAACGCCTTTTCCATAAAGCATATAATTACCCAAAAGGTCGGTTTCCATAAAAAAGGCATTATATTCACCCCGCACCAGAGTTAATGGATGACCTTTCCGCACCATGCTGGGATGAACTCTTATTTCAAACAGTTTTTCATGTTCTTTGATAATGGCCAGAAGTTTAAATTCATATCCGAATTTTTCGGCATGATGAATGTCTATAGGCGTAATTTGGGAAATTCCTTCGGCGTGTATATGCAGGTAATTCACATACACACTAAAAGATGAAGCGGCTAAAATAGAAACCTTTTGAGCAGCATCAGATCCCTCATAATCAATAATCGATAAAGACTCGCTCATCTTCTGCAGATTTCTTTGCTGTAATACTTCTTTCAAAGAACATTTTTTATCGCTCATTTCCGAGAGAATATAATTTGAAGTGCCGCTGAGAATACCGGTAAGGGATTTTATTTTATTAGCCACAAGATCGCGTTGTAAGGTGCTGATTATCGGTACGCCGCCGCCTAAAGAAGGTTCGGGCATAATATAGGTTTTATTCGTATTTGCCAGCTTTATAAGTTCGTGCATCTTCGAAGCCAGTAAGGTACGGTTGGCGGAAATAATATTAATCTTATTATTGATCAGTTTTTTTATTATCGAAAAAGTCGGTTCGATTCCGCCAATGGCATCAATAGCAATTTTAATGGAATCATCTTCTAAAATATCATCTAATCTGGAAGTCAGCAAAGATTTATCTATAACGGAAGAACGCCTAAATTTGATATTTTTGACAAGAATTTTCTTTAAATGTAAATCCCATCCGGTTTCTTTGTGAATGGCATCGCGTTTTTGTTGCCATAGCTCATAAATACCCGTACCTAATTTGCCCAGTCCAAGTAAAGCAAAGTTTATTTTTTTAATTTTTGGCATAATAGAACTCTCTTATTAACGGCCGGAACCGGGTTTAACTGTTGATACTACAATTTTGTAAATACCATGCTGCCTGAGCAAATCCATTACCTGGATCACCAGGCCGTGCGTTACATCGCTGTCGGCCTTTAAAATAATACTTTTATCTTTTTGCAGATCAACAAGTTTATCAACTTCACCGAGCAGGTTTGTTATGCTTACAATATTATCATTAAGAAAGATATTTTTATCTTTGTCCACATAAATAATTATTTTTTGAGCGGTATGACCTTCTGAGCTTTCCGCCTCCGGCAATTTGAGCTCAATTCCAGGTTGTTCAAGAAAAGTTGAGGATACCGTAAAAAATATAATGAGTATAAATAATACATCAATCAGAGATGTCAAATTAAAACTGACTTTTTTGGGCTTTGTATTTGATAACTGCATGACTAATACGCCTTTGTTTATTATTAATTTTATTTATCTTGAACAGAATCCGAAATATGAATCTGGTTAATTTTCTGTACAAGTGAATTGGTATATTTTTCTATATCCAATACCAGACTTTCGGATTTGGTGACATAATAATTGTATGCGATCAGCACCGGGATTCCAATAAACAAACCAGTGACGGTTGTAAGCAGAGCTTCGGAAATTCCGCCTGAAAGAGCAGCCGTCTGACCTATGCCCTGATCCTTAATTACTTCGAATACACGCACCATACCTAAAACCGTACCAAGTAAGCCCATTAAAGGCGATATGACGGCGATAGTTTCCAAAACAGCTAAACCCCGGCCTAATTTTCTAATTTCCTGACGGCCCTGATCTTCCAGAATTTCCCTGATTTCATTTTTTGGCAAACCGTAATTTTGTAAACCAAGTTTAATAACATTTGGCAAAGGTCCTTCATATTTTTCGCAAATTGTCTTTGCCAGGTCAATATCCTTAAGCGTTGAAAAATTGCTAACCACGGAGATAATTTCCGGGATTAAAATCTTTCTTTTTCGTAATAATAGAGCCCGTTCAATAATAAAAGCCAGTGCAATTAGTGAAGCTAATGCCAGCGGATACATCATAATACCACCGCGTTCGAATAATTCTAACATCTTATCTCCCTCGTCTTAAATCAGGATAATATAGTTTTGCAGTAATTGTTAATGTTTCTTCCGGAAAATTATCCGGAAGAGGCAGAAACGGAAATAATGCCTTTATGGCTTCAACACTGGAATATTCCAGTGATTCATGTCCGTTATGATGAAGCACTTTCATCTGCAGTAAAGTTCCGTCTCTTCTTATGGTGTAGTTGATAACCGTATAGCCGTGTATCAGTCCAAGGCGGTTATAAGCAGGCGGCGTGACCCAGACATTTTGCAGTTTATTTTTCATCGCATTGATATACGGCGCCCAGTTCCACTGATAGGTACTAAGCGAAATGGCGCCGACCTCTTCTACGGAAAACTTCTTCTGATCCATAATCTGGCCGCTTCCAAAGGATTCTTTGGAACCCTGTGTTCCTTCGTTAGCTTTTTCTTCCTGCTCGGTCTGAGGGTCCTTGTATGTGTCTCCTTTGAGAGCCTGGCTGCTGAATTTTTTTCTTTGAAATACAGTTGATTTTTGCTGAGAAGTAGGAGGCGCTAAATTGGAGAAAGGTGAATTACCTTCGCTGAAAGGCGAATCTCCGACCTGATCTGTTTTTACCGGTGTTCTTGCCTGAGATTTTTTATCCGAAAGCAAATTTGATTCTTCAGGGATCATTTCGTTTTCATTGACATTCTCAACAATTTCTTTCTCTCCTTCAGGCTGATTTTCCGGAAAGAGAAATGTAACTTCTTCAGGTTCAGTCTGTTTTAATGATATATCAGAAGCCCGGATCCATGATCCGAAATCAGCGAACAACAAAAATACCGCATGCAGCAGAAGTGAAATAAATATTGAAATAAGGAGTATTTTTTGTTCTTTATTCATGGAAAACCATTTTATGTATTTCGAATAGTCCGAAATATCATGTTCACTGTTAATTGTAAAATTTACAAATCAACCCTGTTTTAAGCAATTATCATTATAAATAATTAATCTAATATATATTCACCGGATTAGTAACGTTTAGACAAACGAATAGTTCACTTAATTCCGCTTCCCGGATAAAAAATTGATGTACTTTACCGGGCTTTGTTTTTTTTATATATTACAATCGAAAATACGGAGTGACAAGAAAGAATTTTTTATATAGATGCAATATTTTAGGAATGCAGTAGTTCAGCATAAGGTTCGTGATATTTTTGATACAGCTATAAATTCGAACCGTCTTGCACATGCTTATATTTTTCATGGCCCGCCGGGGAGTGGCAAATTAGCTTTTGCCTTGGAATTAGCCCGTGCCATTATCTGTTCTTCCAAAGATGTAAGACCCTGCTATGAATGCCCTAATTGCGTTCGTGTGGGTCAATTATCTCATCCGGACCTGCGTTTTATTTTCCCGATACCCAAGGATTATGAAACAAAAAAAATTAATAAGATTTTAAAGGATATTGCCCGCAATCCCTATGCGCCCATTGAAATTGAAGGTCACTTAAATATCACAGTTGACACAATCCGGGAATTGATAAACGAGTCAAAATATGCGCCGCATGAAGCTTCAATGCGCTTTTATATTATCACCGGCGCCGATCAGTTTTCAAAAGAAACATCCAATGCCTTTTTAAAGTTGTTGGAAGAACCGCCTGAAACCGTTTTGATCATTTTAATTACAGATCAGTATCATAAGCTGTTGGATACAATAAAATCCAGATGCCAGCCGGTTTATTTTCCAGCTTTCTCAGATGATGAAATTTTTGAAATTGTAAAAAAGTATACAAAAGAGAATGAACAATTTGATAAAAAATTTCCGGATATAGCTTCTTTAAGAATGTTATTATCTATGGCGCAATATAATTTGCATAAAGTATTCGAATATCTGAATAAAGATCAAAATGAAAAAATACAATGGTCCTATGAATTTATTCAGGCCATAACTATATTCGATATGAATAAAATTTCCAATATAATCGAAAAAATTTCCGGCCGTAAAAATAAAAATCTTATTACAGAACTTTTAAATATAATGATTTTGTGGTTTTCCGATGCCCTGCACTTTTCTATCTTAAAAAATGAGCAAAATATAGTGCTCCAGACTTATAAAGAAAAAATAATTAAATTTGTCAAATACGCGGCCGATGTTGATTATATCCGGTGCATAGCGCATATTGAGGACGCCTGTAAAAATATTTCAGCGAATGTGCAGATTCCTTTGCAACTGACTACACTGGCTATAAATCTCAATGAAACTATCACTACTACACGCAATGTTTTAAAGGAGGCGGTATGACGCCTGAGATACTGGAAGTAACGTTTAAAGGCAACAAAAGGGAACATTTCTTCAATCCCAAGGACATAAAGGTTAAACCTGGCGATTATGTAATTGTTGAGGCGGATAAAGGAATTGATTTAGGGATGGTCAATAAAATTGGCCGGCTGGTTGCCTTATCCGATATTAGCGGTGAGCCTAAAAAATTGATTAGAAAAGCAGGTGCAGAAGATTTAAAGCAACTCGAAGACAACCGTAAAAAGGAAAGCGTTGCCTTTCTGGTAGGCAGAGAAAAAATTAAAAAACATAATTTGAATATGAAATTAGTTGACGTTGAATATCAGTATGACCAGAATAAACTGACGTTTTTTTTTACGAGTGATAAACGCGTGGATTTTAGGGAATTAGTCAAGGATTTGGCCTCTAAATACCGTACCCGGATTGAATTAAGACAAATAGGCGTTAGAGATGAAGCCAGGCGATTGGGAGGATTGGGTATCTGTGGAAAGCCTTTATGTTGTACCGCTTTTATGAAGGATTTCGAACCCATTTCCAC
>RQOG01000179.1 GCA_003854985.1 Calditrichota bacterium
AAGGTATTTACAGGAATGACTTGCCTAGCGGTCAGAATTTTTTGGGCACCAACGGCGTCCTGAAAGATGTAACAACCCATAAAGCAACCGAATGGAAATTAAACAAGCTTCATTCGGTTATCCAAAGAGTGGACGAATCGGTGATTATCACAGATCCGGAAGGTAATGTAGAATATGTAAATCCCGCTTTCGAAAAAAACAGCGGTTATAAATTAGATGAAGTAAAAGGACAAAAATGCAGTTTTCTTAAAAGCGGTATGCACACTCAGTCTTTTTATGATGAATTATGGCGCACACTGCGATCCGGCCGGGAATGGAGCGGCTCTTTTATTAACCAAAGAAAAGATGGGAGCCGTTATTCCGAAGCGACCACTATATTTCCCATTTACGATCAGAAAAGCCGGATTATCAATTATATTGCAGTTAAAAGAGATCATAGCAACGAAGCCGAATTACAGGCCCATTTGCGTCAGGCTCAAAAAATGGAAGCGGTGGGACAATTAGCGGGAGGCATTGCTCATGATTTTAATAATATCCTTACGGTTATAAGCGGCTATGCAGAATTAATGCAAAAGAAGATTGACAAAAAAGATCCGTATTATGAATACGCAAGTCAGATATTTGACGGAGGCCAGCGGGCAAAAGAACTGATACAGCAGTTATTAGCATTCAGCCGTAAGGAAATCATTAACACAAAAGTTTTTTCTCTTAACGATCTGATTACCGAATTGAATAAAATGTTACGGCGCCTGATAGGCGAGCACATCCAGTTAAAAACTGTTTTAAAAGATAATCTGCCGCCCATTGAAGCCGATCCGGGTCAAATACAACAGATTCTGGTAAATCTTGTTGTTAATGCCCGGGATGCCATTAACCAGGAAAAGGATAAAGGTGATCACCGGATTATAACAATTGAAACCGATATGGTTGAACTGGATCTGAAATATGTGGAACATCACGCCGGCAGTCATACGGGCAGGCATGTAGTCTTTGCCGTCAGCGATACGGGCATCGGAATGAGTGAAGAAGTCCGGGAAAAGATTTTCGAACCGTTTTTTACGACAAAGGAAGTTAACCGGGGCACAGGACTTGGTCTTTCCACGGTTTACGGCATCGTCAAACAAAATAACGGCTGCATCTATGTTTACAGCGAACCGGGCATGGGATCGACTTTTAAGATATACTGGCCGGCATCGATTAGGCAGGATACCGAACAGCTTGATACGTCAAAGAACGAAGAAATACAGGGTGGCACGGAATCAGTTTTAATCGTGGAAGACGACGATACCGTCAGGCGGTTTACGGTGTCCTCATTAAGCGATCTTGGTTATAAGGTTTTTGAAGCATCCGACGGCACGACGGCGATACGTATGATCCGTCAGGGTGAATTAAAAATTGATTTACTGATAACCGATGCCGTTATGCCCCGGATGAGCGGGCAGCAATTGGCAGAAAAAATTATAGAGCTCTTTCCCGGTATCAAAGTTTTATATACATCGGGCTATACCGATAATCATATTATACACAAAGGACATTTAAAACAGGGTGTGAATTTTATACAGAAGCCATACACAGGCAAAGGTTTGGCCATAAAGGTCCGGGAGGCGCTGGATAAGGGAGATTAAAACTTTTAGTGATTGAGTATTAAGATTTAATTTTCTTTTTGATATATAAAATAAACCATGGTTTAATGCTCTATATTAATAGAAGCTATTGAATTTGGGTTATAATTCATATCCAATGGAAAAATGGAAAAGTTATATTCTGTGTAGAAGTTAAAATGAATCAGGATAAGGAATATATTTTCCTTAAATTGTGGATGTGAATTTTGCTTTTTTCTTCGAAGATATTTTTATCATTTGTAATATTCTCATGTCTGCTCTGAAGAATTATGCGAAAGAAAAACAAAGCCCCCCTCCGGAGATCAATACGAAAAAACGGCCGTAAAAATAGTTGGTTTTGGTAAACTTAATTTTTCCCAATTTGATCAAATTAACTTTTCACGATAAGCTTCATAATAAAATAAAAAAGGGTTATTCCCAGAGCGGAATAACCCCTGCGTTTTCATCAATTATAAAACAAATAAGAAGCTGGCGAATGCGGAAAAATCCGGACAGAAGTACCCATCATCCAGACCAACGCCGATGCCGCCTCTTAAACGGATTTTAGATCTTAGTTTATAATCCAGGGCGCCGGTTAACAGCATGTAATCAGGGTCGGTCATCATGGCTAATTCCGGTACGATGCTAAGTCTGGAATTAACCGGGAAAATACTGCCCACAGAAAGGTA
>RQOG01000180.1 GCA_003854985.1 Calditrichota bacterium
AAGTACTGGCGGAAGACTCTGAGTATATGATGATTAAAAACGCCCCCAAAGAACGTTAATTATATGTCATGCCTCAGTTAAATGATGGTATCTTTCCGGTGAAGTACATCTTTTGTCACGAGCAGAAAATGCGTAACGTTTCCGTAAAAATTAAAAGGAGGAGGTTTTTACATTTAACTTGTAACTAAGTATCAAACAAAAATTAAGAATACCCTGGCGGCAGGCGGTTTTCCATTGCATGTCATTCCGTGCTTGACACGGAATCCGGTTAAAAAGGAAAACAGCTTCCCTTCTGGAGTTTATCCCGCACTCGATGCGGGACAGGAATGACAAACTTATGGTTAATGCGTGTGTCAGGTTGTAGTTGGGGTTGTCTGACCCATCCGTCAGTCTATCGACTGACACCTTCCCTTAATCAAAAGGGAAGGGCTTTCTTGGGCAAGTTTTTTCTTCGTGCTCTTCGTGTTCTTCGTGGTTTTCTTAGCATTGGTATATCAGGTAAGTATAAATTCCAGGCGGGAGGCGGTTTATAAAACCACAGGCTTTATCTTTACACTGGTGGTTTTCCACAATTCTGTTTTCCTGGTTAACATGAACGTATCGGGTTGCTGTAGGGAATGTCTGACCCATCCGTCAGTCTATCGACTGACACCTTCCCTTAATCAAAAGGGAAGGATTTTTTATGTACAAATTTTTCTTCGTGCCCTTCGTGTACTTTGTGGTTTCATTAGTCTTTGTATATCACGTAATTATAAATTCCCGGCGAGCAGGTGGCTTATAACACCTGGGCCTTATTTTTAGACTGGTGGTTTTCCGCAAATCTGTTTTTCTCGTTAAATGCGTGTATCGGGTTGTAGTTGTTTAACCCATCCGTCAGTCTATCGACTGACACCTTCCTTTAAGCAAAAGAGAAGGTTTTTTTATGTGAAATTTTTTCTTCGTGCCCTTCGTGTTCTTCGTGGTTTTCTTTTTATGTCCAACATAAATGAGGCGGCAGGAGGTTTAAAAACTCCGGGCTTTATCTATAATTTGTCGCTACAGCACTGCGTAGTTTACCAGGTAATCAGTTTTTTAGAAAAAACACTCCTTTCGTATAAAAATCATTTAAGGATAAAAAACTTGCCTGATTC
>RQOG01000044.1 GCA_003854985.1 Calditrichota bacterium
AACCCCCAACCTTTTAACCTGTTCATCAATCATATTCCTGATTAATTACAGGTAACTTCATTGTCAAAGAATCACGCTTTAAACGTATTATTTACCTGAAACATCCAAAAATCAAAGTACGCCCGGGAGGATTCGAACCCCCAACCTTTTGGTCCGTAGCCAAACGCTCTGTCCAGTTGAGCTACGGGCGCATTAAAAATTTTATGTTGCTGCGGGACGAGGATTTGAACCCCGGCTACCTGGGCCAGAACCAGGCGTCCTGCCACTAGACGATCCCGCAAAAAAGTTTTGTAATTTAACGTGATTCTTTATTTATGTCAAGTTACTTCTGCTATACAAATCATATACATTTCCATGAAATTTTATGCGATGCATTTTTATTCCTTATAAAAAAAAATACAAATTTTGAAATTTATTTTTTTTGCTTAAATTAGATGCAATTATTTATTAATTCGATCAGAAACCTAACTACTAATAAAACAAACATAAGGAGAAATTATGAAGAGATGTATTGTAGTATTCTTCCTGGTTTTGTTATGGACAATCAGTTCTGTCTATGCAAATGAAACAGGAAAAAAGTTCTCCATCGGCGTACTTGGCGGCGCCCAGACTTATTACGGGGATATCGATGAACAGCAGTACAAGACCTTTGGAAAACTTGCTCTAACTTATTGGTTTTCTGACTATTTTGCGATGGGGCTGGAAGGAGGCACCGGATTCCTGAAGGCCAAGGAAAGCGAGCTAATGCAATTTAAAACAAATTATTATAATGGTTCTCTTCTGATGAAATTTAAACTGTTTCCCAAAAATGTCACCAATTTTTATCTTGCAGGCGGTGGGGAGTATCTAAGCATTGATCCTAAACGTCTCGATAATGATCCTCTGCCACAGCTGGAAGATGATTCTGATTTTAATAAAAGTCAGATTTCCGTTGTCGGCGGCGGCGGCATGGCTTTCTTCCTGTCGGAAAGAATATCCCTGGATTTAGAAGCGCTTTATCATTATGTACCTTCGGATTACCTCGATGGATTAAAAGAAGGCAGTAAAGCGGATGATTATATAACTGCCGGTATCGGCCTTTCTATATATCTTGGTAAACCAAAGGATACGGACGGCGACGGGATTCCCGATAAGAGAGACGGCGATCCTGAACATCCCGAAGATTTGGATGGTTTCCAGGATTTTGATGGTATCCCAGATCCCGATAATGATGGAGACGGCGTTGTCGATATTAATGATAAATGCCCCGGTACGGATGCCACTATTGCAGCCGGAACCAATACCAAAGAAGATATAGAGGGATTTCAGGATGAAGACGGGTGTCCCGACCCGGATAATGATGGCGACGGCATTCTGGATGCCGATGATAAATGTCCGGGTACAGATGCGTCAATTACAGCCGGAACCAATACAAAGGAAGATATGGATGGATTCCAGGATGAAGACGGATGCCCCGATCCGGATAATGATGGCGATGGCATTCCGGATGCTGATGACAAATGTCCTAATGAACCCGAAACGGTTAATAAATTTGAAGATGAAGACGGATGTCCTGATGAAAATGTCGGGGTTAAAAAAGGTGAAGCTATGGTTCTGGAAGGTGTTACTTTTGCCAGTGGTAGCGCTAACCTGACGCCTAATTCGATGACCATCCTTGATAAGGTAGTTACTAACTTGAAAGAAAATCCCAGCGTTGAAGTTGAAATTCGCGGTTATACGGATAATACAGGCAGCTATAAAGGCAATGTTAAAATATCGCAAATGAGAGCCGATGCAGTTCGTTCTTATCTGATTCAGCAAGGCATCAGTTTCTCCAGAATTAAAACAATGGGATTCGGTCCGGAAAATCCGATTGCGCCCAATAATACAAAAGAAGGCAGAGCTAAAAATCGTCGTATTGAGTTTTTTAGATTAAAATAAGCGCTTAATATATTGAAATTGATAAAAAGGGATTCACAAAAGAATCCCTTTTTTTATAAAATTGTTTTATTTAAAAATCTTAAAAATTGATTCGTATTGAAATTTTGAACTGTTACTATTTACCACAAATCTCATTTTCAACGCCTTTACAAAAGGAGATTGCATGCCTGAATTAAACATTAATCAGGTTGAAAAGCTATATGATCAGGCAATCATATATCTAATGACCTATGGTCCCAAACTTATCGGGACTATACTTGTTTTATTTATCGGTTTGTGGATCATTAAACTATTCATAAAATCACTTCGCAAAGGAATGGTAAAGGCCAATGTCGATGAATCCTTACGAAACTTCCTCATCAGCTTTCTGAACACTACGCTTAAAGTAATCCTCGTTATTATTATAGTTTCCATGCTGGGCGTAGCTATGACTTCGGTTGTTGCCATACTTGGCGCTGCGGGTTTAGCTGTTGGTCTTGCTTTGCAGGGAAGCCTGGCAAATCTGGCCGGAGGCGTTCTTATTTTGTTTTTTAAACCATTCAGGATCGGAGATGTTATCGAAGCTCAGGGCTTTATTGGTACGGTATCGGAAATTCAGGTATTCAATACTATTGTAAAAACATTCGATAATAAAACCATTTATGTTCCCAACGGCAGTCTTTCCAATGATAGTATCATTAATTATTCGACCGAGCCAACCAGAAGAGTGGACATGACATTTGGCATCGGATATAATGATGATATTCAAAAAGCCAAATCGATCATAAAGAAACTGATTGATGCCAATTCGGCTATCAACCAGCAGCCTGAACCGTTTATTGTTGTCTCCGAACTTGGAAACAGTTCGGTTAATATTACGGTCCGCGTCTGGGTAAACAGCGAAAACTACTGGAATGTATTTTTTGATATGCAGGAAAAGGTGAAAATTGAATTTGATAAAAACGGCATTTCTATCCCTTTCCCGCAAAGCGATGTTCATTTATATCAGGAAAAATAAAGTAAAAGGAGAAATTTTATGTTTAAAAAAATTCAATTGGTAATTTTTATGGCCATGCTGACATGTTCTTTTATCTTCGGCCAGGAAGAGAAAAAAGAAGAAAAACCGCCATTAGGCTGGAATCAGGAAGTTGTGGGTAATCTCAGTTTTAACCAAAGCCAATTTGATAACTGGCAGCGAGGCGGCGAAGATTCCTGGAACTGGCAGTTGGATATCAATGGGTTGGTAGAATATCAACAAGAAAAATACGGATGGGTAAACAAGGGTAAATTTGCTTACGGAAATTCCAAAACCGGCGGGAACGAAGCCAGAAAATCAGCGGATGAAATCAGGCTGGAGAGCGTTTTGTTCTATAAGGCAACCAAGTATTTAAACCCCTATGTTTCGGTCAGCGGGCAAACTCAATTTGTGGAGGGATATCTTTATACGGATACTTCCAAAATAAGAATTTCAAATTTTATGGATCCAGGTTATTTAACACAGGGCATAGGTATCGGGTTTTCTCCATCGAAATTTTTTTCAACCCGCTTTGGCGCTTCGGCAAAAGAAACATTTACCAGAACGGATATAGCAAAAGAGCATTTTGCTGCCGGAGAATCTCCCAGGGTTGAATACGGTGCCGAAAGTATCAGTGATTTGAATTGTCAGGTTACGGAAAACATATTATATACATCAAGACTTGAAATGTTCTCTACTTTAGATGCTATAAATGAAGTCGATGTTAACTGGGATAACCTGTTTACGGCAAAAGTTGCAAAATATATAAATGTCACATTCAATTTTAATCTCTTCTATGATCGTGATATTTCCGACCAGCGCCAGATAAAACAAACGCTGGCAGTCGGCCTTACTTATACTTTACTTTAACAGAAAAAACAGGAATGCCGGGTAAAACAATGCCTGGCCTTCCTGTTTATAATCAATCAGGCTAATTCTTTGGTTAATTGTACTTTCAATATTTTTTGAGGTGTGGCATCTATAATTTTTATTCTGAACCCGGAAAGGTTAAAAATTTCATCTTTTTCCGGAATTGTGCCTGCATAGTTTAACAAAAATCCTGCAATCGTTTCATAATCACCCATTGGAATTTCAATACCTGTTATTTCCATAATAGTGTCTAAATCCACCGAACCGCTGCATAGCCAGGTATTTTTATTGATTCTTTTAATTTCCGGAAGAGCCTCGGTTCTTTCCAGGAAATAGCCAAAGACATCTTCAATCAGGTCATCCATAGTTACAACGCCTGCCGTGCTTCCATGTTCATCCACAACCAGGGCAACAGATGTTCTGGCCTGCTGAAATTCCTTTAAAATCTCATAACATTTTTTATTTTCAGGTACAATCATTATCGGTTTGATGAGTTTCTTTAAATCACCGGTTTCTCTGAGAATATCCTGTGCAAATATAACGCCTACCCGATCATTAAATTCGCTTTCGTATACAATAACAAAATTATCATCGGAATTTTGTATGACCTGGATTATATCATCAATACCTGATTCGATGCCAATTGCTTTCATATCAATTCTCGGGGTCATCACCTCGCGCACTCTGGTTTGTGAGAATGATAAAAGGTTTTCGATATATTTATATTCCTGTTCAATTTTGTTCTCTGCCATGGATTCGTCACGCAATAATATCTCAAATTCTTCCCGCGAATAATACCTGTTGATATGATCATGTTTTACCCTGATAAGACTGAGAAATGCCTCAATATTCAGATTAATCAAATGAATAACCGGTTTTAAAATAAAATAGAAAGATCTTACAAATAAAAGAATATGCAGAATTAGCCGGTCCGCCAATGATAGAAACAGAGATTTCGGAATAATCTCGCCAAAAAGAAGAATGACTGCACTGATGATAAGCATGGCCAATGTTTCATCGATGTATTGAATAAGATAAACGGTGGCAAACGTCGTACATAATATATTTGCCAGGTTATTTCCAACAAGAATTGTAGAAAAGAAATGCTCCGGGTGACGTACAAAAAAATAGGCGTGCGAAGAATACCTTAATTTTCTTCGATACCATACTTCCAGCCGGAGTTTATTGGATATGTTAAATGCGGATTCCGAACCGGCAAATATAAAAGAAAAAAAAAGTCCAATTAAGGCAATGACTATGTTCATCAGGATTATAAAGCTGTATTTAACTGAAGATTCTTTGTAATAAAATCTCGTATTATCGCATTGAGTTTTTCTTTACTGAATGGTTTCTCCAGGATCTTATCAGCGCCGGCTTCTATAGCCGCAGAGGCTATATTTTCCTGATTATGCGCTGATGTTACAATAATGGGTATATCAATTCCCTCAGCGCGAATTTTTGATATTAAAGTAATTCCATCCATCACCGGCATCATGATATCGGATATCATAAGATTAAATTTGGCTTTCTGTAGTTTTTGATGAGCGGACCGTCCGTTCGTTACACATTCCAGATTATATTCCTTTTCACTCAGATAGAACTTAACCAGACGATGCATATTAGGATCATCATCAACCAACAATATTTTATAGCGTTTCAAAGGCACCCCGTTTTACGGACAATAATGTGAACAGAATTCTTGTAATTTAATATAAAATTTAGTTAACGGAAAACCGACGACATTATAGTAACACCCGTTAATTTTTTCAATGAACACAGCGCCCTGCCCTTGAATCGCATAGGCTCCCGCTTTATCAGAATGCTCTCCTGTGTTGATATAAGCCAAAATTTCTTCTTCACTAATCTTACGAAACTTAACTTCCGTGGTCTCATAATCGCAAAGGTAATGCTCGTACTTATAATAAAATAAGCTGAATGCAGATATCACCGTGTGCGTTCTGCCGCTCAGACTTCTAAGCATTTCGACAGCATCCTGATCGTTATTCGGTTTACCTAAAATTTTCTCGTCCAGAACAACTACAGTATCGGCAGATATAACCAGGCTGTCCGGATTTTTTGCGGCCACGGCATGTCCTTTTTTCCTGGAATTTTCAATGGCCGACTGGATTGGCTCGCCATCAATATGTTCTTCTTTTACACCACTGTCAATGACTTTAAAACTTAACCCTAAAGTCTTTAACAACTCATATCTTCGGGGCGATGTTGAAGCAAGAATGATATCCGTTTTTTCCAGACCGTTGATTAATGAAAACAACATTTTAAACTCCGAGATAGATGGCCGTCAGTCCCACTATCATATCAAGCTTTAGAAGGTGGCTCAACTTTCCCAGAAAAGCAGGGTCATTCCGGAACCAGAGCACAACAGAAACCGTGAGCAGCACAAAATCCACTCCAAATACAACCGTAACCAGATACCTGATATTATAGATACCCAGAATATAAGGGAGAATTGTTAAAAAAACCAATAGGATAAATATTACATTAATTAATAATACTGATTTTACAATGCCGTATTTTCCGGGAAAGGTAATCGCATTTTCGGCCATATCACCTTTTGTATCCTGCATATCTTTAATAATTTCGCGCCCAAAAAGAAAAAAAAAGGCGAAAACCGCCGGAATAATTCCCGCCTTCCATGTATCAACGGCAAGAGCTCCGTAAATAAAAGCCATGGCAGACGAAAAGCTGACAATGATATTTCCCCAGATAATAGTCCGTTTAAAATGTGTGCTGTATATAAAAAGCAACAGGCCGATGATAACGGCAATTATAAACATTTCCCAACCGGTAAAAAACGCTAATACCAGACTGAGAAGATAATTGATAATAAAAAATATTTTTGCCGTCCTGATCGTCATGATACCGGAAGGCAGCACTCTACCGGGTTTATTAATCCGGTCTATTTCCAAATCGTAAATGTCGTTGATAATATTGGCGCCGGCAGTTATCATACCCGCGATTATCATAGCCAGAATAAGTTTTAAATTTAAAACAAACTCTCCTGTAATAAAAGCGGCAATTAAAATGGTCAGAATAGCGATTAATACATTTAAAGGGCGAATAATTTTCCAAAGGCCGAAGAGCATTATTATTCCGCTTCTTCGATAAAATGTGTAACGCGCAAAATCGCTGTTTTTTCCTCAACCGTTAACTCTTTGGATAGATGCGCATTCTTTAATGCTGATAATACTTCTTCCTTTGTCTGAGCCGGGAAATACTGGGTAGGACCTTTTTCAATAATTTTCCTTTTGACAAGATTATGGCGGCTTAAGTCTTCCAGCAAGCGTTCCAGGGTATTATAGGAATGACCGGAATTAATTGAAGGATTTTCAAGCAACTCCTTTACGGTTTGCGGCGATTGTTTCCATAAGGCAATAAGCACAGCCAGATCCTGCTGGTTTTTTAAATAGTCCGTGGCCGCCGCCGGGGATGAAAAATCCAAATCGATCATCTGCAGCGCAACGCTGGCCGCCAAATAGGCCAATGGGATAATCGGAACAAAACTATCACTTCTGGGACGGTTCATTATATGATCCAGTTTATCGCTCACAATACGCGGTGTATAATAAGAACTTTCCCTGTAATCAAGTTCTAACGGATTATCCGGGATGACCTTTTTGGGATCATAATAATTCGGCCCGGTAACTCTTTTCGGCGCTTCAAAGCGGATGCCCAAAGAATCGGGTGTTTGAAAATGTAATTGCGGATTAGTGAAATCCAAAGCGAAAAAAGAGGTGTCGGCAAGACTATCGCCGGTCATGTATACTGTATGACCCGAGTCGGTCTGCCCAAAGGCAATCCATGACCCGCAAAAAAATGATAAAAGATAAATTAAAAATATTTGTTTCATCGGATGACCTGTACTTTTTTTATTAAGAGCATTTACAACAAATCAGGCCAATTTGTTCCTTAAAATTTCATTGACGAGTTTTGGATTTGCCTTGCCACCCGAATCCTTCATTACCTGCCCGACCAGAAATCCTATTACTTTTATATTTCCCTCTTTATACGATTTTACTTCCTCCGGGCAGCGTTCCAGTACCTTATTTATAACCTCATCCAATTGGCTCGTATCCGAAATCTGTTTCAAACCAAGCTTTTCAATAATATCAGAAACATCAGAGGAATCCAGGAGCATCTGCTGAAAAACGTTTTTAGCCGCACTGCCGCTGATGACATTATTCCGGATCGATTTTAACAATGCTGCCAGTCTCGGCGGGGTAACAGGCAACTCGCTGATATTAATTTTTCGTTCATTTAATACCCGCATTACCTCGCCCATAATCCAATTACAGGCCAGATTATAGTCCTCACATAATTCAACTGTTTGTTCAAAATACTCAGCAATTTCTCTCACTGAGGTAAGAACCCCTGCGTTGTATTCCGATAATCCATATTCCGAAATAAACCTGGCTTTTTTGCTTCCGCCATTTCCGGCATCGTTTTCTGTATATCATCAAGCCATTCCAATGATATTTCCACCGGCACCAGATCCGGTTCCGGGAAATAACGATAATCATGAGATTCCTCTTTGGACCGCATGGAACGGGCTTCATTTTTATCCGGATCCCAAAGCAAGGTTTCCTGAATGACTTTATCCCCGGATTCAACAATACCTATTTGCCGGTCAATTTCATATTCAATGGCTTTTTCCACATTATTGATGGAATTCATGTTTTTTAATTCGGTTCTTGTGTTAAAACTGGTTTCCCCTTTGGGACGAATACTTACATTTGCATCGCAGCGAAGACTGCCTTCCTCCATATTGCCGTCACAAATCCCCAGATAACGCACCATTTGTCTCAATTTTGTCAGATAGAAAGCCGCTTCCTTTGCCGACCGTATATCCGGTTCTGATACAATTTCCAACAGGGGCACACCGCAGCGATTTAAATCTACAAATGAATCATGTTCATTCACATAAGATTCATCGTGCACGGATTTTCCAGCATCCTCTTCCATATGTATTCTGGTAAGCCCTACTCTTTTTGTGATGCCATCGATTTCAACATCCACATATCCTTGTTCGCAGATTGGTTCATCGAATTGTGAAACCTGATAGCCCTTAGGAAGGTCAGGATAAAAATAGTTCTTACGGGCAAAGATATTTCTTCTGCGGATTTCCGAATTAGTGGCCAAGCCTAACCGAACCGCATATTCCACAACTTTTTTATTTAATACAGGCAGAACACCAGGCATTCCCAGACAAACGGGACAGGTCTGGGTATTAGGTTCCGCTCCGAACGCTGTGCTGCAGGAGCAGAATATTTTACTTTTTGTTGATAACTGGGCATGGACTTCCAGGCCGATAACCGCTTCGTATTTCATAGTCTTTCTATAGCTAAATTATTATTAAAAAGTTACATCATTCCCACTGGTATCGTGTACATTTCCTGTCGATAAAATCACCGATCTGAAATAGAATTTCCTCTTTAAACTGATTGGCCATAATTTGCAAGCCAAACGGTAATTTATTTTTATCTTTACCTGCACGCACATTTAAAGCGCAAATACCGCCAAGATTAGCGGTAACCGTATAAACATCCGAAAGATACATCTGCAACGGATCATCAGCTCTTTCACCGATCAGAAAGGCTGTTGTGGGTGTCGTAGGCGTTATCAGCGCATCGACTTCTGAGAAAACAGAATCAAATTCATTTTTTATCAGCCTTCTAACCTTTTGAGCCTTTTTATAATAGGCATCGTAATAACCATGCGAAAGCACATAAGTGCCTAATAATATGCGGCGTTTTACTTCATCCCCAAAACCTTCGTTGCGTGTTTGTGCATACATTTCTGTTAATCCCGCTTTATCTTTATTTCTATGCCCGTAACGCACACCGTCATACCGTGCTAAATTTGATGAAGCTTCGGCGGTAGCCAGAATATAATAGGCGGCTACTCCATATTCGGAAAGAGGCAGTTCTACATCCCTGATTTCCGCTCCGGCGGCTTTTAGCTGTTCAACAATCTGCAATATGCCATCCCGTATTTCACCATCCAGGCCATCGGCAAAATATTCTTTTGGGATACCTATTTTCATCCCCTTGACGTCTTTATTCAGGTAAGCGGAATAATCCGGCACTTCGATTTCCGCAGAAGTAGAATCCCTTTCATCATGGCCGGCAATAACATTAAATAAAACAGCCAGGTCAGCCGTATCTTTGGCAAAAGGAGATATCTGATCCAGCGAAGATGCAAAGGCAACCAGTCCGTACCTTGAAACCCGTCCATAAGAAGGTTTAAGACCGGTTATGCCGGTTAAGCCTGCCGGTTGTCTTACCGATCCTCCGGTCTCGCTGCCAAGCGCCACATCGACGGTATCTAAAGCCACAGCTACGGCCGATCCGCCGCTTGAACCGCCCGGCACGCGCTTCGGATCATGCGGGTTTTTAACCGGGCCAAAACAACTGTTCTCATCGGAAGAGCCCATGGCAAATTCATCATGATTCGTCTTTCCGATAATGATGGCGTCTTCCTGTTCCAGTTTTTCGATAACCGTGGCGCTATAAGGCGAAATAAAGCCTTTAAGAATATTACTGGCACAGGTAGTTTCCTGATCTTTGATATTGATATTATCTTTGATGGCTACAACACAACCGGCCAGTTTTCCGGTTTTTCTACCGTCTTTTATTCGATGATCAACAGAAACTGCCTTTGCTTTGGCCTGTTTGTCATTAATTTTAATGTAAGCGTTAAATTCTTTTGTGGATTGTATAACCTGAAGAAATTTATTCACACGCTCTTCAGCCTTAACCTCACCCTTTTTAACCGCTGCAATAGTCGCTTGTAAATTCATTATTATCCAAGATTATTTTCTGAATTATCCTTTTTTTCCTCATCAACCTTTTTTGTTGAAGACGTTTTAGGCGGCGCATTTAAATCCAGCTCTTCCTGGATATCATTTGATGCTTTTTTAAACTCCCTGATTCCTTTTCCAAGTCCCTGCGCCAATTCCGGTAATTTTTTGGCTCCGAACAGCAATAGAATTACCAGCATAATGATAAGTAATTCCGGCATTCCTATACCAAACATAAAAAAACCCTCACTTTCATTTATTCCATCCAGCGTAATAAATACGCTGCGATTAAAATCCCGATTACGCCAATGATATTAACCTTTATACTGAATCCTAAAGTAAGCGTTAATATGATAATATCAATTGTACCCGGCCCGATAGACGCCACTGCGGCTTTTATTAAAGCCTGTTTCACCACGCCATCCGGCAATAAATATGCGATAATTTCTCCCAGTGCAGAACCGATCAAGGCTCCTAAAAAAATGATCAGCAGTATGAACCAAATGCTTTTTTTCCTCATAAAAACCCCATAAATGATTAAACCGTAAAAACTGCATATTCATCACCGGCGGTTACTTATTTTTGTATCCCTCTGCGCCGGGCCAGCCGGTAAACAAATCGTATTAAACCGCTCAAAATATAAATTAAAATATACGGAAATAACAAGCCCTGGGGAAAAAGAATTAAAGTAATAATCGTAAAAATTATTACGGCAAAAATAATTTTCTGCCTTCGATCTCCTCTAAAAGTCAGATTGGGAACTATCTCATAGCGAATGCGGCTTACCATCAGCACCGCTACCGTAAAAGTGAGAATCAAAAGTATTTTAGGCCATATTACAAACGGGAAAAATTCCCCTTTAAAAATAATATAAGACGCCAGCGTCCCGGCCGCGATCGGCGAAGGCAATCCGGTAAAATGCGATTTATCGTATCCTTCCAATTGTACGTTAAAACGGGCCAGACGTATACTGCCGAATAATAGAGGAAAAAAACTTATGAAAATGCCTACCATCTTCCACTCGGAAAACAAAAAAGCATAGACCAGAACCGAAGGCGCAACCCCAAAAGACACGACGTCGGCCAGCGAATCGTATTCTACTCCAAATTTACTGGACGTATTGGTAAGCCTGGCTACTTTTCCATCCATTGCATCCAGAAATCCGGCCAACATTATCATCCAGGATGCCATGATGTAATCCTGATTGTACATCGAATAAATAATAGACATAAAACCGCAAAACATGTTTCCTATTGTAAAGAAATTGGGAACGATAGCCCGGGTTACACGAATCATATTTTATACTCTCCGATCAGGGATGATCCTGCTTTAACCTTATCGTTTAAACTTACTTTTAATTCAACATTCAAAGGCAGAAAAAGATCGACTCTGGAACTATATATGATCATACCAAACCGTTCACCTCTTTTCACCCGCTGCCCTTTGGATAACCTGCATATTATTCGTCTGGCGATTAGACCCGCTACCTGCTTAAACAATATTTTTCCATAAGCAGTCTGAACGCCAATTAAAGCCTGTTCGTTTTTTTCCATAGCGGCATCCAGATTAGCGGCCAAAAATTTTCCTTTTTCATATTTCAGAAACTGGACTTCACCGGAAATCGGAATCCGGTTTACGTGAACATCAAAAAGGGTCATAAATATACTTACCAGCCAGACTTCCTGCTCATGGTATAAGGGTTCCTTCACCTTATCAATTTTAATTACTTTACCATCTGCGGGAGACAGAATCAGATGTTCTCCTTCGGGAATCTGGCGATCAGGATCACGGAAAAAAGAAAAATGAAAGCAGAACACCACGGCGATAATAATGGTTATAATATCCAATATCTGACTATCGCAAACCACTCTTAACAATACCAGCAGGATTAAAATAATACCGGTATATATAATAATTTTATAACCTTCTTTAGTTATTTTCATATTTACACCTTATTTAATACAAGACGATCATAAATTTCTTTATAGGATTCAACAACCTTTCCATTGCTGAAATCAAAATAATTTTGTTTTATTTGATTATCATCAACCGCCCAAATCCGGCAGGTGTCAGGCGTTATTTCATCCGCCAAATATATCTGGCGGTGAAATCTGCCAAATTCCAGTTTATAATCCACAAGTTTCAGAGAACGCCTTTCCATAAAAGCCTTTAACACTGCGTTTATTTTTAATACTAACCGGGCAATATGTTTCATTTCATCCGGCGTGGTATATTCCAGAGCATAGGCATGGGATTCCAGAATCATCGGCATATTTAAGCCTTCTAAATTCAAATAGTATTCAATTACGGGATACTTTAATTCCATTCCCGGTTTTAGCTTAAACCGCTTGGCTAAGCTGCCGGCAACAATATTTCTGACAATCACAATTATCGGAATTATGGCTAATTTTTTGGCGCTCATTTCGGTTTCGTTTATCTTCCTTGTGAAATGGGTAGGAATATTATATCCCTGCAGATAAGAAAAAATAGCTTCGTTTATTCCGTTCCTAAATTGTCCCTTATTTTTAAATTTTGCTTTTTTTTCCCCGTCGAAACTGGATTCATTATCGATAAACTTTATGATGATCTGGTCATCTTTATTTCCGGCATAAAGGTGCTTATTATTTCCTTTAAGTAAAAGATGATTATTCTCCGCCAAAACTTGCCTCCTAAAATAAATAAAAAAAAAGACTATCTTTGTTTTTCAAGGATAATAGTCAGGTTCAGAGAATTCCCTTTCCGCCAAACGGTGACATCCAAAGTACTACCAACTTTAGGATCGGCTGTTAATAACGCCGACTGTGCTTCGTTTACATTGTTAACCGATTTGGAATTGATTTTCAGTATAACATCGCCTACTTCCAATCCTGCTTTTTGAGCAGGACTTTTTTGATCCAGTTTAACGACAATTACGCCTCTTGTTTTAGGATATCCCACCATACGGGCCAGGTAAGGCGTCAAATCGGATACCTGAAATCCAATCCATACATCCCGTTCAATTTTGCCATGTTTTTTCAGATCAGTGATTACTTCATTAATCCGGTTGGAAGGTATGGCAAATCCGATGCCTACGTTTCCTCTTTGTCCGCTTTCACCCGTATAAATAAAGGTATTCATGCCAATAACCTGGCCGAGAATATTACACAGGGGACCGCCGCTGTTGCCGTTATTAATGGCGGCATCCGTCTGGATCATATCCTGGTAAATACGGTCGGAAAACGGAGAAAAATCACGGTGCAGCGCGCTGATCACCCCGACGGTCACCGTGGGCTGACTTTTAATGAACAATCCGAATGGATTTCCCAAAGCAATAGCCCATTCGCCGATAAGCGCCTCATTTGAATTGCCAAAACGTAGATAAGGGCAGTTCTCTTTATCAATTTTAAGCAGCGCAATATCCGTAAGATGATCCAGGCCGACTATTTTTGCTTTGTGTTCTTCGCCTTCATTCATTACAACGATAATTTCCTGCGCATTCTGAACAACATGCTCGTTGGTTAAAACAAATCCGTTATGGGATACAAAAAATCCGGAACCCACTGATTTTACAGGTATCTGTGTTCTGTATAAACGGAAAAAATCAGAGAATAAATCAAACGGATCGTTGTATCCTGGCCGGCGCTGATAATAACTTTCCACCTTCATAACATTAACCGATACCACTGCCGGACTGACTTGTTTTATAGCCCTGGTTATGGCATTCCGCCGCTGAATATTAATTTCTTCATTAAATTCTTCCCGCTGTTCAGCCGCGGATTCTCCCTGGATAACTTCAGGATATTCCGTATATCCGGAATCGGTAATTTCTCCTGCTACACCGTTTCCGGAAGTCGTTTGCGTATTTTCATTCTGTCTGCTCTTTAAAAAGCTATCACCGCATTGATGATAACCGATTACACCAATGGCAAATCCTAATACAATAAAAAAAAATATTTTAACAAACTTTGATGTCATATGTTGTCTTAACGACCTTTAACTTTTTCCCAGTCTGCCAGAAAGGACTGAATTCCTTTGTCGGTTAAAGGATGTTTGGTTAATTGTTCAATTACTTTAAAGGGAATCGTGGCAATATCGGCGCCCATCATGGCCGCATCAAGGACATGAATCGGATTACGTACGCTGGCGACGATAATTTCGGTAGCCAGATCGTAATTAACAAAAATCTGTTTAATCTGGGCCACAATATCCATACCCTGGCTGCTAATATCATCAAGTCTGCCCACAAAAGGGCTTACAAAACTGGCGCCGGCTCGGGCTGCCAACAAGGCCTGTATCGGCGTGAAGACCAGGGTCACATTTGTCTGAATGCCCTCTTTGGACAACGCTTTTACCGCTTTCAGGCCTTCCTTTGTCATTGGAATTTTAATAACGATGTTTTTATGAATTTTGGACAGTTCTTTTCCTTCTCTGACCATTCCTTCCCAGTCAAGAGCGATAACTTCCGCGCTGACCGGACCGTCAACTATTTCGCAAATCTGTTTATAAATATCAACCGGCTTTCCTTTTTCCCGGGATACAAGCGTTGGATTTGTTGTCACGCCATCTAAAATTCCGATGCTGGCGGCTTCTTTAATTTCATCGATATTTGCAGTGTCAATAAAAAATTTCATTGATTATTTTTCCTTATATAATTGTTTTATACTATTCGTTATTTGTTTTCTATTTTTTCCCAGTCAGCCAGAAATTGCTGAATACCTTTATCGGTAAGAGGATGTTTTAGTAACTGCTCAATTACACTAAAAGGAATCGTGGCAATATCGGCTCCAATTAATGCAGCTCTCAGAACATGGATCGGATTTCTTATACTGGCAACGATGATCTCCGCTTCTAATTCATAATTGGTCAGGATAGTTTGAATATCACTGATGATCTGCATTCCATCGGAAGCTATATCATCTAATCGGCCAACAAAGGGACAAACATAAGTACAACCGGCCCGGGCCGCCATCAGAGCCTGGATCGGTGAGAAAATAAGAGTAACATTGGTAGGTATACCTTCGGCGGCAAATATTTTGACAGCCTTCAAACCGTCTTTTGTCATTGGAATTTTTACAACGATATGATCATCGATTTTAGCCAGTTCCCTGCCTTCTTTTACTATGCCTTCCCAGTCGGCTGAAATAACTTCTGCATTAACCGGGCCCTTAACGATGTTACATATTTCCTTAAAAATTTCATTTGGCGTTCCCGATTCTTTCGATAAAAGCGTTGGATTTGTAGTAACGCCGTCTAAAATGCCAAGACTGGCGGCTTCTTTAATTTGACCAATATTGGCCGTGTCGATAAAAAATTTCATATCAAAATCCTATTTATAAGATATCTCTTCTAAAATTAATCCTTTTGCCGGAGCGGAGTTTAAAACCTTTGTACGATCTTTGGATAAAATAATTTCATTCATTTCATTAAGCGTTATCTTTCCTCTTCCCAGATCGATAAGCGTACCGACAATTGCCCGCACCATTCCATATAAAAATCTATTGGCACAAATTTCATAAATCATAAGCCCGTTTTGTTTTATCCACCGGCTTTCGAATATCTGGCAGTGATAGTTATTTACATCGCTTCCGGATTTACAAAACGATTTAAAATCATTATAAGCGCAAATCAGGGACGCTCCAGCCTGCATTAATGTGATATTCACAGGAAATACAATATGCCATGAAAAACTTCTGGCAAGTGCAGTGGGAATTTCGGATATATAATACCGATACCTGCGTTTTACGGCATCGAATCGGGCATGAAAGTTATCAGAACAACGCTCAATATGTTTAATAACAATATCCGCATTAAGCAGGCCATTTAAAGAATTCTTTAACTTATACAAAGAATAATCCGGTATATCTGCATGAAATACCTGATTCCTCGCATGAACGCCTGCATCGGTTCTTCCGGCTCCGGTAATTCCAATCCTGTCTTTAAAGACCACTTGCAGCGCCCGTTCGATTTCACCCTGAATAGTCTTATCATTTTCCTGATATTGCCAGCCGCAATAACCTGATCCGTCAAATTCAACAACCGCTTTAATGCGCTGCATTTTCCCTGTAAATTCAAATTTATCAAGGCGAAATATACGTTTATTTACCGCTTAATTCAAGAAAACACCGCCAGGCAGACAGATACATCGATATTAAATTTTATAATCTGTTTTCTTATAACTTAATCATCCTGCATTAAGCAGGATTATGGCGTACAGATTATTCTATATCTTGCTTTTTATATTGAAAAACAGAAATGGAAAAACCAATAACCAAAATAATCGTCCCCAGCCAGAGCAGATTGATCAGAGGTTTTACCGAAACCTCAACGGCCAGCATTTCCTTGTCCTGACCGGAATTAAGCGTTTCGGTCTGTTCTCCTTTATCAATAGCCAGGGATATCATGCTATTCTCGACACTGATGCCGTTGATAATGATTTTTCTTTCCGTGCCGGGAAGTAAAGCTGGAATTACCGATCTTTGTTCTCCTTTCATGGTCATTGCGGGTCGAATTTCATTGAGTAGTTTGCCGCTCTCATCCTTAATACTAATTACCGCAGCTAAATAGACATCGCCCTGGGCCATCTGATGATTATCCATATCATAACCGCTGAAATGAAAAACCATTTTTTCAAAAACTCTGTCCTCGCCCTTTTTTAAAGATATAACATCTGTATTATCATTGACATTCTGGCCGGGATTAATGATCTGAATAGGCGATATATAGAAATCGTGTAATAACGTGTTCTGAACGGCAGGCGCAACCATATAAGCCCGGCTGTACTCGCTCCAGTAAAATTTTGCATGGGTGGTTTTATCATCAATTTTGATGATAACTTTATCCTTACCATCCGGAGAGGCTTCTTTCCCATGATAGGTTAATACATAACCGAATGCTTCCTTCGGACTGCCGATTGGCAGAGTTACCTTGATTGCTTTATCATAAACCGATGAGGCGACTATACCAATTATCATCAAACCAACGCCGATATGGGAAAGATATCCGCCATAGTTATGATTTTTCTTTCGAATCCTGTAATAAAAATATTGTCCGTTTACCAGAATCATGAATACAGAAACAAAGGTAATTACAATCGGTAAAAAGCTGCGTACACCTATGATATAGGCAATGATGCCTATAAACAAACTAACAATAAAATGGATCAGCAGAGTTTTTAAATGCTTTTCACTGCTTTCTTTCCAGCGCAAAACCGGCGATATCCCGATAAATAAGGCAAGCAGAATGGCAAAGGGGCCGGCGATCTTGTTATAATAATCAGTTGAAACATTAGATGCCGTAGTGAATAAACCTGTAAGAATAGGAGACGACGTACCGATAAGCGTTATAAAAGCCATGACCAAAAGAATGAGCATTCCCCAAAAAAGAAAGGTTTCTTTGGTAAAAAATCCGGTAGTGACTTTAACCTGTTCTACGTCACGTACTCTGAATAAAAAGAGAAGCACGGAAATACCCAGAAACAACGCCACAAAACCGGACAGATACAGATCCAGTTCGCTGGACCCAAAAGTATGCACAGAAAAATCAGTTAATACGCCGCTGCGGGTAAGAAACGTACCATAAAGAACCAGCACAAATGTAACTAATGCCAGAAAAATATTTGTCTTTTTTAATCCGCCCTGTTTTTTCTGAATCAGAATACCATGTATTAAGGCCAGCGACGCAAACCACGGAATCAGAGAGCTGTTTTCCACCGGGTCCCATCCCCAATAGCCCCCCCATCCCAGCGTTGTATAAGCCCAATATCCTCCCAGTATAATACCGGCGCCTAATGTAACCCCGACAAATAAAGCATACGGATAAGCGGTTTTAATCCAGTTATCATAATTTCTTTTAACAAGGGCGGACAAGGCAAACGCAAAAAGAATCATGGTCGATGAATAACCTGCAAACAAAACCGGAGGATGAATCACCATCCACGGGTCCTGCAATAAAGGATTCAGTCCGTTTCCATCGACAGGAATCTGACCTACCGCAAAAGCCTGCGGATTAAGCTCCCAAACATAGGTAAAGGGATTTTTCTTAACCAGTATCATGGTAATAAAAGCCATAACCATATTCATAAAGCTCAAAACAAGCGGTTCCTCTTCTTTATTCTTTTTTATAATGTAGAGCCCGTAAATAGACCCGAGAAACAGCCATAATAAAAACGTGCCTTCCTGGCCGGCCCAGAAGGTGGATATCAAATAATATAACGGTAAATCCCTGGAAGAATAGCTGAAAACATATACCCAGTCAAAGCGATAATTCAGAATGCCCATCATTAATAAAACTGCCTGGAAAAAAATCAGTCCCGTGGCCGTATAAAAAGCGACGCGGGCAGTGGACAGAAGAAACGGATCCTTCCTGCGGTAATAGAAATAATAGGCGGGAATGCTTATGAACAGCGCAATAAAGGTAAGTGATGTGGCGGAAATTCCGGCTATCATACTTTTACTCCTTCCTGCTGATATTTGGAAGGACATTTCACTAAAATTTCATCGGCATGAAATACGCCGTTTTTATAAATGCCTTTACATACCACCTGAGTAGCCTGATCGAAATTTCCGGGTTTGGGGCCGTCATAATATACCATTAATACATCTCCCTTATCGTCCTTTATGCGGAACCTGAGCATATTACTCTGCAAATCAAACTGTCCGCTGTCCATTCTGATGCCGGCAATCTGCACCCTTTTTTCCATAGCCTTTGCCTCGTTAATCGAAACATACGGCGTAAGCGTATCCTGAAAAGAAATAGCCGCCCAGGTTATAAAGACAATGATAATAAGTCCGCCGATTATATATTTTTTTTTCATTAGGTTACCCCCGGTATCCAAAGTTATTTTTTCTGCAGATTTTGCAGTTTACCATTCAGTTTTCTGACCTGATTATTTATCTTGTACAGGTAAACAAATAATCCTGTCCAAATGACAAGGTTTATAAACAATACAACGTAAACAGGTTCCATTTAATTCTCCATTTCTTTTAGTTTTAAATGAATAAGAACTAAATTCATTTTTATCCTGATCATCCAGATAAATAAAACTGTAAATCCGGCCAGCGAAGAAAGAAAAACGGTCAGCATCTTAGCATCCATATGTATTTCACCTTCCGGGTTTACCAGCGGATCTGGATGCAATGATGTATACACCCTGGGAACAATAAAAACAAAAAAGGGTACGGTAACAAAAGCCAGAATGGAATAGACCGCTGACAATGCCGCTTTTTTATCCTCCTGTTCCACCGCACTGCGCAGGGCAAAATAGGCGGCGTAAATTAGCAACAAAATAAAAACCGATGTTTCGCGCGGATCCCAGTTCCAGAAAGAACCCCAACTCATTTTTGCCCAGATTGAACCGGTGATCGTTGCCAATATACAAAATACAAATCCTAGCTGGCTGGCGGATTCGGCATAATAATCATATTTAATGCTTTTTGATTTTAAATACAGGACGCTAAAAACAGCTCCTGTCAGAAAGGCAAGCACCGTCACCCAGGCCGTAGGAACATGAAAGTATAAAACGCGGGTCAATTCGCCAAGTCCTTCGGCTAACGGAGCATACAGAAAAGCCCCGATTATAACCAGGCAAATCCAGATAAAAAGAAAAAAAGGCAGAATCCTATTCAGCATGTTTTAACCTTTTCTTTATTATATGCAATTCTGTAACCATTTTTAGCTTCTATTCATTCCAGATAAACTCAAACAGTAAAATTGAAACCGTAATAACCACCACGCCATAAGCGGTTAGCGTCTGTAATTCGGCGGAAGCTTCCGTAAAAGATCTGGCATTTACGGCAATTCTCGTCGCGCTGATCCCGCTGATTAAAAGCGGTAATAAAACAGGAAATGATAAAACCGTGAACAATGCGCCCCTACTGCTGGCTTTGGCGATAATGGCCGCCACAATTGTGCCTCCCCCGGCCAGTCCCACGCTGCCAATAGCCAGAACTATCAGGAATAAGGGCAGATGCCGGACATAAAAATCCATCAGCCCGAAATAGAGAGGAACCAGTATGATTTCCAACGCCAGAAGCAGCATAAAATTAAAAAGCAGTTTTCCCAAGTATACAGCGGTCGGACAGGTAACCAGTTTAAGGGTATCCGCGGTGTGCGTTTCTTCTTCACGAACAAATATATGCGATAAACCGGACATAGATGAAAAAAATAAAATAATCCAGAACATAGCGCACAGGATATCGTCATCGGCGCTTATAACACCAATGGAAAAAGAAACCGCCGTTAATGTAACAACGGCAAAAAGTATAATGGCGTTCAACGCATAACGCGTTTTAAATTCCTGTATCAGATCTTTTTTGAATATATAAAAAGCATCAACCATCGATTCGAACGATCCGGTCCGCATATTTCAAATCTTCCTTTTCATTGGTTGCCATAATCAGGATTTTGTTCTTTTTCTGCTCTTCCAACACCTCATAAACTGTCCGAATACCATGATCATCCAAATTTGATCGCGGTTCATCTACAAAAAGAATTTCAGGATCACTGATCAGCGCAAACACATATTTCAGACGCTGCTTCATCCCCGATGAATAATTCTTCACCGCTTCATCTTCCCTGCCCTTTAAACCGAACCGGTTCATCAGACGATCTATTTTGCTATCCAGTTTTTCCACTTTTTTAAGTTTCCCTAAAAACCATAGATTTTCCCGTGCGGTTAAATCCTGATATAATTCCAGATAAGGACTTACCAGAGAACAGTATTGATGAATTTTTTCTTTGGATATTTCAGCGCCTTTCGACTGGTAAGTTATCTTACCCATAGTCGGGCTGACCAGATTAGCAAGTATACGTATTAACGTGGTTTTACCCGACCCGTTAATTCCTGTCACAGCGATGCATGTTCTGTCCCCGATTTCGAGATTTATATTTTTGAAGATCAATCTGCCGTTGTATTCCTTACGGAGATTTTCTGCTTTAATCTGCACAAGCCGCCTTGATTTATTTTTAAGGCGAAGTTAAAGATAAACCCATATACGGGCAAGTGATATTCATGTGTTGTTCTATGCAGTATAAAACTATTGGCGCTGGCGGGTCTCAATGCAAGTTCTACATTCTTTTCCAGGTTTGTTTAAAATCAAACTTCAGTTTAGAGTTACCGACAGGAAAATATAAAGATATGAATTTCGCTTTTTTTATCATGGGGTATATCAATAAGCCGCCAACAGTTTGACCGGCATACAATGTGGTTTTTCTTAATACTTCATTTTCCCAAAACGAGCGCGCATTTTCCAGCAAATCCATTTCATGCTCATGATCCGCCTGTTCTTCATTCATATAGTCAACCGTTTCACCGGCGCTTTCAAAGTTTTCGGACGCTTCATCCACATTACCCGTAACTGCGTTAACCGTGCCTAAAACGCCACCCATCAGAAAGAAAAAAGCGTTAAGCGACTGTGTGGTTTTATGAGAGCTCTCCTCCCTGTTTATGGCGGAGTTAATTCTGCCCAGTTCTATTTCGGGATCAAGCAGGAATTTCTTTGAAGTTTTTAGGCTTGTATCCGTAGATAAAGATTTATAGTGTGGTATAAAATAAAACGCGGACGGGTCTATTAATTGCGGTTGTTCTCCTGTATTTGTAATCTCAGCGTAAAATATCAGATTTTGCCTGGTCTTTTTTTCATGGCATATTACAATTCTCAGCAGACTATCCGACTGTTCAACATATTGTCTGCCCTGCTTCCAGAAAGTATCCGACGCCGATGGGGTGACAATCAACTGCCTGTAGGTGCATGAAGATAAAGACCATGTTAATACTAAAAGTAATAATACTTTTATTAAGGCCGATTCATTCTTGATTACCGGCAGCATAAAGTTCTCCTGTCTTCAAAATCTTATCGTTTCTGCAATCTACGGACAAATATCGTACCATACTTTTTATAAGCATAAACAACATGATAAGCACAGTTAAACTATGGAAACTGTATATAAAGTTATCGTTCAGATTCTACAGTGTAAAAATAATTTACATTCCGAACAGAAATCACATCCGCCATGACTGACTATTCACTGAAATTAAAATTAATTAACGGCATAATCTTAAACAATAGCGGATTATCCCGGACATAGTTGATAAGCCCGATCTGTATACCATAAAGTTTATGCGTATAATTAAACACGCCCAATGTGACGCCGTGTTGTTCTCCCCTGATATAATTAAAAGCGCTTAAAGAACCACCTTTCAGCAGACCGCCATTATCAATCTTAACTGTTCCCATAGCCAAACCGATGCCGGTGAATTCTCTGCTGCTTACCGCAGCGCCCCCGATTAGCATGCCTGAAGCCTGAGGACTCCCTACGCCAATGCCTCCAATGGCAACGCCTTTTAAATAACCGCCACAACCCACACCAACCAATCCGAATCCGAACCCTGTAAAGTTTCCGCCCACTCCGGCGCCAACACCGCCAAGTAAAATACCTTTGGCATTACCTCCCGCTCCGGCACCGATACCTCCAATCATCAATCCATTTAAATCATCGCCTGCGCCCACGCCGATTAAACCAAGTCCAATTCCATTTATGTTTTCACTGGCGCCCACGCCCAGACCTCCAATAGCAATGCCGGTCAAATTTCCTCCTGAACCTGCGCCGAGTCCGCCAAATATGAGTCCTTTCATATCGCCGCCGCTACCCGCGCCAATGCCACCGATCATAATTCCTTGCATACTGTTACCGGAACCAAGACCAATAAGTCCCAATGAAATACCGTTCAACTCATTTTCAGCAGCAACGCCAGCCAGTCCAATGTTCAAACCAGACATTTTTCCGGCGCCGGGCATCATGCCTAATGAAATTCCACTAACTTTCGCCTGTTCGTTTTTATCCGGATACCAAAAAGTAAAATTAAAGCCGGTAATTTTATTGACTTCTTTATCCCTGAAGTTAAAACGTAAACCGGTAAACTCCCTGGAGTTGCCAAAACTTATTCCCCACGTTGAGGCAGGAATATCCAGACTTTGCGGATAAAGAGAAGTAGTAAAAAA
>RQOG01000045.1 GCA_003854985.1 Calditrichota bacterium
CTGACTGTTTGTATTGACATTCAGGGTATATCCTCCCAAAATCGACGGGTTTTGCAATCCCGCCGCCTGGGCAAATGACACCGTTACAGACGTTTCTCCCGAAATGGTTATCGGCGTTGTAACCGTAATCCTTCTAAGCGACGGATTAGTAGATACGGCATAAGCCGTATTCCTATTTACCTGTACATTCGCAGCGCTTATAACCGCGGGAATATAGGTGTTAAACGGGAAAATAATATTAATTGTACCCGAATTTGCCGTAAGATCCGCAGCCGCCGCGCTGGTGGTGAATACTACGGTATAACTTGTAAATTCATTAACCTCAGAATCACCGGGGGTAGCCGTAACACTCGTAACGGCAGCCACATCAGAAATATTATAAGCATTAGAGGTAATATTACTGGTTTCAACGGAAGTGCGCACCTGCAAGGTATAACTGCCTTCCGATGCAGGATTGGTAATGGGATTTGTCGTACCGGCCAGATAAATGCTTATTTGAGCACTGTTATTTATGGAAACGCCTGAGGGCACGGTAATGATAACCTGTTTACTGCTGACCGCTATATTGGAAGCGATTGAAACAGCCGAGCTGCTATTGACCGAAATGGTTGATAGATCATAATTGCCCAATGTGGCGCTTACCCCGGTAGCCGTTCCAAAAGTGATGGTTATGGCGCTTGTTCCGGATAGCAATCGGCCATTGGAACCAACGGAAAAATCTATCGTGTAGGGCGTTGCCGTGCCGGTTGAAGGCGTCGCAACTATTACCGTAGCGGCTGTAACCGTGGTGGAGGTTGTTGTGATATTATACGTTGGCGATGTATAGGGACCCGCTTCGGCGGATGTCGAAACCTGTAAGGTATAACCCTGGGCAATAGTAGGATTTAATAAACCTGCCGACTGGTTGATTAATACGGTTACTTCAACCAAATTGGATATAGCCGCCGGCGTAACCAGCGTTAAAACCTGCCCGCTGATGGATGGATTCTGTGCCGGACTATTGCCGTTAATTAATACTTCAGAGGCGCTCATCGTTGAAGGTAAATACGTATTAACAGGGAAAGTAATTTGTATCGAATCGCCAATAGATAATGCGCCTGTCGAACCGGTGGTAAATTTAATGGAATATCCGGAATTGGCGTTCTGCGTGGTAGGCGAAGTTAATATCGAATTCACCGAAAGGCTCTGCGATGATAAAAGCGTATAATCCCCGTCCGTTCCGGCAATGGAAGAATATAACGTATCGGATGAAGTTTTTACTTTGACTTTATAGGTTCCCGCCGTGCCGCCGTTGTCCAACCCGGCATCGGTTGTAAAGAGTATACTCGCCGTGGAAGAATTATGGATGGTTAGACCGTTAGGCATTTGCAGGGTAACCACGCCTCCGGCGCCAGAAGAATCAACGGTTAAATTTTGCAAAGGTATATCGTTGATTAAAACCGTACTCGGCGAAATACTGGCCGGTACTATTGTAGCATCGTCAAAATTAACCGTAATGGCGCTGGAACCGGCCGGCCGGCCTCCGGCGATTTTCCCTGAAGAGGATGTAGTAAAGGAAAGCGAATAGACAGCATCTGTCGCATTGATCACGCTGGGATTAACGCTCATGGTAACCGGACCGCTTTGGGTATTATTACCCGTTATTTCATAAGGTAAAGAGGTTACCTGAACCAATTCCTGGCTGGTACTCATAGTGACTTTATAAAAGGAAGTGCTGGGCACGATCGGATTATCAAGACCAGCGCCAGTCTGAATTACAACATTAAAAGTACCCGGATCGATATTTACATCCACAGTAGCGGTAACCGTTCTGTTTGTGGTATTTACCGTTACAATCTGAGCGGCATTACCGTTTAACTGGACATTACTTATTGCAATTGTGGATGGTAATACGGTTCCTTCGGGAAATATGATTTTTATATAGTCATCGGGATCCTGACCAGTTCGATCTTGAAGAGCTACGCTGGTAGTTATATTGAACGTATACTGCGCATTCTGGTTGACACCATAATCGCTAAGGGTAACGCTGTTGATGGTAATAGCCGTACCACCGATATTATATTCAGCAGAAGGAACAGATGTCGCCTCTACGCTCGTTTTAATAAACATTGTGTAATTACCGTCTGTTGCAGGATTTGTGATAGGCTGGGCTGTTTCCCCGGATAAAAAGATAACGATATTATCACTGTTAAGAGGTTCAACCGTTTCCGGTATCGTAATCTGAATAATATCCGACACGGCATTTACGGCTATATTCGACCAGGGAATTGAAACCGGACTGCCTTCGGCTACGGTTATGGTTGAAGTAGAATAATCCGCGGAATCCGTTGAGAGCGCATAATTGCTGTTAAACTCCAAGGTAATCGTTGATAAACCGGGAACCAGACGTCCCAAATGGCCTAAATTAAAATTAATCGTATAAGAAGTCGCAGCACTAGTACTATTGGAAGTTGGCGTAACCAAAGCTTGAGATATCTGAGATACCGTATTGACCACAGCGTAGGGATTAGACTGCACAACCGTTTGATCCTGGCTAGTTTTTAAACCTAATGTATAATTTCCGGCAATTGAAGGATTCAAATATCCGGCAGCCTCTATAAATTCCAAGGTAACATCCGCAGAACTGCTGATATTGATCGGTGTAACGATGGCAACCGTATCGTCATCGGAAGGATTAGCCTTAAATACGGTAATGGATGCGGCATTACTGCTGAATCCGCCGCTGCTCAATGAAACATTATTACTGGACATATTTAAGGGCATATAGGTGTTCTGCGGGAAAATCACAAAAACCGTATCGTTATTTGCCGTTAGCGCTCCGCTGGACCCGGTACGAAAATTGAATGAAAACGCGCCGCCTTCGTTAACCGTATCCGGCTTGGTGCTGATGGCGGTAATGGAAAGCTGACCGGCGGGAGAAATGGAATAGGGATCCGAAGTGATAAAATTCGGTTCCGAACTGGTGCTTACACCTAAGGTATAGCTGCTGTCCACAGAGGGATTGACAATACCGGCGCCGGATGAAAAAACAAGACTTACCGATCCATAATTATCAATATTTACCGGTGTAGTAATGTAAACGGTATCATTTAGGGCGGAAGCGGAAGCGCTTGTTCCATTGACCGTAACCCCATTTATTGTGCCATTGGGAACACCAGTTAAAGGAGGAAAAGCCAGCAAAATCGTACTTTCACCGGCAGTCAAAGCGCCGGCCAAACCTAAATTAAATCCGATCGTGTATTTGGCCTGTTCACCTGCGACTGATGGATCGGGCGTAACAGCCGCTTTGGAAACATTTGAATTCGACACCGCAATGGAATAAGGAGAGGATTGCACCCAGGCATTAGCATCCGGTCCGCGATTAGACATCATATAAAGATAATAATCTCCTGCTGCAGATGGATTTTTTATATTAGCGCCAATCCGGACTATAATTGTAAAACTACCGTTTCTGGGGATATTAACCGGCGATAAAATAGCCACCACCGAATCCCGGACATTAACGCCATTTGAAGACGTATTATTGACCAGGATATAGGCTGAATTGATACTGGCAGGCACGGTCGTATAACCATTAAAACGGATATACAACGAATCCACATTCGCTCTTATTGAAGCGCTGGCTCCATTACCTGTTGCTGAAGTAATGGTATACTCCGAATATGTGTTGGTTGAATCCGGAACCACGGTAACATTGGGCGTGGTCATAGAAAATACCGGAATTACGCCGGCAATTACCAGGCTAAAAACAAAAAACCTGATCCTTTTTTGTAATGTTAAATTCATAATTTCACCTTTATAATTTTTTTCTCAATTTTTGATTAGAGTAATACCATTGCAAAAAGTTACAATTTTCCTGTAAATAACAACAAATTAAAATTTCGACCTAAATGGTTCATTCTTTAGTAACTTAGCGTATTACTTCCAAATTATTAATATTTATGATCAAATATTAAATTTTTTAACTTAAGATATATATCTTTTTAGTCACAAAATCAATGACTTTTTTGAAGTTTACTTATGTGCCAATATAAAGATACGATAAATGAATTCGTATATGATCAAATGCTTTTACAAACCAGGCTTATAACCCGATTAGTTTTTAGAAGTAAATAAGGATAGAGCTTTTGAATTCCAAAAAGAAAAAATATGCCCCGGTTTTGAACGGGACATATTTTTATTGCTTGATATAAAGCTTAATATAGTCTACCAGGAACGGGAACGGTTGCCGCGGAAACCTCCTCCGCCGCCGCCGCTGCGATTGCCGCCGCCGCTCCGGCCATTACTTTTTTTAGGTTTCGCTTCATTTACAATCAGATGCTTGCCATCCAATTCTTTGCTGTTAATGCCGTCTATGGCGGCCTGAGCCTCCGCTTTAGCAGGCATTTGAATAAATCCGAAACCGCGAAGCTCGCCGGAATATTGATCTTTGATCAGTTTCACTTCATTTACTTCACCAAATTCTTCAAACATTTTGCGAATTGCTTCTTCGCTTGCGCTTCGTGGCAGATTGCCAACATAAATATTCAATTTACTCTCCTTAAAATATAAAACATAATTTATTAGCCAAGATATGATATTTTATCCGTCTTTCTCACCCAGGGAGTAAATTTGCAGAGGGCAATAAAGTAATAACGTATCATCCAGGTTTTAATTTTATGTAATCTAAGCATAGATAAATGGTTTTACAACTTTAAATTTTATTTAACAGGAAAAATCATTATTTTACTGAAAACCAATAATTCCTTATTTCAGATGCATTATGTTTATTTTTTTATCTTATAACCGCAAAATTAATTAAAGGGCAAATTATGAAAAATATCCGGCTTCAGATTATACTTTTCTTTTCTGCCTGTTTTTTTATTTCGTGCGGAATATATATTCCCCGATTCGAAGCGGAAAACGGGCAACTTCAAGATGTCAGTTTAGAAAGCGATACGACCGCTTCAAATAATTCCTATATATCCTTCAAAAATACAGGTCAGGTATTATGGGAAGCCAATATCCCGGAAGAAGGGTATTATAATTTTAATTTTCGTTATAGAGCCCGGGGCGGCGATAAGGAGCAATATCTGCTTAAAAACAACGATACTATTCCGATTGGATTTGGCATGGCTGAACAGTGGAATGTCTTTTCACAATCATTTCATCTTAACAAAGGCATCAATAAAATAGGACTTTTGACAAGCTGGGGCCATCAGGATATTGACTGGTTAAGCATAGAAAAAGCGGAAATTCAATTTGATATATTGCCTAAAAAACAAACTTATTATCAAAAATATCCCCGGAATCTGCTGATTAAAATTGATAATTACCATCAGAAAATAACACAGCTTAAAATCGGTAAAACGCCCGTAGAATTTTCCGCTAAACCATATCCCTATCAGGAACTGGCCGTCTGGATTGAAATACCGCCGGAATCTTTATCATCAATACCCATAGGCAAACACCAACTTACCGTATATCTGGAATCGGGTGAAGTTACCGGAACAATTGAGATTTTACAGAAACCTCAGCCATCCGGGATGCAGATTATCGTTCCCGATATCAGCCATGGTTCGGCTATGGTTATCAAACTGCCGGATGGTAAAAATATGCTGATCGACTGCGGCCAGGACTGGGCCCGCGATCAGGTTCTCATACCGCTGCTCCAGGTTAATAATATCGACACTATCCACACTTTTATCCTTACCCACTACCATGATGACCACGATGGCGGGGATGAAGGCAAAACAATCCTTGAAAAATTTCATGTTAAGGAATTCATTGATTATCAGACCTATCCGACCGGACACAGCTGGCGTCAGGGAGAAGTTCTATTTAAGATCCTTAACGGTTATGCCGATGGAGAAGAAGAAAACACCCGATCTCTTTCCACAAAAATAACTTATAACGGTTTTATTCTTAATCATGGCGGAGATACCTATGCCGTAAACCAGCAAAAAATCATGGAAAGATTTCCTGAAGATATTAAGGCTCAGGTCTTTTACGGCAACCATCATTTTCACGGTTTCATTCTGCCGGAATATATCCGGACTATAAACCCGGACTTAGTCGTTGCTCAGGCGCAGCAGGCGGTTTATGCCCGCGATGCCTTTATGCAGAAATATAAAACGGATACGGAAGCATTTTTAAATGCAAACCGGGAATATCCGATGGATACCTTATTACCATTTGAAACAGGAATGTGTGTTCTTCGTATCAACAACGCAAACAACTGGTGGTATGAATCCTATGGTTTTGAAAAAGTCTGTATCATTCCGGGCTTAAACGGAAATGACGATGAGATGTAAGACTTATCGGTTTATTATAATCTAAAGGAAATAAATGACAGTTCCCTGTTTTCAATATTAAACCATTTAAAGGAGGTTTTATGCTACGTAAATTAACGTTCATCTTTGTGTTATTAACTCTTACCGTAAGCCTGGCACTGCTGACTTTCTGCGCCAAAGAGGAAGCCCTGATCAGCCGGAAGCTGCTTTTTGACAATCCGGACAAGGCGGCCTTACGAGTAAGCCCTAATCACCAGATGATCAGTTATCTGGCGCCTGTTAACGGTGTGTTAAACGTTTATGTTGCGCCCATCGAAAACATTACCGCAGCTGCGCCGGTTACCAACGATACTTTGCGAGGTGTCCGGACTTATTTCTGGGCTTTTAACAATGAACAGATTATCTATTTGCAGGATTCGGGCGGCGATGAAAACTGGCAGGTGCACGCCGTTAATGTAAAGACAAAAGAGGATAAAAATCTGACACCTATTGAAGAAATTCCCGGACCAGACGGCAATCCGATTACCCTGCCAAACGGTAAAAAACTTCGTCCCAGGGCGCAGATTCAGGATATAAGCTATAAATTTCCGAATGAAATTCTTATTGGCTTGAACAATCGGAATCCCCAGTATCATGATCTTTACCGCGTGAATATTCAGACCGGAGAAATGGCGCTTTTACAGCAGAATGATCAGTTTATGGGATTCCAGACCGATGACGATTTCAAGATGCGATTCGCCATGCAGATGACTCCGGACGGTGGCAGCGAAATACTGATTCCGGATAAAAAAGGCTGGAAATCATTTGAAAAAATCCCCATGGAAGACATGTTAACCACACAGCCGATCACGTTTGATAAAACAGGCCAGCTGCTTTATATGATCGACAGCCGGGGAAGAAATACCGCCGCTTTAACATCCGTTAATTTAGGCACGGGAGAAAAGACATTAATCTTCGAAAATCCAAAAGCCGATTTAAGCGATATCATGGTTCATCCCACAGAAAAAACCATTGAAGCCGCCGCCAGCAATTATCTGCGCACGGAATGGAAGATATTGGACGAGAGCATTAAGGTCGATATTGATTATCTGCAAAGCGTCGCCAGAGGAGATGTTGAAATTACCAGCCGTTCCTTAGACAACCAGATTTGGACCGTCGCTTATCTCAAAGATGACGGCCCGATTGCCTATTATCTTTATGACCGTTCAAAAAAGAAAGCCGATTTTTTGTTTACAAACAGAAAAAATCTCGAAAATGTAAACTTATCAACCATGCATCCCGTCATCATTAATTCCAGGGATGGAATGGAACTCATCAGCTATCTTACTCTGCCCTACTGGACCGATCCCGACGGAGACGCCAGACCGGATAAAGCCCTGCCCATGGTGTTGTTTGTGCATGGCGGACCCTGGGCCCGCGATTCCTGGGGATACGATTCCTATCATCAGTGGCTGTCTAACCGCGGTTATGCCGTATTAGCCGTAAACTACCGCGGATCAACCGGCTTTGGCAAAAATTTTATCAATGCTTCCAATTTGGAATGGGCGGCGAAAATGCATGACGATCTGATCGACGCCGTCAACTGGACCATCGAAAACGGTATTGCCGATAAAAACAAAATCGCGATCATGGGTGGTAGTTATGGAGGCTATGCCACGCTTGTCGGATTAACTTTCACTCCGGATGTTTTTGCCTGCGGCGTGGATATTGTCGGTCCTTCCAATCTGCGCACCCTTTTGGAAACCATTCCGCCATACTGGGCGCCGATGCTGAATATGTTTACCACCCGTGTCGGCGATCATCGTACGGAAGAAGGCCGGGTATTTCTGGAATCCCGGTCACCCTTAACTTTCGTAGATAAAATTAAAAAACCGCTGCTTATCGGCCAGGGCGCCAACGATCCGAGGGTTAAACAATCCGAAGCGGATCAAATCGTTAAGGCCATGCAGGAAAAAAACATCCCGGTAACTTATGTGCTTTATTCCGACGAAGGACATGGATTTGCCCGTCCGGAAAACAATTTATCATTTAACGCAGTTACCGATATTTTTCTTGCAGAATATCTTGGCGGCCGTTTTGAGCCGGTTGGCGACGACTTTAAAGGTTCAAGCATTCAGATTCCTACAGGCGCTGAATTTATCCCGACCCTTAAAGACGCCCTGAATAAATAGTTATTCTTTTTACAATTTATTGCGCATGGTTATTTTTTGTCTGTTAACCATGCGCTTTTTTTTAAATTCTATATGATAACACTTTTGGGTTTATATAACATTTTTCCGTAAAATTAAGAAGTTCAAATATTACAGTTCAACTTCAAGGGAAATTCAGGATATGCGCCGATTAAAACATTTTTCTTTAATCATTGTTTTGGCAACGGCTATGGTCTTTTTAACTTCTACAGCTTATAGTCAAGAAAATGAACCGGTTTCGCCAAATGCTTCGCCTGAAGCAAAAGCCCTGTTAAAATTATTATACGACATCTCCGGAAAATATACCCTGACCGGTCAGCATAATTTTCCAAACATCAAAGGCAGAAATACACAATTTGCCGCCAAATATATCGGCAAAACGCCTGTGGTTTACAGTATTGATATGGGCTTTGCCAGAGATGGCGACACGGATTCCTACCTGGCCCGGCCGCAAATTGTAAAAGAAGTTATAGAGCAGCACCGGTTAGGATCGATCATTACCATTTGCTGGCATGCCGTCCCGCCCACGGCCGATGAACCGGTCACATTCCGTCCGCAGGGTAAAGCTGCCCCGGAATCACTGGCTTCCATTCAAGGTAAATTATTGGACAAACAGTTTGAGGAGATCCTGACGCCCGGAACCGATTTAAACAGACGCTGGCAGGCGCAGGTTGATTCCGTGGCTTTTTATCTTAAAAAACTTCAGCAGGCCGGCGTTCCCATCTTATGGAGACCGTATCATGAAATGAACGGCGGCTGGTTCTGGTGGGGAGGGCGAACAGGAAAATACAGCACCAAAGCGCTTTACAGGCAGTTATTCGACCGCTATGTTCATCACCATAAACTTAACAATCTGATCTGGGTCTGGAATGTTGACCGCCCGAATAATCCCGATATGCACTTTTCCAAATACTATCCCGGTAACGAATACCTTGATGTTTTATCGCTTGATGTATACAACAGGGATTTCAATCAAAGCTATTACGATAGTTTGATGGTCCTTTCAAAAGGCAAACCATTTCTATTGGGCGAAGTAGGCAATCCGCCCATGCCGGAGATTTTGGACAAGCAGCCCAATTGGACCCTTTACTCCACCTGGGCTGGTATGGTGCGATATACTTCCAAAAAGGATTATAAAATTCTGATGAATGATCCGGGAATTTTAAGTCTGGAAGATTCCGCGTATTGGCAGGTATCGGCGGAATACAGGAAAGTCAGCGGAATTGACCCGCTGCCGGATGCATTTCAGACAACCGGCAAGATCGATTTCACAGGAGAATGGATATTCGATGAAGAAGAAAGTATTCTGGATAACTTTGGTCCCGGATTTGCCCCTTATAAACTTCAAATAAAACAAAGCGAAACAGGGCTGAATATCCAAAGTATTTATCTCATCGAATACGCGGAAAACCGCATTGAAGAACAGAATTTAAAATTCGACGGCTCCGAGTTCGAATCAAAATGGCGTGATGCCCCAATGATCACAACAGCCGCCTGGTCCGAAAACAACGACACGCTTTTTATAAACTCCAGAATAGTTTTCAACAGAGGAAAAGGCGCTTCCGAAATGATTCTCAAAGATAAATGGACTTTAGATAAGCAAGGCGAAATTCTGTTAATCAAACAATATTCGAAATCATTCTGGGGCAAACGTAATACAACGTTGGCATATAGAAAATGGTAAACAGAATTTTTCTGAATTTAATTAGAAGTAGAAATTAAAGTAATAAGAATTTTAATTATAATTCCATCAGGTGATCGATATAAAATTTATGAAATTTGCTGCGAATTTCATCACGAACGCGCCGGAATACATTTAACACTTCTTCTTCACTGCCAGTCGCTTTAACCGGATCATCAAATCCAAAATGCAGACGCCGCTTAACCTGTCCGGTAAACGCCGGGCAGGTTTCCCTGGCATGATTGCATACGGTGATTACATAATCAAAGGACTCATTTAAAAACTGATCTACATTTTTGGGCTTATTATTGTTCAGGTTAACACCGGCTTCTTTCATGACCTGAAAAGTCCTAGAATGTACCTGTATCGCCGGTTCGGTTCCGGCTGAATAAACACTCAGACTAGAATCAAAGAATTTTAGAAATCCTTCAGCCATCTGGCTGCGGCAGGAATTTCCGGTGCAAAGGATCAAAATTCGCACGAGTGATTTCCTCCCCCAAATTCTTAACAATTGCTATAAAAATATCCTTTGATAAAAAACCAATTAAAATGATTATTATTATAAGCATTTCTTTGAATTTCATCAAGAATAATTTTCCGGACTGCTATATTTGCAACAGGTAAAAACGGTTCCTTAAATTTTTATATAATCAGGACTGACTGTTTCCGTGTTACAATAAAATATATAATATTTTTGTATCGTTTATTTCACAAAAGCATCAAATTTTTATAATGCCGCAAAAAATGTAATGGTATTTAATAACAGACTTTTTTAATTTAAAACATGGTACAAATTGAGACGAAAAGGAGCCTTTAATGACTGATGTTAAACACTATAAAGTAATTATAATCGGATCCGGCCCGGCCGGACTTACCGCCGCTATATATACCGCCCGCGCAGAATTGAAACCGCTTATTCTGGAAGGCAACCAACCCGGAGGTCAGTTAACGATTACCACTGACGTGGAAAATTTTCCCGGTTTCCCGGAAGGCATTATGGGACCAAAATTAATGGAAGATATGAGGGCACAGGCAGTACGCTTCGGCGCTGAAGCAAAATTTGAATCGGTAACTGAAGCGGATCTATCCGGCAAACCGTTTAAAATTGTATCCGACAGCGACCATTACACTGCCGATGCGGTGATTATCGCTACAGGTGCATCGGCCAGATGGCTGGAAATCGAATCGGAGAAAAAATATATGGGCAAAGGCGTTTCGGCCTGCGCCACCTGCGATGGGTTCTTTTATAAAGAAAAAGATATTGTCGTTGTCGGCGGCGGAGATTCCGCGTTGGAAGAAGCAACCTTCCTGACAAAATTCGGCAAAAAAGTAACCGTTATACACCGCCGGGATGAATTCCGGGCATCCAAAATTATGGTGCAGAAGGCAAAAAATAACCCAAAAATTGAATTTGCCCTGAATAAAGTGATTGATGAAATCGTCGGAGATCAATTTGTAACCGGTGTAAAATTAAAGGATACCAAAACCGGTGAAATTACCGAAATGAAAGCAGACGGTGTCTTTATGGCCATCGGGCACATTCCGAATACACAGATTTTTAAAGATAAAATCGACATGGATCAGAACGGCTATATTAAAACCATTCCCGGCACCACAAAAACCAATATCAAAGGCGTTTTTGCCTGCGGCGATGTTCAGGATCATATTTACCGCCAGGCTGTGACAGCCGCCGGCTCAGGTTGTATGGCAGCATTGGATACTGAAAAATTTCTTGGTGAAGAATATTAACCGGACTTTTTATTCAATAGGAATATAAATTTCGCTTTCGGACTCCGGGTTATAAGGACCCAGGCATTTTTCCCCATAGAATTCAAAGTTATACGGCCTGGTTAACTTATAATCCGTTTCCGGTAAAAACTGATTATAAATATATTTATAGGTATATCCAACCTTATTCGCCAGTCCTTTATGGATAAATCTCAGATACCGCGATTCGGGCAAAAGTTTTATGACGAACTGCGGCTGGATTTCATCCATATTTTTTATTTCAACACCGAGAAAAAAGTTGAATCCGCCTAATTCCTGCTTTTCCGACCAGTATTGAACCTGGTAGAATCGTTCAGGCTGAAGGCGGTTTTTTATGCTATTCACTTCCTGTGTAAACTGTCCCCATTCCTTTGATAAATCGGTTATTTTGGATTCATCTCCAAGAAAAAAGGAAATGCCTGTCAATGCAATTTGTGGTAACTCTACCAGCGCGGGAGGTTCATTTCTTACCTTTTCCGATTGAAAAATAGAATCGCTGCTTATCGGATTTAGCAAGGATAAACCGGTTAGCGATAATTGACCCCGTAGTTGTTTGGGATTGATGCCGAACTGTTTTTTAAACGCCCGGGTAAAAGCTTCATGACTGTTAAACTGGTAATCATAAGCGATCTCAATTATTTTTTTACCTGTATTCTTCAGTTCTTTAACCGCTTCGCTCAGCCGCCGCTGTTGCAAATACATTCCTGGTGAAAAGCCTGTAACACTCTGAAACAAACGGATAAAGTGATAAAGTGAATAGTGAATTGAATCCGCTATATCCAGTACACTAATTTCCTCTTTCAGATTAGACTCGATATATTGAACAGCCCTCAGAATGATATCTTTATTACGCATCATATTATCCCGGAAAACATGCCTGTGAAATATGGGTAAAGTCTCTCCGTTTCAATGGAGAGACATACCCGATTTGCATTTTAAAAATTAAATTCCTTTTCCCAATCAAAATCCGCCGTATCTTCATCCCATTCCGGCCAGTGACTGCACCAATCCGGCACAGCGCAGTCTTTTACCCGTTCGCTTTTATGATACGGTTTAATATCAATTACCGGCGTTCCATGTTCCGCATCAATAAAGGGCGTATAGATGATGCCCTTGTCAAAATCAATATCCTGAACAAAAATATTTGTAATAAGCACCGGATTGGGTCTCACCGGCGAACGAGTGGCAAAAACACCGATTTTTCCGGGTCCTTTTTTATATGGCTTTTCATCTATAAGTGAAAGAAGCCGTTCTTCAGAAGCATAAAGATGTCCCCACCATATAACCTGTAAATGACTGAAGTCTTCGATGTTAGTCAGGGCGGGTATAAATTCTTTTTTCAATTTAATACAAAATGTGCCGTTTTCGTGATGCACAATGCCGATGGGATGGATGTCGATTTTAATTTCCATTTTTACTCCTTTGTTAAATGTGTTATTTTTACATGCAAATATTCGTTGAGTAAAAATAGACAGTCTTTTTCTTATATGCTTGATCCCCGTTGCTTTTATATCCACCGATTTTTGATAATAATTGCTTTCAGAAATCCAATCATTTAAACATCAACAAAACATGTTTTTTCCTTATTCAGCTCCGGAAACTGTTTGTTTTTAACGGATTTTTACTCATCAATGAGTTTCAGGGAATATTTTCCGTTGTCAGCGATTAATGCGCCATATTTTTCCCATAGCTCCCGATTTGAAAAAAAATGATCAACAATCGGTTCCAATGGCGATGTTAAAGATACGGTGCTTATCATCGTCCCGCTTTCGGATTCTTTCTCTGTTATTTCTTCTCTGTACTTATTCTCAGGTATTTCTTTTCCATTTTTGGTAATCCAAACTTCTCCGGCCGGGGTAACCAGATAAATCGGCATAGAAAGCGTATTTTCCGGATTATAAAAAAACGGCCTTATGGTTATATAACCGCGATATAATTCGCTGTCCATATGTAGTTTATCGTCGCTATCGGCGCCGGTTGCAATCAGATAGATGCCCCAGTCGAATACGATTTCATAGGTAAAAATGCCGGTGGAAGGATAATAAAATTCAATATATTCCTGCATCATCTGCTCTGTAGATTTTTCGCACCTTGCCAATAAGAGCAATGAAATCAGCGCAAAAAATATCATTGAAATTATGTGTTTCATAAACCTGCCTCCATCGGTTTGGGAGATATATTTTTACTAAATTTAAACCGCAGACTTTTTTGGTTTCTGTTTAGTATTGAAAATTATCAAAATTTTCAATATCCAGATCGTCGGGCAGAACGCCGACGGTTATGATAAAAAAGGTCAGCGCTTTCGTGCCCGGTTCCAGGTGTCCGCCAATCACGCTGTTTTCATCGGACAAGGTTATATGGGCATGAACACGGCCGTTAAATATATAACCCTGCACAGCTATCAAATCTTTAGCCACAGAGGCTTTCGGAAATTCTTCGGCCGGCGGCAGATTTTTATCGCTTACCACATGGAAATGATAATCGGTAACCGAGCCGATTCCTGACAGAATAACGCCATTCTTGATCTTTTGTTTAAAAACGGCTTCTTTTAATCCGGCCAATAAATCGGTTCCGGTGCGCATACGGATTATTTCGATCCTTTCAAATTGTGAAGAAACCGTGTATATGTCCGGAACTTTCTCCTGGGTAAAGCAGAAAGTAGAAATAATAAAAAAAGAAATAATGATAAAGGAATATTTTGCCATGGCCATAATTCCCTTCATTAAATATTATTTACAGGTATTGCCCAAAGTCGTTTATAAAATATAATACATGGCTGAATCAAAAGCATATAGTTTTAAAAAATAATTCGGGACCTTATAAAGTCAAACATGCATCGGTCCGGAATGCATATCATAAAAAGACAAATAATTATCAGACGTTTTTGATACCGACAGGATGTCAACTACTGATACGCGCTATTTTAAAAACTATAGCCAAACAACATCATGATTGCCAGAGAACTAAACGTACCGTCTATTCCGTCAATATTATAACTTCTGAATTTTTCGACATGAATTGAAGCCGCATGGTAAAAAATTTCGGCGTCAATAATATAATTTTCGTGCATTAAATATTTAGCGCCTGCCTTAAAAAGGTAACCAAATCCCTTTCCATCGGATTCACCGCCTACGCCATATTCCGGTTCAAGATTAACATCCGATATACTCGCTATGCTGTATGATAAACCCACGCCTGCATAAGGAATCAGGGAATTAGACATTAATCCCTTATCGGGCAGGGTACTGAACAGCGCCGTTAACTGCAGACTATATGATTTTACTTCAAATGAAGGCTGGAATAAGGAACCGCTATAAAAAAAATAGCTTAGTTCAACATCCTGTTCGGGGAACTTTGAATGGTTGTATTGCACGCCAAATTCTGCCCCGAAATTTGAACCCTTGAGATTCAGAAGACTGCCCTTCAAACCAAATCCTGAGAATCTGTTGTCCGCCCAGACTTTATCCGTTCTTAAATTAATATTATCGGGTTCGTGGGGACCTGATCCTTTAAAGTAATTCTGCAGAAAAAAACCCGTTCCCGCAGTCAGGTAAAATTCAGAACTATAGCCAATCTGGAAAACAATCAAAAGCAAAAATAGCGCTTTTGCAGTTTGATGATGATACCGGGATAATAAACTCAAAGCTGGTTCCTCCTCTTAAAATAAATGAAGTAAGAAAACCTGTTAACGAACACAAATATCGGCAAACGCACAAACCGCCGATGAAGAAATTTTGTCATATATACAAATTTTTTACAAATAAATTAAAAATCCTCTGCGCCGACATGCGTTATCCGTTCTAACTTAACCTTGATATCCTTTATACAATTAAAATAACAGTTTAACGCAATAAAAGCATTTTACGGCTTCGTTCCATTGAACCGGTTTTTAGTCTGTATATATAAACGCCGCTTGCCAAATTCTTTGCATTAAACAAAACGCTATACCTGCCTGCCTTTTGTTTTTGATTAACCAGTTTTATTACTTCCCTTCCCAAAACATCGTAAACAATAAGTTTTACATCATTGGCTACAGGTAATTGATAATTAATGAGTGTTGTCGGATTAAATGGATTGGGATAGTTTTGACTCAGACTGAATTCCTGCGGAAAAATTTTATTGGATTCCGTTTTACCAATGGAAGTAATTTCAGATAAATGTCTTTTCCAGACGCCATTTGTTGTTGAGGCAATAAGATAATCTTCGGTAACAAATAGATTATTTACACATTTGTTGCCCATTCCATTATTAATATCATTCCAGTTCTTACCATAATCGTATGTCGAAAACATACCAGTTTCTGTGCCGGCGAAAATTGTAGAGGCATTAGATTCAAAAGTGAAAACGGATTGATTTGCAAACGCCGTATCTGCTATAACCCATTCAGAGCCATTATAGTAAAGATGATAAAAACCACCTCCGTTCGAAAGGAACCATGGAGAATTATAAAAATTATAAGCCTGCATGCCCACCATAATATGATTGAAAATGGGATAGATATTTGTTATAACAGATAAAGTATCATATTCGTCATCTTCTACAATAGTCGTTGAATCTAAAGGAGATTCTAATCTTGTCCAATTCTGTCCATGGTCTTCTGAAAAAGCAATAAGATTATAAATCATGACCTTAGGCGGTCTACCAGAAATTACCGCTTTTGATCCTCCGGCCAAATATATTTTATTGCCATCAGATGAAAAATCGTTAATAGGAGGCTTTGTAATGGTATCCAATGGTACCATTGGTTCTATCACAGGATGTAACTTTTCCCAGCTATTCCCATTATCAAAAAAACGTGAAAGGCCTCGACCTGTATTAGCAAATGAACTAACTGTATTCATATAAACATCAGCGTCGTGCGCTCCTAAAATCGGATTAAATGTTGAAGAATCCTGATAAATGGTTACCCAATCTAATCCTCCATTATCTGAAGAAAAAACAATACTGCCCATACATTGAAAAATGAAACTATATAAGTCATACCAGTCGCCTGCTGCAAATAGAACACCATTACTATTCCTGACAAATGATGTGATTTTAGCTTTTCCATTAAGATATCCAGAATAAATTTTATCCCAACTGGAACCATTATCCATAGAATGGCAGACGACTGTTTTAAAGCCAGAATCGGATTCGAAGAAACGGTATCTAGAATTGCCACTATAGGTAGTCTGTGATGAAATTGCATAGATCTCGGATCCTGAAATATTAAACAACCAATCTGACGGGCTGCCAGTTTCTGTCCAATTATTCCCATAATCCGAGGAAACAAAAATTCCGTTTCCGGTTCCGGCAAATAACATCGGTGTTCCCTCGGTGCCTTGTACTTTAAAAGCTAATGAAAAAATGAGATCACTGTTAAGACCATTACTTTTTTTAATCCAGCTTTCACCTTTATCCGATGAGTGAAAAACTCCAGAATCCGTAGCGGCAAAGATATATTGGCTATCGGATTGTACTGGACTTCCAATAATGGAATTAATATAACTACATTGCATGTAACCGGTTTCTTCCCATGTTAAACCATTATCCAATGATGTCCATATATATCCTTTTTCAGCAGATGAGCTAATACCCATATAAATAGTATTATCAAAAAAGACAATTGGTACAGGATCATTCAAATCTATGGAAATATTAAGAACTTTATGCCATGATGAACCATAATCTGCAGATCGCAATAATCCTGATGAAGTCGCGACCAAGGCAATTGAGTCGTTTATACCTGCAGAAATAATTGATGTCAATGAATCAAATTCGGTCCATGTCAACCCCCCGTCTAACGACTGCCCATTAAAACAATACCCAATAGTCTCACCGCAAATAATCCAATCACCTCCTGCTGCTATTCTATCCGGGGTAGTTCGGGGACTAGTAGCTAAACCTTGTTTAATCCATGTTTCACCATCGTCTTTTGATATATGCACGTCAAGGTCCGAACCAGTAATTATTATAAATTCATTAGTGGCCACGACTAAACGTAGATTTGGATCCAAACTATACCTTGGTTGCAGATCCGGATTCATCTTTCTCCAATGCAAACCATTGTCTTCCGATATATAAATTCCTTCGTCTTTTCCGGCAAATATTTTTTCACCCTTAACGCAAATCGAATTTACGGCGCCGCCTGAACTTGTAGGAAGTTCAATGTCTGTCCATTGGGCAAAAACAAGTTGAGCATGAAGTAATATGCATATAATTGTTAGAGATAATAAAGCTTTCATTTTAAATCTCCATTTTTATTGCAGTTTGGTGTTCAAGAGCTTAGTATTTATTGAGAATTTTTATATAATATAAAAGCCTATAAAACCGTTAGCAAATTAATTAATAGTATTTTTTCTCTTAAAACTATTAAATCCAGCGAGATTACTTTGCAGCTTATTTATAATAAAGTAATTATAAAGCTCTAAAAATCTATTTTGTTACCAGACCCTTATTTATCAGTCCTGCCGTAATCTGTCAATATATTCAATTCCCTCCAGAGCGCGCATTGTTAGCGACAGATGCCCTGCTGGCGCCTGATCATCCCTGGGATTGATGCGCAGTAAAATTCCCCCGGACTGTTCGGCGCGGTTTTCAGATTCGTAGCGCACCGTCGGCACAGCGATTCCTGCCCCCAGTTCAATAACGAGTAGTTTATGCCCCGCCCTCAATATTTTATCCATCCATTCGTTCATTCTTATATGCTGAAATTCCGTCCGGTGAGGCACCCAACTCCAGTCGCCGAACATCAGCACATTGGGCCGGGCTAATTTCCCGCAGTGCGGGCAAAGAGGTAGAGGTTCCTGCGCTTCAAAGCTTTCTTTATCTACCTCAACTTTAATCTGCTTTCCATCCCAGATTTCCGCACAGCACGGCCCGGTGCACTGCAAATGATGAATCGAACCATGACATTCAACAATTTTTTCCTTATCAAATCCCGCCTTTTGAAAATGACCATCTACGTTGGAGGTAAAGACAAAATATCCGCCGGACATTTTTAAACCCAATGTTAGCAGCATCTCAAAACCCTTATGCGGAATCGTATTTCTGTAAAGATTCATCCTGTGACCGTAGAACCCCCAGGCCAGCCGTGGTTTGGTTTCAAACCAGCGGGGATTAGCCATTTCGGCAAAGCCAATACCCAATTTTGCTATTGGCGGATAGGCTTTCCAGAAACCTTCGTTACCCCGAAAATCCGGCAGCCCCGAGTCTACGCCCATTCCGGCGCCGGCGGTAATCAATAAAGCGGACGCTTCCTTAAGCGCCCGGACTATTTTCTCTTCAGTACTTTGTTTATGATTGTTCAACTATACCCAATAAAATATTTTTTAAATTTTTATTCAGAAAATATCACAGGCTGACGAAATATACAATAGTATTTGAAAACGAAACTTATAATGATTAAGTTTAGTTGACCTAATAACTCGATCTTTAACAATTTTAACTTTATAATTGGAGGTACAATATGTCGTCAGGTGGAGATATGATAAAGGGATTTTTGGCCGGTGGATTAGTCGGCATGGCCGTTGGTATTCTTTTCGCCCCTAAAAGCGGGAAAGACATGCGGGAAGATTTGATGAGTGAGAGCGACGATCTTTTCGGTAAGGCTAAAAAGGAATTAGACAAAATTAAAAACGAACTAACCGATCTGCGGGATAAGCTTTCCGATACCATCGATCGCGGGAAAGCGGTTTTCGAACAAGCCCAGACCGCCGAAGAGCGTGATTTTGAAGCCGAGATCAATTCTCTGGATGAAGACTCAGCGGAAAAACCGGACAAAAAAGCAACATCGGCAAAGAAAACAGCATCGAAGAAAAAACCATAAGATTGCTGATAAAAAATATTAACCTTTAACACCTGGAGCAGCTTATGGCTACGTGGGAAACTATTTTAGTTATGTTTCTGATTGCAATGATTGTACTGGTCGTACTGGCTATCCCAATGATACTTCGATTAAGAGATGTGCTTAATCGTCTTAATGATACGCTGGTTATCGTCAATCATGATCTTCCGGAAATACTGGAAAATGCGCGCGAATTAACAAAAAGAGCAAATTCGAGCACCAAAAAGATTGAAGAAACTATCGATGACATTGTTCACCTGGAACAAATGGTCAGCAAGGAAATCAAAGAACCGATTCAGAATGTTGCTCAATCGCTGGGTACAGTTCTACAAATTTTCAATAAATTATTTTATCGCAGGAAACATAGATAAAAAAGTCTCCTTACCAGTGGAGACTTTTTTATCCGTTTTAGGATTAAAGTGGAATTTCCATATTCCAACCATATTTATCCTCTTCATCGCCTAATTGAATAGCCGTTAATTTTTTATATAAAGCACTGCATACAGGCCCTGTTTCATCACCTGTATAAATGGCTTTTTTATCCCGGTAAGTGATACTGCGTACCGGGGTAATTACGGCAGCAGTTCCGCAACAGCCGGCTTCCGCAAAATCAAAAATCTCATTGACATCAACCGGTCGCTGTTCGACAGCCATGCCTAATTCCTCTTTTGCCAGCGTCATCAGGCTTTTATTTGTAATGCTGGGTAATATTGATTCCGATTTAGGCGTTACATATTTTTTATCCTTTGTAATGCCGAAAAAATTAGCCGGCCCGGATTCATCCAGATAACGGTTATGCGCCGCATCAAGATAAAGCACTTCCTTATAGCCAAGGTCTTTTACCTTTTTGGAAACCCTGAGACTGGCGGCATAATTACCGCCAACCTTTGCGTCTCCGGTGCCGCCGGGAACAGCGCGTTTCATCTCTTCTTCAACATAAAGATCAATCGGCTTTAATCCTTCTTTAAAATAGGGTCCAACAGGAGAAACAAAAATTACAAAAAGGTAATCATCCGAAGGACGCACACCTAAGATACCCGATACGCCAATCAGCAGCGGACGGATATATAAACTGGCGCCTTTGCCATAAGGAGGAATGTATTCTTTATTTAATTTGACGATCTGTTTAACTGCATCTAAAAACATGGCTTCGGGAAAAGGCTGCATCAGAATTTTTTCCGCCGATTTTACCATGCGCCTGGCATTTTCATCTGCACGGAAAACGGTTACTTTTCCGTCTTTATGCGTAAACGCCTTCATACCTTCAAATGCCTCCTGACCATAATGCAAACAGGTTGACGACATATGCAGATGCAATATATCATCTTTCACCACCTTAGCTTCCGACCACTTACCGTCTTTAAAATAATACTCCAGATGGCAGTTTGTTTTCATATAGCCGAAACTTAGATTTCCCCAGTCAAGATTTGCTTTGTGCATACAGGCCTCCCGTGGCATATAATATAACTTCACATAATTATAAAACCGGTTTTTTCCCCGGTTATATCAATGGAATTTGTCATGTAAACATATCATTTATTCAGTAAAAATACAAACATTTTTTCGGGTGTTAGCCATATTTTTTATAGAATTATTAAACGGACGCCGGATAAATACCAAGACCGGGTTTATCCGGTATTTGCAAAACTCCGTTTACAATATCAATCCCGGAAAAAGGATCCTCCTGAATCAGCAAATGACCGTCAAGATCAATATAATCCGCCTGAGAAGCCAGATGCAAAGCAGCCGAAATAGCAACAGAAGTTTCAATCATACAGCCTAACATTATTTTCATGTTCAATTTTTTAGCCATAGCGACCATTCGAAGCGCCTCCTGAATGCCGCCCGCTTTCATAAGCTTGATATTAATTCCGTCAAAGGCATCCTGAATTTGTGGTATTTCCCCGCAGGATTTTACGGATTCATCCGCAATTAAAGGAACATCGGTACGCTCATGCAGCCAGGTAATTTCTTTTAACATTTCTGCCGGCATGGGTTGTTCTATTAATTCCACGCCCTCCGATTTCAGCCAGCGAATAATATCCAGCGCTTTATGTTTATCTTTCCATCCCTCATTAGCGTCTACCCGGATTGGTTTGTCCGTCACAGCGCGAATGGCTTCAATGATCTGCCGGTCGTTTGAACCTCCAAGCTTTACCTTTAAAATCTGAAAATCAGCGGCTTCTTCAACTTTTTTCTTTATGATATCCGGCTGATCGATGCCTATAGAAAATGAAGTAGGCACTATTTGTTTATTTTGACAGCCAAACAATTTATACAAAGGTATGTTTTGCGCTTTGGCCAGCCAGTCCATTAATGCAATATCCAGGGCAGCACGGGCGCAACTGTTATCGGAAATTTCGTGTTTGATTCGTTTTTCAATCGCTTCTTGCTTAAAAATATCCATCTCGGCATACAAAGGAGCGACCGATTCGATTTTACTTATAGTCGAATGCGCCTCTTCACCATAACGGACATTCGGCGCCGCCTCACCGTAACCGGTGATGCCTTTATAACGGAGATATATCAGAACATTTTCCTTAAAGGCGCTTGTATTTCTTGACAAAGTCCATTTGTGTTTCAGTGTCAGTCTGATAATTTTTGCGGTAACTTCAGGCGTTTCTTTTATATTCGATAAAGCCACAGTTTACTGCTCCGGTTTTGCTATTAAGTGTTGCCGAAAGTACATAGTAATCGTGATTAATTCAAACTCCAGGCAAACAGTAACTTTACTTTTATCACCTATTTTATTAAAATGCCAGTGTTTAGAAACAGGTTTTTGAATAAAAATTATGAAGAATAAAAAACAAATTATTGTCGTCGGCGACAGGGTTCTTATTAAACCTGATGATAGCCGGGAACGCACCTCTTTTGGCTTGTATCTGCCTCAGGGCGTGGAAACTAAGGAAAAAGTACAGGGCGGATATGTTGTTAAAGTAGGCCCCGGGTATCCTTTGCCGGATCCCAACAGCATGGGCGATGAGCCCTGGGATTTGTCTAAATCGGAACCCCGCTATTTGCCGTTGCAGGCCGAAGAAGACGATTATGCCTTATTTCTGCGTAAAGCCGCCATTGAAATCGAATTCGACAGGGAAAAGTACGTAATTGTTTCCCAGGCGGCTATATTGCTTCTAATCCGCGATAACATCCTGCATACTCTGCAGGAGCCAGAGGAAGAATAATTCACTTTAAAGCCCTTGATTGCCATTTACATCCGCTTTATTTTCCCGTCGTTGGAATCTGTCCGAACCGAAAAAGAAATTTCAAGTTTTTAAAAATGGATTTGCCTTTTTTATGCAGAGGTTCGGAATTATTTATCGGGAGATGACTTGATTTATAAAAGTCTTGGGGATTGTATTAACGATCTCGAACGGCATGGTTTTTTACTTAGAATTAACCGGGAAGTCGATCCAGACCTGGAAATGGCAGCCATACACCGGCGGGTATTCAAAGCTGGCGGACCGGCGTTGTTTTTCGAAAAGGTGAAAGGCAGTCCCTTTCCTGCGGTTTCAAATTTATTTGGAACCGAAGACCGCCTGAGATTTATTTTTCGCCATACGCTTAAAAAAGTTGAAGACCTGATCCGGCTTAAAATCAATCCTGTTACCGGTCTGAAATCTTTTCATCGTTTGGCACATCTGCCGCTAACAGGAAAAAATGCCCTGCCAAAAAAAATCAACAAAATATCCGGCTTTTTCAACGAAACAAAAATTGACCGGCTTCCGATGATAAAATGCTGGCCAAAAGACGGCGGCGCTTTTATTACCCTGCCTCAGGTTCTATCCATTGATCCGGAGTATAAGGACATTCACCATAGTAATTTGGGAATGTATCGTATTCAGTTGTCGGGAAATCAATACAAATTGAACGATGAAACGGGCTTGCATTACCAGATTCATCGCGGTATTGGGGTTCATCATACCAAAGCCATTACATTAAAAAAAGAGTTAAAAATAAGCATATTTATCGGCGGACCGCCAGCCCATACGCTGGCGGCAATAATGCCCCTGCCGGAAAATTTATCCGAATTATCCTTCGCCGGAGCTTTGGCGGGAAGACGTTTTCGATATCAACCGTTTAACGGATATTATCTGTCAACCGACGCTGATTTTTGTATCACCGGCCGTATCGACGCTTCCAGGCTTTTGCCGGAGGGACCGTTCGGAGATCATTTAGGTTATTACAGCATGACCCATGACTTTCCGGTTTTAAAAATCGATAAGGTGTTTTATAAAAAAGAGGCCGTCTGGCCTTTCACCGTTGTGGGGCGTCCGCCTCAGGAAGATTCTGTAATCGGAAAATTCATCCATGATCTGACCCGTGAATTAATTCCATTTGAAATACCCGGCATAAAAGCGGTCCATGCCGTGGATGCCGCCGGCGTGCATCCTCTTTTACTGGCCATAGGCAGAGAGCGCTATACACCATATAGTAGTGAGCGTGAACCGATGGAATTACTGACCCAGGCCAATGCCATTCTGGGTTATGGTCAGCTTTCCCTGGCCAAATATCTTTTCATCGCAACAGACGAAGATGATCCGGATTTAGATATTCAAAAACCTGAATCTTTCTTTATGCATATTTTATCAAGGGTAAACTGGAAAAAAGATATTCATTTTCAGACAAATACTACCATAGATACGCTTGATTATTCCGGTACAAAATTGAACCGGGGCTCTAAAGCCATTATCGCCGCCGCTGGAAATCCAATACGAAAACTGGCTTTTAAAGACTCGGATATAAATTGGAATCTCAAAGGCCTGGACAAATCACTGATACTGCCCGGCCTGTTAGCCATAGAATTTTCTTCTTTTAATTCCTATTCTTCCGCTAAACAGGAAATTCTAAAATTTAGTTTACTGTTAGCCGGTAAGAAACATGATCAAATTGCTATGATTGTCCTGGTTGACGATTTGATGTTTGTAAAAGCAAGTCTGAATAATTTTCTTTGGGTCACTTTTACCCGATCCAATCCGTCGCATGATATTTATGGCGTAAATGAGTTTATTGAAAATAAACACTGGGGTTGTAAAGGGCCATTGATCATTGATGCCCGGATAAAGCCCCATCATGCGCCTCCTTTGGAAGAAGATCCATCCGTAGAAAAAAATGTCGACCGGCTGGGCGCTAAAGGAGGACCGCTTCATGGCATTATCTGAAAATACAAGTATTTTAAACTAAGTTGAGAAGAAAATGATGTCAAAACCTGTTCAAATTATAATTATCGGTGGAAATGCGGCCGGTATGTCGGCTGCCAGCCGGGCACGAAGAAATGATCCCGATGCCGCTATTCTGGTTATTGAAAAATCGGATATTGTATCTTATGGATCATGCGGTTTACCCTATTTTGTTTCGGATGAAATTAAAAACGGCAGGGATCTGATTGCACGGGATATAGAAACATTCCGGGAAAAAATGAATATTAAAATATTACTGAAGCATGAAGCGCATGCGATTGATTCCAGGCAAAAAACAATTTCGGTATCCGATCTTAATTCCGGCGAGCACAAGGTATTCCGGTATGATAAATTATTAATTTCTACCGGAGCAGGCGCCATCATGCCAAAACTTCCGGGTACGGATCTTGATCATGTTTATGTATTGCGCACCCTGGATGATGCACAAAAAATCAAGCAGGCTTTACAATCCGGTGATATTAAAAACGCTGTAATAGCCGGAGGAGGATATATCGGGTTAGAAACAGCAGAAGCGGTGGCTAAATATAATATCGGGGTTACCATCGTGGAAATGGCGGACCGGTTGATGAAAAATGTCGATCAGGATATTTCGGAAATCATCGAAGCCGAGCTTGCCGCCAAGAGATGTATCGTAATAAAAAATAATGGCATTCAATCGCTTTCCGGAGGTCAGACTGTAAAAAAAGTATACTTGCAAACCGGGGAATCTATTGATGCGGACATGGTTGTTTTCTGCGTGGGAAGCAAACCTCAGGTAGAATTTACCAAAAAATCAGGCATTCATTTGGGAAAGACGGGCGCCATTACCACCAATCCGAAAATGCAGACAAATCTGAGTGGCGTGTACGCCGCAGGGGATTGCGCTGAAGTTTTCAACATTGTTACGAACAAATATGATTATATACCTCTGGGCACTACGGCAAATAAGCAGGGTCGCATAGCCGGCGATAATATGACAGAAAAGTATTCTGTATTTAAAGGTGTAACAGGAACAGCGGCTGTGAAAGTATTCGATTTGGAGATCGCCAGAACCGGTATAACCTCTCAGGAATGTGAATCAATGAAAATTGATTTCAAAACGGTATTAATCAATAGTAACAGCCGCGCTCATTATTATCCCGATAATAAGCCTGTTACGGTGAAACTCATTTTTCACGCCGAAACAGGCAGGTTATTGGGCGCGCAGATTGCCGGTAAAGAAGGCGTTGCCAAACGCATCGATATTCTTGCCACCGCACTTCATCAAAAAATGAATGTCCGTGAAATTTCCGAACTGGATATAAGTTATGCGCCGCCTTTTTCTCCGGTATGGGACCCTATTCTGATAGCGGCACAGCAGGCTGTAAAAGTCGTCTCTAAAAGGAATAAGAGTTTTATCGGTAACTAAGATTTAGAAAATGTAAAATTAAATCAGAACTAATCCGGCAAAAGATATTCCTGTAAGCCTTCAAGATTATTGGAAATCATGCTTTCCATCTGAGGTTCTATCAGCATCCGATTGATGAGTTTGCTGTAAATTGGTTCAATACGGTAAGAAATCTGCCAGAATAAATTGGTTGTGCCATCCGGTAAAGAAATCAATCTGATATTGTTATTGAAGTTTTTCAATAAGGACACCGGATTATCGGAAGCTGCCCTGATAATAATATTCCGCCCCTGAAGATTAATTTCTATGGATTCATTAAGAACATAATCTTCTGGCCAGAGATCATAACGCACATGGCGGTAACTTTTTTCCAGATTATAGTTGTTTTCAACCAATTGAGGACACCAGGTGTTATAATGATCAAAATCTATAAGTGTGTTAAAAACAACTGCCTCCGGCACCTCCAGTATTATTTCTTTTTCAATAATTATCTCACTGTCCTGCATAAAACCCATCATAAAAGCGCCTGCAAAGACAATAAGAATTAAAGAAATTATAACCGTTGCAAATTTCATGGATTAATTAAAAATTTATATTAATATCAGTATTTACTTTATTCACAGGATAATCTACCCCTTCACTATTATATTATCAAGCTAAAATTTCAATGATATTCAAAATTCATTTCAATAAAAAACAGCTCATTTAAAATGAAATGAAAAAGGGACGCCGACCGACGCCCCCATAAATAAAAACAACCATTAAATATTTAAAGAACTTTTATCCGTTTTTCTTCTCAAAATCCTTCATAAAACTTACTAAAGATTCAACCGCCTTCAGGGAAACGGCATTATAAATGGAAGCTCTTATACCGCCGACTGACCGGTGACCTTTCAATCCCAGCAGACCATTTTTCAAACCCTGGGCGATAAATTCTTTTTCAAGATCCTCCGAGGGCAAACGATAGGTAACATTCATAATGGACCTGCTGTCTTTCTCTACCGTGCCTTTGTAAAAATCGGTGGCATCGATCGCATTGTACAGCAAGGCTGCTTTTTTCTCATTGATTTCTTCGATTTTGGAGAGTCCGCCCTGTTTTTTAATCCATTCCAAAACTAATTTTACTACATAAATGGAAAAACAGGGAGGTGTATTGTACAGAGAATCCTTTTCACCAAGTATTTTATAACTCGTCATAGTCGGGATATTATCCGGACTTTTCTGCATCAGGTCTTCACGGATAATAACAATGGTGACGCCTGCCGGTCCCATATTTTTTTGTGCCCCGGCATAAATAAGGCCGAATTTACTTACGTCTATTTTACGACAATTAAAATCCGATGACATATCGCAGACCAGAGTCACTTTGCCCGTATCCGGAAATTTACTGAATTGTGTTCCGGCAATCGTGTTATTTGAAGTAATATGAAGATAAGCTGCGTCCGGCGTTACTTTGAAATCTTTGGGAATACGGGAATAATTCACATCTTCCGAAGTGGCGATGACATTAACTTCTTTTCCTAATTTTTTTGCTTCGCCGATTGCTTTTTTAGCCCATGAACCGGTATTTATATAATCCGCATGCTGCCCTGGACCAATCAGGTTCAAAGGTACAGCGGCAAATTGCAGAGTTGCCCCGCCCTGAAGATATAAAACTTTATAGCCTGCGGGTATTCCCATAATTTCCTTCATCAGGTTTTCTGCGCCTTTGATTATTGCTTCAAAAGCTTTCGACCGGTGACTCATTTCCATCACAGAAAGGCCTTCGCCTTTATAATTGATTAAATCCCGCTGAATTTCCTGTAAAACTTCCAATGGCAAAGCGGCCGGACCCGGATTAAAATTGAAAACACGTTCACTCATTTTATATTCTCCTTTGATCATGAATCATATTAATTTGTAATAGTTCAATTTACATGTTTTAACCTGAAAAGATAAATCTTTTTTTAACCTATTGATTATTTTATTTTTTTCCAAATATAATTATAAAAATACATTTTTATTTTCGCGATATGATACAAAAGAAAATTTTCACTTGCAATATGAAATTAAATATTATTTTAAAAATTATTGTGTTTTTCACTGAATATTAAATGTATCCTATAGTTTATGAAGTATAAAAATTCTGCGAAGATAAAAACAAAAGCCTGTCAGAACAGGCTTTGTTGTGCGAAAGGGGGGAGTTGAACCCCCACGCCCTTGCGGGCACTAGACCCTGAACCTAGCGCGTCTGCCAGTTCCACCACTTTCGCATTGGGTGCACAATTTAAATAATACAGTTAAGTAAAGCAACAGACGAATTTTCAGAAAAAAGATAAATAGGTTTGGTCTTAACGATCCAGAATTTCCCTGACTTTTTGTACTAATTTTATCGGTGTAAAAGGTTTTTGCAGATAATTATCATGCGTCATTATTTCTTTTTGTATGCTGGTCGGAAGATTCGTATAACCGGAGATATACATCACACGCAGACCGGGAAATTTAACCTTTAACTTGGATACCAATTCCACCCCGCCCATTCGGGGCATGACCACATCCGTTAATAACAGATCCGGCGGATTATTACCCCCGCATATGGTTTTATATGCTTCAATTCCATCCCTGGCAATTTTTACCTGATATCCGTACCGCAGAAGGCTTTCATAAATAATATCTCTTACTTCCAATTCATCTTCCACCACAACGATTTCTTCGTTGCCCGATATTTCTGCAGACATGGCGATATGGTCGGCGATATACTCAATACCGTCATCGATATAAACCGGCAGATAAATATCAAAGGTTGTTCCGATATTAATTTCGCTGGATACATTAATAAATCCACCGGATTGCTTGACTATTCCATAGGCCGTGGAAAGTCCCAGACCGGTGCCTTCTCCCGGTTCTCTTGTTGTAAAAAATGGTTCGAAAATATGCTTTTGAACTTCGGCATCCATCCCACAGCCATTATCGGTGATCGAAAGGCATATGGCTTGTTCTTCTTCAAATTTTATATGCTCATCTTCCACTTCCGGTACTTTAGTGACAATATTTGTGGCAATTATCAGCGTACCGCCTTCCGGCATAGCGTCGCGGGCATTAATTACCATGTTCATAATAACCTGATCCAACTGGCCGGCGTCCGCTTTTATTAAGATCGGACTGCTGGAAAGATTGAGCTTCAGATTTATATTTTCACCGATTAAACGATCAAGCAAAGTAGTAAGATCACGAAGCCGGTCATTTAAGTCGAAAACTTCCATTTTAAGAACCTGGCGACGGCTGAATGCCAGCAATTGCTGGGTCATTGCTTCTGCCCGGCGGCCAGCTTCATTAATCAGGCTGATACGTTTCACATTCGGATCGTTCTCGGCCATATTAAGCAAGGCAAGTTCACAATATCCCCGGATAACCGTAAGCAGGTTATTAAAGTCGTGGGCCACGCCCCCGGCCATTCTTCCCACAGCTTCCATTCTTTGTGAATGACGAAGCTGGTTCTCCAATTGAATACGTTCCGTTATGTCGTTCGCGATAACCAATATATGCCTGGTGCCGTCCGGCAATTCAATACAGGTTTCATGCAGTTCCATCATGCAGGCCGTACCGTCTTTCATGCGGGTCGGTTCCATATGATGTAACTCTTCACCGGCAAGAATTCTTCTTATATTATCCTCAACCTTAGCTACGGGATCCAAGGAAAGTTCGCGGGCGTCCATTCCGATTAATTCTTCCCTTGTACGTTTTAAAGACTGGCATATAGCCGGATTGACTTCTACAATGAAACCGTTTTCATCTTCCAGAATAATGCCCGTTGGAGATAATTCAAAAAGAAGACGATATCTCTGCTCCAATGCTGTGACGGCAAGTTCCTGATTTTTCCGTTTAGTTATATCCTGAAGTACGCCAAGGGATTTTACAACTTTTCCGGTTTTTTCATCAAAAATGGGAACGCTGTCGTCGCTGAGCCACTTTTCCACACCCTGAGGCGTTCTTATTTTCAGATCTATATTATAACCTTCTAATTTACCTTCCTTAAATAGCTGGCTGTATTCTTTTGCATCCACGGGGCCGGCATACCCGATAACCTGAATATCTTTAACCAGTTTTTTATAATTTTCCGGATTTATCCGGTCATTTGGAATGCCGATTAATTCATAACAACCTTCCCCGAAAAATTCATAAGTCATCTTTTCTAAATTAAGAAGATACGGAACGCCCTGAGCATTTTCTATGGCATCATGATATATTTTATGCCTTCGCTGCAGTTCTGATTTTTCTTCTTTTAACTGTTTAAGCTGTTTGCGAAGACGCTTGATTTCCTGTTCTAATTTTTCGTTATTTCTTTCCAAAATTTCTTTATCTCTTTTTCATATTGATTGGTTACGGCTATTTCCTGTTGTAAGTCAAACCAATATTCAGGCAATATGGCATTATATTTTTCCTCACTAAATCTTTCGCCAATCAAAACCACAATTCCCTGATCCTGCGCCGATCTTATCAGCCTGCCAACGCTTTGAATCACTTTATTCATACCCGGATAAATATACGCATATTCAAGCCCCTGCCCGTTTTTCCGGTCGTAATAGTGACGCAGCAGTTCGCGTTCGTAGCTGACCGGCGGTAATGCCGGGCTGATCACAAAAACGCCTATGGCCGACGATCCAGGATAATCGATACCTTCGGAAAATATACCACCCATCACGGCCAGCAAAAGACAGGGTTCGTCTGCCTTTTTTAAATCTCCGACTATCCGGTCCCGTTCCGCTTCATTCATGGATGGTTTCTGTATGATTTTTGTCGCCGCCAAATTGCCAAGGAACAGATTCACATTCGCTAAAAACTCAAAACTGGGGAAAAATGCCAGATAATTCCCCCGTTTGATCGATACAGTTTTTTTAATAATTTCGGCAATTTTTTCATAATGTTTATGCCGATTTTTAAAACGCGTTGATATTCCCGGCACAATTATTATCTTCCTGTTTCGGGACGGAAAAGGCGATTCCAACTGTAATAATCTGGTGCGCCCGGAATTAAACCCCAGGGCTTCCTTATAAAACCCAATGGGATCCAGAGTGGCGGACATAGCGATCACCGCATGAAATTTATCAATTTTCTGACCCAGATATTCCGAAGGATCGCAGCATTTTATTTGCAGGCAACCACCTTCCGCAGCATCATAAAAGGTGATAAACGCATTATCTTCGAGACGGGCAATCTGAACGAACCGGCGCAGCGCATAAAAAAATTTTTCTATGGGATCATCAATGATAACCTGCTTTTTTTTGACTTTATGAATCAGATAGTTAATAAATGCCGCTTCATAACTATTGTATAAATCGTTCCATTTTATGATATCCAGACTGGTGGTAAAATATTGCAGGTTCTCATAATGAATTTCACCTTCCTGCTGTAAAATGGAAAATGCCTTGTCGATTTCACTCAGCGTATCATTTAATTTATCATAGATTTTTTCTTTTTTAGTTTTTGTAAGTTTAATCAAATCCTGCACCGATGAACGCCTTAGCCCGGGCGACAGGTACTGCATACCCCGGGTATAAAGATTATGCGCCTCATCGATAATAAGAATCCAGTCCGAATAGTCTTTTTTGTTGAACAGTCTCCTCAGGTAAACCGCCGGATCAAAAACATAATTATAATCGCCGACAATCACATCGGCATAGGCGGACAGATCGAGCAACACTTCAAACGGACAAAGCGTCGCATTTACAGCCGCGTTATAAATCGTATCCGGAAGAAACATAAACTGCGAGGAAAGCTCTTCCAGAATATTAGAAGATAAAAGCCGGTCATGATACTCTTTGGCAAAAGGACAATAGGCTTCATGACAAAAATAAATATCATTCGCACACATTTTTTCGGAAGCGCGCAGAAAAAGCGTTTTTATTTTCAACCCTTTGTCTACCAACGGTTGAATTGTATCGCGGACAATGTTTTGCTGGGTCGTTTTTGATGTGATAAAAAACAGGCGTTTTCCCTGCGAAAGCGCATATTGAATGGCAGGATATAAAGCGGCGGCTGTTTTACCCGTGCCGGTTGGGGCGGACGCTAACAGGTGTTCGCTGTTCTGCAGACATTCCGACCATTGTTTCATGAACATATCCTGCTGAGGCCTGTTTTCCGGCAGATTAAACGACATTTCCTTAAGCTGTTCACGGAAATTCTGACGCGTTTGCTCTTCCCTTTTCAGATCATCTAATATTTCATTGAATCTGTTAAATAACATCGATTCAACATGCTGCCGGTTATAAGAAATTTTAAAAGTGAGTGTTTTATCATTTACCAGATTGATGATGATTAAATGAGGCCGGATCTCTGTGCCGTTGGTTTCATTTTCCAAAAGCAGTGAATAATAGAGCACCTGCTCCGTAAACTGAGGATAATCTGCAATATTGAAGTTCTTAAAATCCGCCGCCGAAAGAATAACGGATTTTATCTCCTCTATTTCCAGCCTTTCCGGCAGTTGATAAACACCGTCTATCCTTCCCTGTACTATAAATGTCTTGCCGCGGAAAGCAAAAGACTGCTTAACCTGAAATTCGCCGTGAAATAAACCATAATGTTTATCTTTTCGTTTTTGGATATCCGTCTGGGCCTGTCTGCCCAGCATACCCCGCTGTGGCAGAGGAAATGAGGAGATCATTTGATGAGATGATGTATGAGCGGTCAGATCACGAACACTCAGATAAATATGATCATCTTCTGTTTTTACGGGCATAAACGTTTATTCTAAAAGTCTTATCATTTCAATCAATCCCTTTGCGGCTTCACGGTAAAAATCAAGAGTACTCTCGCGGTATAACCTGCCGCACCAATCCGATAAAAATGGTTTTATATATTGATCCATAAAAGATTCCGCCTCCTGCAGATTCTCCTCCAGAAGAAAAGCCTGATAATCCATGATATTTACCAGCGAATCCGGGTTGTCTTCCTGATCCAGAACCATACCCGTATCGTATAGCAGATCTCTCAACAAATCGATGTCTAACGACGGTTTCAGATCACGCAGGGTAACCGGCACCGGCGGTTTTGATTCTTCAGTCAGGGCGAACAACCGGGCATATTCCGCCTGGAGGGAAGACATATCCTCCGCCTGATAAAAATTTATAATATCCAGAATATTCGAAGCCACCGTATTATCAATATCCGTCTCGATATTCTTTTCCATTTCCCTTAGCATATGCTGGAATTCATGCGTTAATTCATCATAGGGAAACAGAATTACCCGTGAGTAGAATCTGAAAGCAATGCTTAAAACCTGTGGATTAAATTCCGTATTCATGCCTGAACCGTTTATCTTTCTTCAAAAACCTGATTTTTTAACATTTTATTCATATCATACGGCGCCGGCTTTCCACAAAGATACTGATAAAACCAATCCAGATGCGCATTATAATAGAACGGCATTGATTTTACATTATCCGGCCAGTGCCCGTCGTTTTTAAAAATGATCAGCCGGGACGGCACATTCATTTTTTGCAAAGCTGTAAAAAACTCCAGACTCTGCGTATAAGGCACCCGGTAATCTTTCTCCCCCGTGATAACAAGACAAGGCGTTTTGAAATTCTTTACATACTGATCCGGTGAAAATTTTTTGTAAATATCTGGATTTTCCCAAGGTGGTCCACCCAAATCGTATTCCGGGAACCATAGCTCTTCCGTTGAGCCATAAAAAGCAGACAGGTTATATAATCCCATCATGGCTGCCAAAGCTTTAAAGCGACCGGTATGACCTTCCAGCCACATCATCATGTATCCGCCATAAGACCAGCCCATAGCGCCTATTCGGCTCTCATCCACATATTCCAGCTTTGATAAATACTCCGTAACCGCCATAATATCATCATATACTTTCCCGCCCCAATCACGTGAAATAGCGTTGGTAAACTCCTGCCCATACCCGGTAGAACCGTGCGGATTCGGAAAAGCGACAATATAGCCCGATCCCGGATATACCTGCCAGTCGCCGCGAAAAGCATCTGCCCATTGATACTGCGGACCACCGTGCACATTGAGAATTAACGGATATTTTTTCGCGGGATCAAAATCATGCGGTTTAACCAGAAAAGTATGAATTTTCGCGCCGGTCGGACTGTCAATCCATAATTCTTCCGCCGGCCGGATATCTACTTCCTCTTCAATCCGGGCATTATAAAAAGTGAGACGGGTCGCTTTTTTCTTATCGAAAGCGCCTTTGACAGGCGCTCTAAACAATTCAACCGGTTGGTTAATTGAGGTGCGGCTTATAACTACCCATCGAGCAGATGGATCTATCTGGTAGTTATTGATGGTTTTCAGATCAAGTACTTTGGAAATTTTTTCGGATTTCAATTCATATTGGTATAAGGGATAATACCCGCGTTCCTGGGTAATGAAAAAAATTTGACCGCCGTCCGCTGACCACTGATAGTCCGAAGACCAGTAATCAAAGGACTCATCCGTCAATATTTTCGATGTCTGTTTTTCAATATCATAAAGCGTTAATCGTATAAAGTCGGATTCAAATCCGGGAACCTGCTGACTTTGATAGGCGATATATTTTCCATCCGGAGAAAAGACCGGCGAGCCATCGTAGGCCATATTTTTTTCCGTCAGATTAACCGCTTCGAGCGATTCCAAATCCACTAAAAAAATATCCTTATCGGTCGTTTCCGCCTCTACGGTATCATGATTGGATTCGTAACATAGATATCTGCCATCGGCAGAAATCGAAAAACTTCCCCATAAAGCGTGCGCATCGAAATCCCCGGACGTTAAATCGGTATATTTATCTAAATCCGGATCATACATAAGAATATGATCCCTCCGGCTATCCTTATAAAAATTCCAGTGCCGGTATAACAGGCGATCGGCCATATGAGCCTGAAGCGGTCCGTTATCCATTGAGCTTTGCGTAGTTTCATTACATTCTCTGTCGGCGCCGCATTCGGGAAATATATTGGCAATAAAAACAATTTTTTTTGATGAGCCGATCCATTCTGGCTCAGAAATGCCGGACGGAAAATTCGTTAATTGTTTTGGCTCTCCTCCGGCCATTGGAAGACTCCAGGCCTGCGCTGAATTTTCCCTGCCGGAAACAAACAGTATATTCCGGCCGTCCGCCGACCAGCGCGGATGATAATCCGCCGCCTCGCTGCAGGTCAGGCGGCGCTGTTTTTTTCCGTCGGCATCCATGATGTATAAATCGGAATTACTGCGACCCCGGTGCATATCGTATTCGGTTACCACATAGACAATCCGGCTGCCATCCGGCGAAATTTGCGGATCGCTAACCGATTTTATCCTGTAAAGATCTTCGATTGTAAACGGTTTTTTCTCCGCAGCGCCTGCCAAAAAGGGCAGCGTCAATAGAAATATTAAAATAATGCGCATGGCCTGTTCTCCTTTTAACCGGTATGAAAGGTAGGACTATTTTTAGATTTTTTCAAACCAATTTCCTTCTTGGTAATTAGATATTTTATTGTTAATTTGTTTTTTGAAAAATGAACAATATACCTGCTAAATAGGATAGTCATGTATGTTGAAATTCAAATTCACAGTTAAACAAAATAGTATAATGATAAAATCTGGATTTTTTAAATGACATTACAGTATTTTATCGATTATTGTTCTGGTAAAGCCGGCGTAACCAAAGAATTTCCGTTTGACGATACGACTCTGGTGCTGAAAGTGAAGGGAAAAATGTTCGCATTAATTGCCATGGATGAAGCTGTCCCCCGCGCAAACCTTAAATGCGACCCGGTTTATGCAATAGCCCTGCGCCAGAAGTATCAATCGGTTCGCGCCGGGTATCATATGAATAAAAGGCATTGGAATACGGTCGAATTGGAAGGCGATGTGCCGGATACCGAATTGAAGGAAATGATCGATGATTCCTATAACCTGGTTGTCAAGGGATTACCCGTACGATTAAAAGAACAATTAAATAAAACAGAGGACTGAAAAAATGCTGAATTTATTTATTAACCGGTTTAATCAGACCCTGGAAACCATCCAGGACAGCCTTAAATATGTTGATGATAAACAAGCGCATTGGAGGCCGGGTGACGGAGAGTGGTCAATTCTGGAAGTTATCAATCATCTTTATGATGAAGAGCGGGAAGACTTTCGGCGCCGGCTGGATTTGATTTTGCACTATCCGGGTTTGCCCTGGCCGCCCATCGATCCTAAAAAATGGGTTATCGAACGGGATTATAATTCGCGTAATATTCAGGACTCGCTGAACAGCTTTATGGATGAAAGGGATAAATCCATTAAATGGTTGAAGACCATAAAGAATCCTGACTGGGATAATCAATACAACCTGGAAGGCATAGGTGTAATCCGGGCCGGTGATTTACTGGCTTCCTGGCTGGCTCACGACTATATTCATGTGGCGCAAATATCGAGGATAAAGGCGCAGTATGTAAACGTTTCTTCGAAGGGATATTCAACAAAATATGCTATGCCGTGATTTATTAAGAAAATAAATTGTTTTGCAAACGGCTCTGGGAATTTTCAGATTTTGGAATTTGGAATTTGTCCCGAAGGGACTCCTTACGTAGGAATTCGGAATTCGGAATTTTTAATTTGGATTTTGGGATTTTTCGTAATGATTTTCCGGCATTAAGAATACATAAATATATACATTTTTATATACATAAAAATTTCCATATAAAAGTATTGCTTTTTAAAGATTAATTGTGTATACTCACGTACACTTGATCATAATTGTTCCGGGAATAATGAGCAATAGCGATGAAATAAAATTACAGCCGCTTCCTTCGCCGGAGGAACTGGCGTCCAATGACGAAACCATAAAGGTGACCATTTCGTTAAGCCGGAAAACGGTTGATTTTTTCAAACTGATCGCCAGCAGTCATAAAACGCCGTATCAGAAAATGATCCGCCGGCTTTTAGATGAATATGTTGACCGGCATAAAAATTTATAATCAGCATAATGAGTTAAGGTTTATCTATGATTGAAAAAGAGACAAAGTATACAGAAGACAGCATCCGTTCTTTAGACTGGCGGGAACACATCCGGATGAGACCGGGAATGTATATTGGCAAACTCGGCGACGGTTCTTCGCCCGATGACGGCATTTACGTGCTGCTTAAGGAAACCATTGATAATTCAATCGATGAATTTATCATGGGTTATGGCAAGCAAATCGATATAAAAATTACGGATCAAATTGTTGAGGTGCGTGATTACGGGCGGGGTATTCCCTTGGGCAAGGTTTTTGACTGCGTAGCGAAAATCAACACCGGCGGGAAATACGATACCGAAGCTTTCCAGAAATCTGTCGGTCTCAACGGGGTTGGAACTAAAGCCGTCAATGCATTATCCCAATATTTTAAAGTACAATCCGTCCGCGATGGTAAAAAGAAGGTGATCGAATTTAAACTTGGAAATCTGCTTAAGGATCATAAGCTTGAAAAGAGTGATGAAGTCAAAGGCACAACGATCTGGTTTACGCCTGATGAATCCGTTTTTCGCAATTTTCGTTTTATGCCTGAATTTGTGGAAAATCAAATCTGGAATTATAGTTATTTAAATGCCGGACTAACCATTAAATTCAACGGGAAAAAATTTTTTTCGTCCGATGGTCTTAAAGATCTGGTAATCCGTAAAAACGATCCGGAGACTTTTCGGTATCCTGTTATTCATTTTCGCGAAAAGGACATTGAATTTGCCCTGACACACGGCAACCAGTACGGCGAGGAGTATTATTCCTTTGTCAACGGTCAATATACGACCCAGGGCGGCACGCATTTAGCGGCATTCCGGGAAGCGGTGGTAAAAACGCTGCGCGAGTTTTACAACAAAGATTTTGATGCGGTGGATATAAGGGCTTCCATTATTGGAGCTATCAGCGTGCGCATCCAGGAACCGGTTTTTGAATCGCAGACCAAAACCAGGTTAGGCTCTACGCTGATGGCGCCGGACGGACAAAGCGTTCGTAATTATGTCATGGAATATATTAAAAAGGAATTAGACGACTATCTTCACCAAAATCATGATGTGGCGGCGGCATTATTAAAGCGTATTCAGCAATCGGAACGGGAGCGTAAGGATATGGCCGGTATCAAAAAACTGGCCAATCAGCGCGCTAAAACTGCGAACCTGCACAATAAAAAGCTGCGCGACTGCCGCGTTCATTTTACCGATACCAAAGATGAAAGACGTTATGACAGCACTTTATTTATCACCGAAGGCGATTCTGCCAGCGGATCGATCACTAAATCCCGCAATGTAGAAATCCAGGCCGTTTTCAGCCTTCGGGGAAAACCTTTAAACACCTTTGGTATGAACAAAAAAATTGTCTATCAAAACGAAGAATTCAACCTGTTGCAGCACGCCCTGGATATTGAGGACGGTCTGGATACCCTGCGTTATAACAATGTGGTAATTGCCACCGATGCCGACGTGGACGGCATGCATATCCGCCTTTTGCTAATGACTTTTTTCCTGCAGTTTTTCCCGGATTTGGTTAAAAACGGGCACGTCTATATTTTAGAAACGCCGTTATTCCGGGTACGTAATAAAAAGGAAACCATTTATTGTTACAGTGAAGAAGAAAAACAAAAAGCCATCGAACAACTCGGCGAGAAAACAGAAATTACCCGTTTTAAAGGATTGGGGGAAATTTCTCCGGAAGAGTTCGGCAATTTTATCGGTGAAAATATCCGCCTGGAGCCGCTGCTTTTGGACAGCGCCACTTCCGTAAATAAACTACTTGAATATTATATGGGTAAAAATACGCCGGAACGGCAGGATTTTATCATCGATAATCTCCGGATCGAAAAAGACATGTTAGTGGAAACCTTGGTTGAAGAAGTCATTTAAAAACAGGAATTTGAAGTGGAAAACGATAACATAAATGGAATAAACGCAATAGAAAACCAAAGCAACGGCAATGGCAAAATAGCCGAAAGCATTCATGTCCAGGGGATGTATGAGAACTGGTTCCTGGACTACGCTTCCTACGTGATTCTGGAACGGGCGGTGCCGGCATTATTTGACGGACTCAAACCCGTTCAACGGCGTATTCTGCATTCCATGAAACGCCTGGATGACGGCCGGTTTAACAAAGTAGCCAATATTATTGGTCACACAATGCAGTTTCATCCTCACGGCGATGCGGCAATCGGCGACGCCATTGTAAATTTAGGGCAAAAGGATTTGATGATTGAAACCCAGGGCAACTGGGGCGACGTCCGCACCGGCGATGGCGCGGCGGCCCCCCGTTATATCGAAGCGAGGTTATCCAAATTCGCCCTCGAAGTGGCTTTTAATCCGCAAACCACGCACTGGCAGTCGTCTTATGACGGCCGGCAAAAAGAGCCGGTGCACCTGCCGGTAAAATTCCCGCTGGTTCTGGCGCAGGGCGCAGAAGGTATTGCCGTCGGACTGGCAACAAGGATTATGCCCCATAATTTTAACGAACTTTTAGAAGCCTCCATCAGCATTCTGGAGGGTAAACCCGTTAATATTTTGCCGGACTTCCCTACCGGGGGATTGGCTGATTTCGCCAACTACAACGGGGGACAGCGCGGCGGCAAAATACGGCTGCGTTCCATTATCGATAGCCCGGACCGCAAAACTTTAATTGTTCGTTCTGTTCCCTATGGAATTACATCAACCGCTCTTATCGATTCGATTATTAAAGCCAATGAGAACGGCAAAATCAAAATCAAACATGTCGTCGATAATACGGCTAAAGACGTGGAAATTGTCATTGATCTGCCCCCGGGGGTGTCTCCCGATGTAACCATAGATGCCCTTTATGCCTTTACAAATTGCGAAGTTTCTATCTCTCCCAACTGCTGTGTGATCGTAGATGATAAACCGATGTTTTTAGGCGTCAACGAACTGCTGAAAATATCCACCGAAAATACGGTGCAGTTATTGAAATGGGAACTCGAAAACCAGTTAGCCGATTTATCCGAAAAGCTTTTTTTCTCCTCCCTGGAAAAGATATTCATTGAAAACCGGATTTACCGCGATATTGAAGAGTGCGAGACATGGGAAGCGGTTATCTCTACCATAGACAAAGGCCTGGAACCGTTTAAACCAAAATTACTGAGAGCGGTGACCGAAGAGGATATCATTAAACTGACCGAAATCAAAATTAAACGCATTTCCAAATACAATTCCTTTAAGGCCGATGAGATTATTAAAGGATTGGAAGATGAAATCAAACAGGTTAAGCACAATCTTAAGTATCTTACGGAATATGCCATTGATTATTTTCGCAGGCTGCAAAAAAAATACGGCGCCGGCAGGGAACGCAAAACTATAATCCGCTCGTTTGACAATATCGAAGTTACGCAGGTAGCCCTGGCTAACCAGAAGCTTTATATCAACCGCGCCGAAGGTTTTATCGGTTACGGCCTGAAAAAGGATGAATATGTATCCGAATGCTCGGACATTGACGATATTATTGTTTTTCTTAAAGACGGCCGGTTTATCGTGACGCGGATTGCCGCCAAAACTTTTACCGGCAAAGACATTATCCATGCCGCCGTCTGGAAAAAAGGCGATGAGCGCACTATCTACAATATGATTTATTATGACGCTAAATCGAAGAGAAATTATGCGAAACGCTTTGCCATTACCTCTATCACCCGGGATAAACATTACGATCTGACCAAAGGCGCCGAAGGATCGAAAGTTTTATATTTTACCGCCAATCCCAACAGCGAATCGGAAATTGTAACCGTTTATTTATCGCCTTCCTGCCGGGCGCGCAAAAAGTCTTTTGATTTTGATTTTGGCGAACTGGAAATAAAGGGGCGCGGCGCGCAGGGTAATATTCTGACCAAATGGCCGGTGCGTAAAGTCACCCGCCGCGAAGTGGGCGCTTCCAGCCTGGGCGGCGTTGATATTTATTATGACGAAACCGTCGGCAGGTTAAATACGGACGCCCGCGGCAAATATTTGGGTAACTTTGATAACGGCGGGAAAATACTGGTTATTTATAAAGACGGAACTTACGAACTTACGGGCTATGAATTGACCAATCGCTATGATACGGGAAATGTGATTCAAATTGAACAATTCAATCTGGAGTCGGTTATTTCAGCGGTTCATTATGACGGCGAAAAAGAGAACTTTTATGTGAAACGGTTTAATATCGAAACACAAAGCGCCGGGAAGATGATGAAATTCATTGGAGAAAACAGCAAATCCCGCCTGGTGGTCGCCGCAACCGATCCAAATCCGGTGGTTGAACTGGAATACCTGCGCGGCAGGATGAAGGAAAAAGTTACCCAGCGCATAAACTTAAATGATATCGTGGAAGTGAAGGGCTGGAAGGCGCGGGGCAACCTGCTCAGCAATTACCGGGTAACTTATGTGGGACTGGTTCAAAATGAGGAGCCGGAGATAGAAATTGCGCCGGTTGAACCGGGAAACAATGATACGGAAGAGCCGGAACAACATGAAGAAGTAAGCGACAATCAGATGGATTTGTTTGGTTAAGAAGTAGATAATGAGCAATATTAATGATTTTATAAGATTAATGGAAATTTTATTAAACTTCTTTAAGGATTTAAAAAAACGAATATATTTTAAAGATGGTTTGATAATTTTATTATTATTTGTAAATTTTATCTACTATAATATTATCAAATCATTAGCTGATTACTTATTAGAGGCTTCTAAATTTTTAAAAATCAATTTAACTAATGAAGTCTTTAGCATTTTTTACTTAATAAGCATATTGGTTATATCTACTATTATATGGATTATTTGGTTAAGAATAAGAACGATAAGAAAATTTAAAAAAAATGAAATAGGTATTATATTCGCACCTGATTATCCAGAAAATCTTGAAGATGATGTGAAAAAAATATATGACTCATTAATTCATGAGATAAAACCCTATGAACTTGGAATCAAATTTTCAATAAAAAAACTACCACCCAATAGAAGAATAACTGATGTTGGTGAAGCTAAGATAATACTTGAAAAATATAAGGGAATTACTGCTGTTTGGGGTATTATAGACAAGGAAGGCGTTGAAAGAAAATCAACAGGATTTTCAAAAATATATTTTACTCACATATATCAACCTTCATTAATTAATTTTAAAACATTAGCAGATAGAATTATACCTACAATTCAAGGGAAAAAATGGAAAATTGATGAGAGAAATTTAAATGCAGATCGTTATTTAATCGCTCGTGACATTAGTCTTGTAGTAAGAAATTTAATAGGAATATCACTCTATATAAATAGACGATTTGATGATGCAGCTAAAATTTTTTTACCATTATGTACACAATTAAAATCACTATTACAGTCAGATAATAATCTAAATCTTAGAAAATTTTATACAAATGTTAAGATCGATTGTGCAGCTATAATTAATCTTTCAACTACTTTAGAATATGAAAAATACTTATATAATGATTCAATTTATAATATTCCGACGCAATTATGTAATAAATGGATAAAAAATATAAATTGTGCAATTAAATTAGATTCTCAAAACTCTTCACATTATGTTATGAAAGCAATATATCTTTTTTTAGTAAATGATTTTTCAAATTCATTAAAAACTTGTAAGAAAGCAATAGAATTGGCACCCAAGGCCGATGCGGGGCCAAGTTTCTCAATAGCTTTTCTTTATGCTTTTATGGAAGACTTTGAAAAAGCGCGAAGAGAGTACAGAAGGAGCTTGGCAAAGAAGACCTCTTATGATGACATTTTTATTTCTAGGTTGTTAATGTTTATAGATCAGACTATTGAAAAATTTCCAGGGAAAATTCAATTTCATATAATCTTAGGAATATTAGAGTATTACCGTGGAGATAAAGAAAAAGGATTAGAGGAAATACATTTATTCATAAGCAAAGCCAAGGGCAATACTAAAATGTTACCTTTTTTAAATGAAGCAAATAGAATATTATTGAAATAATAATATGATAGACAATTATTCTAAATGACATTAAAATATTTTAAAACGAAATCCATTCTGCGCGCATGGTTTCAGCAGAATCACCAATCAACCGCCGAATTATGGGTGGGTTACTATAAAAAATCAACCGGGCTGGGGAGCGTCACCTGAGAAGAATCCGTTGAAACCGCCATTTGTTTCGGCTGGATCGACGGCATAAGGAAATAGATTGATGATAAAAGTTATATGATCCGTTTCACACCGCGCAATCAGAAAAGCACATGGAGTAAAAAGAACATCGAAGCCGCTGGAAGAATGATCGCCGGAAATCTGATGACCCCGGAAGGACTGGAATTAATCAACCTGCGTAAAGAAGACAATACCGACGTTAGGAAGATTGAATTTATAGCGGCCCTGGAATCACAATTTAGAGCGCATAAAAAAGCCTGGCGGTTTTTCTACGCCCAGCCGCCCTATTACCGCAAAACGGTTATCCGCTGGATTATGAGCGCCAAACAGGAAACTAGTAGGCAAAAAAAGCTTAATGAATTAATATCCGATTCCGAAAATCAACTTAAAATTAAAGCCATGCGATGAAAAACAAACCAAACCAGGCCGTTAAAACGGAATTCAGCCCGTTGAAGAAAGAAGATTTTAAGATCGTCAGAGAAATATATAATTAAGGCTTCCTTAAAAAGTCTTAATCTATTGAAAACATTTGAATTAAGATGATAAGAATTGTATATTTGTGCATAAAAAACTAAGGCTATCACTAAAAAACCTTGCACATGATATGATCAAATACACCAGTTCAAAACAAGTATCCATCGATGATTATCTGATTCCCCATGGGAAAAAGCTTAATCCTGAAAACCGATGGATAAAA
>RQOG01000046.1 GCA_003854985.1 Calditrichota bacterium
AACCCAACTCCCTGCCCTTTCCCTAACAGATTAGGGAAGGGGAGAAAGAAATGTGTTAGGCTAAGATATCCGAACGGGGATGGGTCAAGAAAATTGCAATAAGGAGTTCTCCCGATCACGATCACGACAACGATCAACGTCTAACGATTATTATGAAAGATTATATTAAGAAATATATTTCAAACATTCCTTTGTGGGCCATTGTGGTTACGGCTCTTGTGATCCGCCTGGCCTTCAATATCAATGTGTTTTTTGATGAATCGCTGGCCATGCAGTCCGACTCGGGCAGTTATTTACAGCCCGCGAGGGAAATACTGGGTAGCGGAGGTTACGGCAGCGTATTACGCACACCGGGATATCCCCTATTTATCGCCCTGATATGGCTGATAACCCCGGGCGCTTCCATTGCGGCGGTGATTGTATCACAGATTATTATCGATTCAATGGTTCCGCTGTTGATAGTCCGGATGAAAGGATTCTGGCAACCGGAAGACGCTCTGAACAGAATGGGGGCGGTTTTATACGCGTTAAATCCTTTAGCGATTTATTACAGCGGTAAAATTATGAGCGAAGCTCTGTTTGTTTTCTGGCTGGTATTGTCTTTTTATTTTTTTAAACAGTTTTTGAACGCAAATAAAACAAACCGATGGCAAGCGGTTTTCGGTACAACTCTGGCTGCGATACTGACCATATTGACCCGGCCGGTTGGTCTATGGTTTTGTCTGCTGTATTTTGTAATGATGATGTTTATCCACAGGAATTTAAAACTTCAATTCTCATTGATTATCACGGTTGTTATTCTTACGGCCATGATCTGGTCCTGGCGAAACTATGAAAAGTCAGGGATATTTACCTTGTCTACGATGAGTAATTATAATCTGTTTGTTTTTGGGCAAATTGCGTATGCCGTTGATAAAAATCTTTCACAAAGAGAAGCGCAGAAGGTTTTCCAGCCGGCCCTGGAAACTGCCGCGCAGGGAACCAATTTAAGCTGGCGGGAAATCCCTGAATCAGGACAATTAGGTAAAAAGCTGATTTTAGAGAGTTTTGGAGCCGCTATTAAAACATCGGTGATAGGCTGGATTAAGTGCGCTTTTCAGCCCGGGTGGGGCGTGAACCAGATTAATCAAATGATATTTTCAGGAAAATATGAGATAGAAGAAGGCGGCGATAAAACCAACCTGAGCACCGGTTCCGCCTTGCAATTTCCGTTTTTTCAGAGGTTATGGAAACTGCCGGTTTTGGGGATATTACTGTGGATATACGGAGCGCTGTATTTAATTTTTCTATACAAAACCGGAATAGATAAATTCCGATCGATAAAGCACATGTCGACGCGTTTGATATTTGGAATTTGTATTTTATTTTTTATAATTATTGCCGGACCGCTGGGCTTTTCACGATTTCGTTTTCCGGCGGAAGTGATCCTGTTGATATAATTTTTCATGTAAGGCTTTTTTAAATTAACCACTGAGTTCACTGAGTGTCTCTGAGTTTAGAATGAAAATTATTTTTTTACAATTTTTTTTTAGTGATGTTCGGTGGATTCGGTGGTAATTTATAGATGAAAACTTAATTTTCAGACACAAGGATTCAGGAGGAAAAAAAATAAGAGGCAATAGTCAAAAGGCATAAGTACTCAGGCGCTCAAGGTCTTTGTAACTTAACTGTGTGTAATCAGTGAAATCAGTGGACAAGTAATAAAATGAAACCACAATCGCATGACACAAATATAGAAGCAGAAAAGGTATTAATTGAACTGGCGCGCAAAGCGGGTCCTGCCAGAAAGTTTGCCCAGGTTAGTTCAATTTCCGGTTTAATTATGGCGTTATCACGCCGGGCGATTGAAAGAGCCAATCCGAATTTAAGTAAACAGCAGATTGATATCCTTTTCGTTCGCTATCATTATGGTAATGATCTGGCTGACCGGTTGGAAAAATATCTCTTGGAAATTAAAAATACAGAATCCTGAGGCAGTGTTCATTATGTTTGTTGGTATTGATATTTCTTACACCTTTTTGTATGATAAAAACTATATCAGGGAAAATAATCTCAGATGAGAAAAATGATGACTGATATAATATTGAGCGTTTTTTATATTGTGTCATGGATTTTTATAATAATTGTATGAGGAGGTGTTTATGGAACGGATAGTGAACTTACATATAGAAAAATTACCGGAAGGATATTATCTTGCTACATCTGATAATCTTCAGGGGCTTGTCGTTCAGGGCAGAACCGTTGCAGAAACTATTGATATAGCCAGAGATGTGGCAAAAAAACTAATTGAAGCGCAGGAAGAAAATATTTCAAAATTAACGGTTTTTACAGACAGCTTTGATTATCCTTTAATAATAGGCGTTTAAATGAGCCGGCTTTCTGGTTATAAAAATATTAAAAAGATTTGGATTTGAGTTTTACCGGAAGGCGGCCGGTAGTCATGAGATTTGGCATAATCCCTCGACAAATAAATATACAACGGTACCTAATCATTCAGGAGATATGCCGGAAGGAACTTTAAGAGCAATTTTGAAACAAGCTGATATTGATATTAATGCTTTTAAATAGTTCTTATAGAAAATGGAAATCAGTAATCTGAAGGTGACAGGCGCAAAATACCAAGAAGGCGATAGGCAAGAGGCATAAGTACTCAGGCGATCAAGGTCTTTGTAACTTAACTGTGTGTAATCAGTGAAATCAGTGGATAAATTTATATGAAAAAAATCATACTAATACTTCTTTCAGCCCTGCTGGTGTTTTGTTCATCGCCTTCCGGCAACGGCGGCGGGGATGATACAATCGCCATAACCGGAACGGTGCAGTTACAGGGCAAAACCGATCACAGTGGGGTGGCCATTGGCTTGTACAAACCGGTAGTAATTGATACGGCCCTGGCGGCTATTAATGCCCGCTATCCGCAAATCGGCGTAATACTCACCCAGGAAACGGAATTTGACCATCGTAAGGAGACGCCGGTGAAAACGGCGCTTACCTCAGCCGACGGTTCGTTTGAATTAAGCGGCATCGAAAAAGGAATCTATCATGTGGTATTTACGGCCGATAGTTTCAGTATTGTTTATAAATTAAACCAGGAATTTTCATCCGGACAAACCTTGTCCGCTGTGACCATAAAACCGGCGCTTTATTTATCGGGGACACTGAATCAGGATTTAACGGTTGAGAACCAGACGATCATTACAGAAAGCAATCTGACAATTGCGGCAGGCGCGGGTTTGACTTTAGGAAACAATGTGCTCTGGTTGTTAGGCGACAATGTTTTGGTAACGGTAAACGGCAGCCTGATATGCAATAATAATACAAGTTATATAAATATTGACGCCCTGGATGACGGGCATAAATGGAACCAGATGCGGATTAATACGGATACGGATCTCAATAAATTAGTGGTTAGAAATTCCCAGAATGGATTACATTACTATAATTGTTCGGGCTTGGTAACAAACAGTAGATTTGAAAAACATAATAATCAATCGCTTTTATATAATAATGCCAATGATAAATGGCTTAAAATAGATAAGTGTTTTATGAGCGATAACACCTTATCCTTTTTATTCATCGAAGGCGTTGATTCCATTACCATAGACAATACGGTTTTATATAACACGGAAAAAGGTATTGACGCTTCGAATACGGTGTTTTCCTTACGTAATTGTCTGCTAAAAAAAATGACTAAAGGAATCGATCATTTTTTTTCCGGGCATGCAATTATTTTATTTAATGGATTTGAAGATCAATGTGATGGTATTCAAATGGCTTATAAAGTTTTAGATGAGCTTTATCCTATGAAATGGAATAATTTTGAAAATATTAGCTCTTATTGTTTAAGACTAAATCAGGATCTTAATAATCTTGCAATAAATTATAATAATTTTGATTCTAACTGTCAAGGGTACATTATCAACAGTGCAGATTCAATAAATGCAACATATAATTTCTGGGGAATTACAAGTGTTGAAAAAATAAACCAGAAAATAACTAATGGAAGTAGGGGAGTCACAATGATTCAACCTATTATAAGTGAGCGAATTATTAATGCTGGAATTAAATAATCTAGAATTATAATTATTACCTAAAAAATAAAATTAAAATAATTGATTCTGTTAGTAAATTCAATATGCTAATTATAGAATTTTTTAAATAAGGTTTTTTTAATTATTACTATTTGTGTATCTGTGAAAATATACCATTTAAAAATAAATAATTTTGGTGATGCACTGAATAATTGGCTCTGGCCAAAATTAATACCTAACTTTTTTGATAATGATGAAAATAATTTATTCATTGGAATAGGTACTGTATTAAATGCATGGTTACCCCAGACACCATACAAGATTGTTTTAGGCGCTGGGGCCGGAGGGAAAAAGCCTTTTCCGTTAATAAATGAAAAATTCAGATTATATGCATTGAGGGGTCCAATTTCTGCTAGGCTCTTGAATGTTAATACAAAATTTGGAATAGGAGATGGCGCAATATTACTTAAAAGTTTAAAATACCAACCAGTACACAAAGAATTTACCTTCTCATTTATGCCACACGTGGCTAGTAAAAGATTCTGGAATTGGAAGGAAATTTGTGATGAATTATTAATCACATATATAGATCCTGAAGATAAAATAGAAAAAATTATTGAATCCATTCGCAAAACACAATACTTAATTACCTCAGCATTACATGGTGCAATAGTTGCAGATTTGTTCCGTGTTCCACAAATACATGTTTATTCCTACAAAAAGTGGTTGAATAAAATTAAATGGGAAGATTGGTGCCTATCGGTAAAATTGAAGTACAATGCTGTCGAAATAGGACCATTATATAGTCGAGATAGCATTAATGAGAAAATATATCGGGAATTAGATAAAAATAAGGTATTTCCTATATTAAATCCTATGATAGGGAATATTTCGAAGAAATTGATTAATTCTTTTTATTCTTTTGGGATGAATTACAATAAGGAAAAAGTACTTAATACTTTTCGATGGATAGTAAAAAATAATCCTTCAATTATGAGTAAAGATGAAGATATTAATAACATTCATGAACAATTACAGGAAAAATTATTTAAATTTAAAAAAGATTTTTCAATAACAGGTTAATAAACTTCTTTTAATATGCTAAAGTAAACAGACAAATTTATATTAGTTATTCGATAAACTATATATCTAAAAAAAATGGATTCTTTATGAATTTAGTGCAGGTACATCATTCTCAATATTTCAGCTTAGGGTATAATTATAAATCAAGATGGATTGGATATTATAACCAAATAAAAGAGATTCACAATAAAGAAGTAAAATCGATTCTTGAAATAGGAATTGGTAATGGAATAATTGCAACATTTCTGGAAAATATGAATTATAACATGGTTACTGTTGATATTGACAAAAAACTGTCACCTGATATTGTATCTGATATAAATTATCTTCCATTTAAAACTGATACTTTCGATTTAATCGCTTGTTTTGAGGTGTTGGAACATCTACCTTATGATCAATCGATAAGTATATTGAAAAACATGAAAAACATATCAAAAAAGCATGTTATTATTTCTATTCCAGACTCAACACCTTTCTTTAGAGTAGGATTTATTTTACCCATTATAGGTAAGTATGAGAAAGTTCTTCCAAAATTCTATAGAACGAATAAATTACCAAAGCATAAATTTGATGGTGAGCATTATTGGGAAATCGGTAAAAAAGATTATCATCTTAATAAGATTGTTAATGATATAAAAAGCATTGGATTTAATATTTATAGTACATATCGCATGTTTGAAAATCCATATCATCGATATTTTTCACTTTTTAAAACATCTTAATTCGCAAATTATTTTATTTTAGCTTTCAGGCAATTCAATAGAGAATATAAAACAATTCAATTTATGATAACTAATTTAAAAGAACAGACAATAAAAAGTTTTTTTTGGGTATTTAATATAAATATAACAATGCGGATTTTGTCTTTTATACGGATTGTCATTCTTGCACGTATATTAAACCCTGATGACTTTGGTTTATTTGGTATTGCTTTGATTACGGTAAGTATTATCGAACAACTTACCCAAACTGGTTTTCAAACCGCTCTTATCCAAAAAGACTCTTCGATAAATGATTATTATAATGTTTATTGGACGACTCAGGTTTTGCGAAGTTTTGTAATATCATTTATTTTATTTTTTATTGCGCCATTGATCGCCTCATTTTTTAATGAACCGAGAAGTATAAATTTAATTCGTATTTTTGCTTTTACAATTATAATTAGAAGTTTTGTAAATCCAGCAATTTTGATTTTAACTAAAGAGTTACAATTCAATAAAAAATATATATATCAGACAATTCCTAATCTTATTGATTTTATCATAACAGTTATATTTGCATTTTATTATAGAAACGTATGGGCTCTGATATTTGGCTTAATTGGTAAGACCATGACTAGTTTAATATTGTCATACATAATTGTACGTCATACGCCAAAATTTGACATAGATTTTTCAAAAATGAGAGAATTATCAAAATATGGGAGGTGGGTATTTTTAAATAATTTAATCGGATATTTATGTTTAGAATCTGACAAATTTTTTGTAAGCAAGATTTTTGGAACCATAAGTTTAGGATTTTATCAGATCGGTTATAGGTTTTCAAACTTATTAACAAGTGAAATTACTCAAACAATTTCTGCGGTGACATTCCCAGCATACTCAAAAATACAAAATGAAAAAGCTAAATTAAAACAGGCTTTTCTTAAAAGTTTCAGATTAATCACATTCATATCCTTACCAATAGCTATCTTAACAATATACTTTGCAAAAGAACTAATAATTTATATATTAGGAGAAAAATGGTTGCCCGCAATTAATATTTTACGGTTTTTAGTTTTAGCTGGTATATTTAGATCAATATCAGCAATTTGGGGTTCATTGTATTATGCAACCGGTGTCCCTAAATATGATTTTATAAAGAATTTTTGCAGATTAATTATCATTCTGTCTTCAATTTTTCCACTTTTAAATCGATACGGAACCGAAGGAGCTGCAATATCTGTATTTTTGGGGAGTATTTTTACCATTATATTTGATCTCATTTATATAAAATATTTAAACACATTAGATTTAAATTTAAAAGAGCTTAAAGAAAATTTTATTTTTAATAGTATTAGTGCTTCTTTTCTGGTTGCATTTATATTGATGATAAATTATATATTCTCTAATATAGACACCGGAATCATTTTTACTTTTTGTTTAATTTTTACCTGTATCATCATATATATATTTCCACAATATTTATTTAAGAGGAAATTCAAGATTATTCCATTTTATGAATTAATGGAAACTATTACTAGTATGCTAAAATCGTTTAAATTGAAAGCATTATAAATTAAAATTAGCATTAATATATAAGCAAATGAAGATGAATTTTTCATAAATTATCAAATGATAAGTCTATCAATATATAATTGATATTTTTTAATATTACTTTTTTTTAAATGCAGATTTTAAAATTGCAGAACTCAGGTATATACAAATGGCAGAAGCATGATAAAAGTGCTATCAAAGGTTTTATATATGATAGTAATGGCAATTTGATTAATAGTGAAAACTTTTTAAGTCAAATAATTCCATTAGTTAAAAATATGCAGTATAGTGAAGTATTCAATAAATTTTATGGGCACTTTTCTTTTATAATAAATAATGATAATTATTTTATTATTTGTGTAGATAAGATTAGAAGCTTTCCAATATTTTATATATATAAAGATCGTAGCATTATACTCTCAGATTCGGCAAGATCCTTATTAGAAAATTGCAGAGATAAATCTTTAGATGAAGATGCCGTTAATGAATTTTTAAAATTGGGTTATGTAACAGGAACTCAAACACTCATAAAGGAATTGAAGCAACTAAAGGCAGGTCAATGCTTAGTATATGATAAAAAAACCGGAAGTCTAGAAATAAATAAATACTATCAATTTCTACACAAAGACAGTCTTTCCGGTGATGAAGAAAAATTATTCAAAATGCTGGATAATGTCCATGAAAGAGTTTTTTCACGATTATTTAATAGTCTAAATGGTAGACAGGTAGCAGTACCACTTAGCAGCGGCCTTGATTCAAGATTAATTATATTTATGCTAAAGAAGCTGGGATATAGCAATGTTGTTGCGTATACATTTGGACGGCCAGACAATTTTGAAGCTGTGGTTTCCAGGAAAATATCCGATAAATTAGGATATAAATGGTTATTCGTTGATTATAGTCTGAAAAAATGGTATCAATGGTACCATAGTGAAGAAAGAAAAAAATTCTCTAATTATGCTGACAATTTGACAGCGATTGCGCATTTATTAGAGTGGCCTACAGTGAATTTTTTTAAAACTAACCGTGTTTTAAATGATGATTGTATTTTTATACCGGGGCATACTGGTGACTTTATAACAGGCATGCATATTCCTGAATGGTTTCTTGGAAAAAAATATATCTATCAGGATGAATTATTAGATTCAATAATCAAAAAACATTATAATCTTTATGACTGGACTAAAAAAAGCCCTAAAGACTTCCATCTTTATAAACAAAAAATTTTATCTATAATTGAAGAGAAAGATATCTATTCACCAGATGAGGCAGCTAACAATTTTGAGCTTTGGGAATGGCAAGAGAGGCAGGCAAAATTTATATGTAATGCTGTGAGAGAGTATGAATTTTATAATTATGAATGGCGATTGCCATTTTGGGATGGCGAGTTAATGGATTTCTGGTGTAATATTCCTTTGAGATATAGAATAAAACGTAATTTATTTCATAAATATATGTTAAAATATTATTCAATCGAGACCTCTAGCTTAAGTCCTGTTATCAAGAATATTAGAAGAAAAAAACGATCAAGAAAGATATATGATTTATTAAGCAGAATAAATAAAGTATATATTTTTTTAAGAAAATTAAAAATATTTTTTAATTATTATCATCATCATCTTGCACTTCCAGGGGTATTAAAATTCTATGAATATATTAAGTATATTATTAAATATGGCAATGATGTACATATCACCTTATTTATTGATGCCCAATGGCAAATAAATGATTATTATGAAGATTTTAATATCCCTAAAAAGAAAGTAAATTAGTTTATTCTAAATTAGAAATTGTATTATGGAATATACTAATTGTATTTTTTGCAGTAATCATGGTAATAAAATTGTAATTGAGGGAAATGGATACTCAGGAAGAAAATGTAACAAATGCAGACTAATATATATTTTACCGAGACCCAATTTAGTTGAAATAAAAAATCTATATGGACATGATAAGGCACATATTTCTATAGATACATATTTAAATTTAAAATATAGAATTTATAAAAAATTATATGCCAAACGTACTCTTAGAATTATAAAACGTTATATAAAAAATAATTTGATGTTTGAGGTTAGATGTGGAGCCAATTTTTTTCTTACATAGTAAAAAAATTGGTTTTTAAGTCTTTTATAATAGAGTTTAATCCTATTTTATTTAGCTATGTTAGAAATGTTCTTAAAATACCAATTACAGAAACAAATACTGCAGCTGCCTTTACAAGTAAAACATTTGATATTATATATCATTTTGAGGTATTAAGCCATTTTTATGATCCGATAAATGAATTTAAAATTATGAATAAACGATTAAATTTAAATGGTTGGATGATATTTGAAACTGGTAATTTAGGCGAGGTTGATACTATCTATTAAAAAAATATGAAGGGATTTCAATATCAAGATAACCTCCATTATAATAAAGAAAATTTGATGAAATTGCTTAATTTAACTAGATATAAATTAATAAAGATCAAACATTATCTATTAATTACATAGTATTTTATTACTTTAAAATTTAAATCATTTAAGAATAGTATAAAAAAGAAATTCAAACAACATAAATAAATAACAAAAAATCTATTAATATTTTTAAAAACCGAAAATATAGTATAAATAAAATATATAAAATTAGTTATATATTAAAATATTTATGGTATTATTTTAACCATATTTGTAAATAAAAATTAGATATATTTATTATAAAACAGAACGACCACAGACATTGATTTTTTCCATACAACAAATAAAGAATATATAATTTATTTTGTTTCTTTTAATTAATAACTTCCTATAAAATCACAGACTCATATGCCGAATAAGGATAAGATCAGATTTCTTTTTATTTCGCAAGATACTCTAAATATTGTTGGTGGTGGCAGAATTACACTTCGAAAATTAATAAGTTTTTTAAATAAACATCTTATTATAGATATTATTGATGTTGTAAGTTTACCTCATGGTAACTATAGTCTAGAATATTATTTTGGCGATAATCATGGAATTAATTATTCTAATTATTTTAATCCAAAAATTTTTAATTATCTGCATTTACCAAAGGAATTGCTAATTCTTATTAGAGAATTATATTTTTCATTAATCTTTAAATATAAGATAAGAAAAATAAATCCAGATTTAGTATTTGTACAAGGAATAACTATTACAGTACCTGTCGAATTTAAGTCTATTTATTTTGTTAGAGATGTATATTATGGTGATAATTTGGTAAATCTATCAAAATGGAAAAAAAAATATTAATTCCTGTAGCTTATTTTAGAAAATTACGATTGAGGAATTTCAACTTACTAATAGCCAATAGCAGTTATTTATGTAATAAAGTATCCAGATATAATAATAGTGTTGAAATACTCTATCCCTTTGTAGATCCTATTGATAGTAAAAAGGGAAGTAATGATAGAAAATATCTAACGTTCTTAAATCCTTCAAGGGAAAAGGGAATAAGAATTTTTATTAGTATTGCTGAAAAGTTACAAAATAAATCGTTTATGGTTGTCGGTAAAATAAGTTCTAAAAATAGAATGATATTGCAAAGAATGGAAAATGTTACTTATGTTCCTTGGACAAACGAGATAAATAAAATATATCATGATACTAGAATTCTTTTAGTTCCATCAATATCGACTGAGACTTTTGGACGAGTAGTAATTGAGGCAGCTCAATTTGGTATACCTGCTATAGTTAGCAATCAAGGCGGTTTGCCTGAAGCTATAGGCAAGAGTGGCCTTTTGGTAGATAATATTTTTGATGTTTCAGAATGGTTAAATAATATACAAAAATTTGATGATGCACAATTTTATAATAGCATGTCAGATGAGGCAAGAAAGCATGCTAAAAACTTCTACACTAATAACATTAATCAATCATTTAGATCAATATTATTTAGAAATTTTAATTTGAGGTTTTAGTATCTTATATGAAAATAAAATATAATGATGAATTTTTTTACCATAGTTTAAAGGGTTCCTTATCATCAGCTGAAATTATTATTCCAATTTTGTTTGAATATATTAATCCTAGAAGTATTTTGGATATTGGATGTGGATATGGTGATTGGTTAAGTGTTTTTGAAAAAAGAGGTATTGATGATATTTTAGGTATAGATGGCCCTTGGGTAAATGTTCAATTCCTTAAAATAAGTAATAATAAATTTTTGGCTAGCGACCTTAATATATTACCAGCTATAAATAGAAAATTTGATCTTCTTTTATCTTTGGAGGTTGCAGAACATCTAAATCCTAAAAATTCTGAAGATTTTATCAAATACCTAATTGAAATTTCTCCTTTAATTTTATTCTCAGCGGCAATACCCTATCAGGGTGGGACTAATCATATAAATGAAAAGTGGCAGTCTTTTTGGGTCTCTTTATTCGAAAAGAATGGATATATTGCTTTCGATATTATTCGTGATAAGATATGGACAAATAAAAAAGTTGAATATTGGTACGCTCAAAATATGTTTCTATTTATTGATCAAAATAAACTAAAAGATTTTAAAGATCTTCAAAAAAAATTTAAATCAAATGAAAATAAAATATATGATATAGTCCATCCTCAGAATTATATTGAAAAAAATCAATTTTTCAAAAATGTTGAAAACAATATCCATTTAATCCCCTTGAAAATTATTTTTAAATCTTTTTTATATCTTCCAAGCAGTCTAATAAAAAAAGTTAAAAAAAAATTGAAGTAGTTTTCTATTATAAAATAAGTAAGATAAAGGTCTTAAAAATGAATATTAAACTTAGCATAATTATTCCTTCTACAAACGATAATAAATACGTTGACGAATGTTTAAAATCATTTTATAAATTTAAATTTAACTTCACCTATGAAATTATTGTTATAGATAATGGATCGAAAATTGATGAATCGATTCTTTTAAAATCAAAATATCATAAAGTAGTATTTAAAAGGCTGGAGAAGAATTTAGGATATGCGGGTGCAATTAATGAAGGTTTAAATATTTCTAAAGGAGAATATGTTTTATTACCAGATGCGGACACAGTATTTTTAGATGATAAATTAAATAATGCAATAAAATATATGGATACTCAATCAAATGTCGGTATTTTAGGTCCAAGATTATTATATCCTAATGGAGAGTTGCAAAGATCAATTGAAGTCAATATGCCATTATCAAGAAGACTCTTAGCCTATTTTTACAGTAGCCTCTTTTTAACGAAACTATTTAAAAAACATGATTTAAATCCAGAGCAACTTCAGGAGGTAACTTTTATTGTTGGCTCAGTGCAGTTAGTAAGAAGGAAAATGATTTATCAGATAGGTATGCTTGACACTCAATTTTTCTTTTCAGCTGAAGAACGTGATTGGTGTCTCAGGGCTATGAAAGATGGCTGGAAGTTAATATACTACCCTGATTGGAAAATGATCCACTATGGCGGAGGTGTTCAAGGTGGTGTTTGGTATTTATATAACTGGCACTCTAATTCTATGAGATTATATAAAAAATACTGGGGAATAAAGGGATTAATTTTGAGTAAAATAGTTTTTGTTCTTTATTCACTCACACATACATTTAAAAGTATTATTAAATGTGTGATTAATTTTAAAAAAGACCCATATTTATACCATAACTGGTTATTACTAATCTGGCATTTCGGTTTTATAAATGGGGATAAATTAAGAAATAGAGATGATATGCGTAGAATTTAATAGTACAATGATGAACAACTTTTGCCGGCTATAATAGTATTTTAATTCTATTCAAGTTTAGGTCTGCAAATAAATAGATTTCTATTCTTGAAATTAGTTTTAATTTTCTATCTTTAATTGGTGTTTCAAAATATAATTCCTTTTAAAAAAATACTAAGTCTATATTAGAGCCTAAAAACTGACCAGCGTTTAACGTGGAATTTTTAGACAGACAGGGGGTACATGAAACGAAAAAGTATAGTTCGAAATTTAAATCCAGAGTTGCTTTAGAGGTTTTAAAAGGAGAGCTAACCATAAATGAAATAGCCATTGAATATAAAGTTCATCCTAATCAAACAACCTTTGGAAGAATACTTTAAATTTTATAATGATGAACGCTCATATCAGGAGTTAAAAGGCTTTACTCCGATAATGACACATTTTATCAACGAAAATAATATTCAAGCCGTGGATAATTATGGAAAAAATGGAATTTCAGCACCAATAGCATAATCATACATGAAATAATTAATTAGAATAAAACCAGAAAAAGCTATCTACATGTTAACAAAACAAAGAAAAAAAGCATAAAAAGAATATTATTACAGCTAATACACCTTATTTTTCTTATGCTTTTGGCTTGACAATAATGCGGTCCACTTCAAAGAGTATCAGTTGGAATTTTTAAAGTAACGACTTTGCTATTAATAAAAATAAAGGATAGACAAATAGAGTGCTTTTTAACTCAATTGATTTTGCAATTTTCCTGCCAATAGTTTTTATACTCTATTGGTTTGTAACCAGTAAATATCTGAAAATGCAAAACTTTTTAATCGTTGCTGCAAGTTATTTATTTTATGGTTGGTGGGACTGGAGGTTTTTATCTCTAATTCTTTTTAGTACAATTGTTGATTATTCAGTTAGTTTGAAAATGAAAACGGAAAACAATCACACAAGAAGAAAAATACTTTTATGGACAAGTATCTTTGTAAATCTTGGTTTTCTTGGTTTCTTTAAATATTACAACTTTTTCTTAGACAATTTTATAACTGTTTTTTCGTTCTTCGGAACACAAATAAAAACAAATTCATTAAGCATCATATTGCCGGTTGGTATCAGCTTTTATACTTTCCAAACATTGAGTTATACAATAGATGTCTACAAAAAAAAACTTGAACCTACAAAAGATTTCATTGCTTTTTCTGCATTTGTAAGTTTCTTTCCACAATTAGTTGCTGGACCAATTGAACGAGCAACACATTTACTACCACAATTTTATAAAAAGCGTGATTTTGAATATTCAAAAGCTGTTGATGGTATGCGTCAAATTCTTTGGGGGTTATTTAAAAAAATAGTAATTGCTGACAATTGTGCTGTATATGCAAATTTGATATTCAATAATTCAGCTGACTATTCTGGAAGTACATTAATTCTTGGGGTATTATTTTTTACTTTTCAAATTTATTGTGACTTTTCAGGCTATTCAGATATTGCAATTGGCACTTCCCGTCTTTTCGGCTTTGATTTAATAAGAAACTTTAACTTTCCCTACTTTTCTAGAGACATTGCAGAATTTTGGAGAAGATGGCATATTTCCTTATCAACTTGGTTTCGAGATTATCTTTATATTCCACTAGGTGGCAGCCGTGGTGGAACTTTGATGAAAGTCAAAAATACTTTTATTATTTTTCTTGTGAGCGGATTTTGGCATGGAGCAAATTGGACATTTATTGTATGGGGTGCATTAAATGCTTTTTATTTTTTACCGCTTTTATTAACTGACAGCAATCGGAACAATTTGGAAATAGTTGCAAAAGGAAAATTATTTCCAAACATTAAAGACTTTTTATTTATGTTGCTAACGTTTGGTTTGACTGTTTTTGCATGGATATTTTTTAGAGCAGAAAATATGGGTCATGCATTTAGCTATATATCAGAGATTTTATCAATTTCCCTTTTTAAAATACCATATTTCTATGGTAGAAGTCGAGCTTTAACAACGATTATTCTTATTGTGTTATTGGTCTTAATTGAATGGTATGGTAGAGAAAATCAGTATGCTATTGCTCGTTTAGGTATAAAATGGAAACGCCCCTTAAGATATTTATTGTATTATTTAATTATTATTGCAATTTTTTGGTTTGGCGGAAAAGAACAGCAATTTATTTATTTTCAGTTCTAACGATGAAAAAATTTATTATTAAATCATTTTTATTATTTATTATACCATGTGTTATCTATGTAGCAACTTTTTATGTTTTAAAAGATAGCTTTAAACGACAACTTTCTAAATACTCAATAATTTTATTAGGCGACAGTCAAACAAAATTTATCAAAAATTCAGAAATATACAATCACTCAATTGATGGAAGTCCATATTTTGTTCATTATATATTTGCTTCAGAATTTATCGAATATTTAAAAGGCAAAAAAATTTATATTTCATGTAATTATCATAATTTTTCAAAACTATATCAGAATAGGTTAGCTAATGATTCTCTGCTACCTGGATGGAGAGAATATGTTTTTAGACATATTGATAAATATGACATTTTTAATTATAAACACTCAGAATTAAGGCCAGTTGACTTAGATTATACTTTATTTGATATAAAAAAACTTCCTGATTTATTCCGGGATATATATGTAAAAAGAAAAAACTCAAACTCAATGGTTAACATAGTCTATGATACTTTGTCAATAAAAAATGAAATCAAAAGACATTGGTACGATCCTAGATATATGTTGAAGGATACTATTCAAAGGAAATATTTAAATAAACTTGTTACTTTATTAAAAGAAAATAAATGTGAAGTAATTTTACTAAAAATGCCATTAACGAACTTTTACATTAAAAATGTTCCTCTTCAAATAAAAAACGAGTTTCCCCTTTTATCAAACAAATATAGTATACAAATATTGGATCTAAATAATGCTTTATCAATTTCAAACCAGTATATTTACTTTAAGGATTATGGCCATTTAAATAGTTTAGGTGATTCTTTAGTTATTGATTATTTTATTAAGAATGAAATAAAATCACAAACATATAAAAGCATTTATGAGCAATAACGAATGAATAAAATATTTTCGATTGTAACGGGATGAGGTTTATTAAACAAATAAAAAAAAGTTTGTCTATTTTACGCTTAGCCAAGACATATCAAATTACCTTTAAATGTTGATAAAATGTTTAATTGGCTTTTGGAGAAAGACAGAGAGAAAAGAGTTAAATTATCGTGTTAAATGCACGATTATATAAAAATTAAATTAATAAAATGTATTAGTGAATATATAGAAAATAAACCATCGTTAGAACATAATTCTATCAAAACAAAAAAAATATATATTATAAGTTATTCAATATAAAAAAATAGAAATAAAAACTTAATAAAACCATCTCAACAAATTGTTAAGAATTAATTTTTAGTCAACTTATATAATTTATGAATAATATAGAAGTATCAATAATAATCATTGCTTATAATGAACAAGAAACAATTGGGACTTGTATAAAATCTTTAATTGAAGTATTTAATAGTATAGAAGAATCATACGAAATTATTTTAATAGATTCGGGTTCTTCAGATGACACGATTAAGATAGCCCAAAAATACCCCATAAAGATTTTTAAATACAGTAATGGAGAAAAAAATGCTTCAATTTCTCGTTATTTTGGATTAAATAAATCATTTGGTAAATATATTCTACATGTGGATGGTGACATTGTAATAGATAAAAATTGGATAGTATCTGCGCTGAATATCATCAAAAATAATGAAAACTTAGGAGCGATTGGTGGTTATTTATCGGAAAAATATAATGATGGTTCCTTTTCTGAATATCGTTTTCCAGTAAACAGGAAATACGTAAATGAAGATTCGATCTCAGGTTTAGCGCTTTTCAGAAAAGATGCTATAATAGAAGCAGGGAATTGGAATATTAATTTGAGATCAGGAGAAGAAGTTGATTTAAGCCTTAGGATAATGTACGAAGCAGGATATGATATCTGGTTGATTCCACAAAGAATGGGGATTCATTACACCGAAAAATTAGGATCAGTTAAGAACTTCTATAATCATCTTAAAAGTAACAGGCTTATTGCAACTGGTATATTATTCAGATTGAGTAGGTTTAAACTAAAATACTTAAAGTTTCATTTAAAACGCAGTGATGAAATTGTTATTCAATTCCCGATAATGTTTGCATATTTCAGCTCCGTTTTTATATATCTGCCGTTTATTCTCATAGTATTAATTTTCGACATTCTTTATTCCTACTCAAAACGTGGTAATATAAAACAGGCAATTATAATGTTTTTTACTACAAAGCTATATGCTATGGGAACATTATATGGCTTTTTATGTCCCATAAAACATAAAAAAATAGGTAAGGTTTATAAGTTGAATTAAAATGCGAGTTCTTTTTTTATTTGAAATGAATATTTTAGAAAAAAATTATAGAAATTTTAATTTTTTTCAAAGACTAAATTACTTTTCATCTCATTGCGATACTATGTTAATCAAACGGAAAAATAAGTTAGTGGATCCTTATTTTATTGGCAAAATACAATTTATAGAATGTCCCTTTACTAATATTTTTTTTTATTTGTTTTTTTTAGTATTCTGGACAATAAAAGAACGTCAGAAATTTGATGTAATTATTACTGGTCCGGGAATTGTAAATTTTGCAACGTATTTTATATCCGTATTTACTAAAAAAAAATGGGTGATTGATATTTGGGATATCCCATTCAGGGATATGAAAAAAACTACAATAAGTAAAGTTAAAAATAAAATTGAAATTGAAATATTAAAAAGGATTTTAAAAAGAGCTGATTTATATATTACATCTATAATTGTTCATTATGAACTTGAACAACTTAAACTCGATCCAAAAAAAATTAGAAAATACAAGAATGCTATATATCTTCAAGAAATTCCTTTATTGAAGCCACGATTAAGTCATAATGAATTTATACTTCTAGTACAGCGTAGTTCTTTCGATGGAGAATACGGATTAAACCTAATAATTGATACATTTAAATTAGTGTCAAAGTATATTAATTCCCGTTTATATATTATTGGTAGGATTAATCAGCACGTTGTAAAAGATACTTTAGATAGGAAAATTAAAGATCATATTATTTTTACAGGGTTTATAGATCATACTGAAGTGATGCAGTATATAGCTAATGCTCATGTATGTATTATTCCTTATCCGCAAATAGTAGATTTACAGCAAATTTATCCCATTAAGGTTATTGAATATTTGGCTATGAGCAAAGCGATTGTTTATAGCAATGTTGAAGGTGTTGTAGAACAGATAGGAGGGGCAGGAATTTTAGTTGATCCGCCTACTGCAAATAATTTTGCAAAATCTATTATATTTTTATATAAAAATCCTGATAAAAGGAAAAAATTGGAAAAACTTGCTAAAAAAAGATCTAAAGAGTTTGATGAATATAAAAAAAATGAACAAATATTTAATGAAATCAAAGCGGTTATTAAATGAATACATATTTTTCTTCAAAGAGTAATACCGTAATTAGAAATTCTAAAAAAAAGATAGCAAGATTTAACTATATTATTTTGGTTTTATATATATTTGCTATTTTCTATATAAGATTTTTTACAGAAAATTGGATAATTTTACCTCGTATATTTCAATTTATCGATCTTGGAATGGTTTTATTAACATTTATTTTAATTGTAACATGGATATTGAGGGGAAAAAGATTAAAATCAAACGGTATTAATTCAAATTTATTAATTGGATATATTTTTATTTTATTAATTTCAAGTACTTTTAATATAATGCGCCTTGACCCAGCTGTATTAGGGACATATTTATTATTACAATTTGGCCCTTTGGTGTTTTTTGTTTTTTTTCTAACTGCAAATTTTAATTATATCGTTATAAAAAAAATATTAAAGATTATATTCTTTACAGCTATAATTCAAATCATTTTTTCAATATTTCAAGTACCTAAAGCTTTAGCGCAATCACCGGATTGGATCAATGGTACTTTTGGATGGAATAGTACTCAAATGCTTTGTTTCTTATCGACTTTTCTTTTTTGTGTTTTATCTTACTTTAGGGTTACAAGAAACAAAAAATATCGTAAAATAATTATTTTTATTTTAATGTTTGTAGTTTTTATTTTTTATATAGCAAGTTGGCGGGCTTTATGGATTTCATTTCCGTTAACTATAATCATTTTATTCTCTCTGGCTAAAGGCGGTTCGCATAAAATAAAGCAAATTTCCTTGATTGTGGGTATTATGTTAATTGTATTTAGTTTTTTTTATCAATTTACATCTATATATGGAGAAACTTATTCATATGAAAATAAAAGAATTATAAAGTATTTAAATTTTAATTATAAAATAACAGATATCGGAAAAGTGAGAGCATTTTTATCGGTATTTAAAATGTACGGAGAAAATCCTGGTACTTTATTTTGGGGTGCCGGTCCAGGAACTTATGGAAGCCGTGCTTATAAAACATTTGCTCTTTCGTATGGCGGCAAGACAGATGTTACAGCAGGATTTGTTAAAACAAATTATTCAACAGATGTTGCCGAAAAGTATCTTTATAAATATGGCGGAGATGATTTTAGACCTATTACAAGTTCTTCTACATTACATGGATGGCAGAGTAGTTATGTATCCCTTTTAGGAGAAACAGGGATTTTGGGATTTTTTTTTGTAATAGGTATATACATTTCTTTATTTAAGTATCTTTATCGACTTCATCAAAGGTCCTTTGATCCTCTTAGTTATTCTTTAACATTGGGACTTATGGGATCTCTAATATTTTTAGCCCAGGTTTCTATCTTTGATGATTACTTAGCCACATTTCGGGTAACTTTACCAACATGGATGCTTATTGCAGTCACTATTCATTATTTTAAGTTAAATGCTGACAAATGGATGAAGAAAATTATAGCGATTAAACAGAATTAGATGATAAAAGTTGTAATAATTCAAGCATTCCTGCCACCTTATCGGATAGGTTTGTTTAATGCACTAGGACAATTTGATGATATTGAATTACATATAATGTTGCTATCATCAAAAAAGAAAAATAAACCTGAATGGGATAATATTACAGATAATGCCGGTTTTAATAAACATTATTGTAAGGGAATTCACCTCCGTTTGTCTCATGAAAGAACTGTGCATATTAATCATGACGTTATAAAAATATTAGTTAAACTCAAACCGGATTTAATCATCTTTGGTGGTTTTAATATCAGTAGCTTTCAAGCTGTAATTTATTCTAAATTAGCCGGAATCCCATGTATATTATGGTCTGAAGCAACAAAATATACAGAACAAAATGTATCTTATTTAAGATATAAATTCAGGCAATGGATTGCTAAAAAATCAACCTCATTTTTATCAGCAGGTAAAATGGCTAGTGACTATTTAAACACACTATTAAAAGAGAAAATAAAGAAGCCAATTTTTGTTGGTTATAATTCAGTTGATGTTAATCTTTATCAAATTAAAAAATCACAAATATCTAATAATGATTTAATTCATTTTAAAAAAAAATTTTCCGGAAAAGTTCTATTATTTGTTGGACAATTTATTGAGAGAAAGGGCGTTATAGAGTTATTTGAAGTTTACAAAGAATTATATAAGAAACAAGAAGATATTAATTTGATTATGCTAGGAAGCGGCCCCATGGAAAACAAATTAAAATCTTATATAAATGATTACTCACTGAAGAATATATTTTTCCCTGGTTTTATTAATCAAAATGAAATTGCTAAATATTTTGCTGTAGCGGATATATTTATACTTTTAAGTCATTATGATTGTAATCCTCTCGTTATTTATGAAGCGTTGTCATTTGGACTACCAATAATAGCATCAAAACAAGTCGGAAATACTCCTGAATTTGTTCAAGATGGAATTAATGGATTCGTTGCAGATTATAAGGACATCACATATATTGAACAAAAAGTAGACCAAATACTTTCTGATGATGATTTACTTAAAATTTTTTCTAAAAATTCTTTATTACTTAGTAAAAATGTATCGCATGAGAAAGTAGCAAAAACTTTTTATGATGCAATACAAAATACATTACATTTTTATGCCAATAATTAATAATATAAAAATATAATTAGATTTATATTTATTATCAGTGAAAATATTATTCATCGGCTCCTTACCTCCACCATACCACGGGGTTACGGTACAAAATCAACGTTTGCTAAATTCTAAACTACAGGATATTTTTAAAATAATTCATTTGGATACGACCGATAAACGTGATCTTAATAATCTCGGTAAAATCGACATTGGCAATATTTGGCTTGGGATCAGTCATCTTTTCAGGTTACTTTCTTTAGTTATTAGAAATAGGCCTGATATTATCTATCTGACTGTTGCACAAAATACAGTCGCGTTTTTACGGGATGGGTTGTTTATTTTATTAAGTAAAATTTTTTCGCGAGCTAAAGTGGTTATCCATTTTCGAGGAGGGAATTATTACAACTTTTACTCAGATTCACTATGGCTTTTAAGAAAATTTATGGATTTAGTTTATAATTATAGTGATTATGGTATTGTCCTGGGTAAAAATCTTATAAGCATGGTATCCAAATGGTTTGATGAGAAAAAAATTTTTGTGATACCTAATGGCACTGATTTTTTCGTTGATATATCAAAAAGGAAAAAGGATTTTTCGGAAATTAATATTGGCTATATTGGCTTTTTAGGACCTGAGAAGGGTACTTATGAATTACTAAATATTTTCGAAGAATTAAGCACTGAATACTCTGATATTAAATTGATTTTAGCCGGTGAATTTGCTTATGGCAACATAGAGTTTAAAGAAGATTTTCTAAAAAAAATAGCTACAAGTAAATATAAACATAATATAATTCTATCGGGTAAAATAATTGATAAACAAAAACAAGATTTTTTTCTTAATACAGATATTTTTGCTTTTCCTTCATGGATCGAAGGCCATCCCAATGTTATCCTCGAAGCTATGGCCGCTAGTTGTCCGATTGTAGCTTCGGATGTGGGCGCTGTTTCTGAATCTGTTTTGGATGGATATAATGGATTTTTGGTTCCAGCCAGAGAAGAGGGGAAATTTAAAGTCAAACTATCTGAACTAATTAAAAATGAAGAATTGAGAAAAAAAATGGGAGAAAATTCTTTTTTACTTTATAAAGAAAAATTTACCAGCGATATCAATATTGATAAGATTATTAATGCGTTTCAAATTGCAGGTACTGAACAATGCGTTTAACCGATCAACAGTCACAAGTAAAACCAATTGTAAGAGCAATTCAATCCAAATGGAAATTGATGGATCTTGTTAAAAGTATATTGTTTACTCCGTTTTATCGCTTATATTTCTTAGTTAAAAATGTAAAATGGCAAGCTGGCTGGCGGATTTACGGCAAACCTGTTATTCATAAAACCAAAGGGAGCAAAATTGTTATTGGTAAAAATTTTACGGCCCGATCCTGGTTTACCTGTAATCCCATCGGCATTGATAATCCGGTCTTTTTAACCACCTGGAACCCCGGTGCGGAAATCATCATTGGCGATAACGTGGGCGTCTCCGGGACGGTAATCTGTTCGTATCAAAAAATTACCATCGGCAATAATGTAATGATCGGTGCCAATGCCCGCATATTTGATACGGATTTTCATCCCATTGATCCCGGTACACGGCGTTATGGAACCGAAGATGTTCAGGTCAGCCCGGTTATTATTGGGGACAATGTTTTAATCGGATCCAATTCCATTGTGATGAAAGGGGTGACCATTGGCGAAAATTCTATTATAGGCGCGGGAAGTATTGTGGTAAAAGATATTCCCGCTAATTGTATCGCAGCGGGTAATCCTGCTAAGGTGATTAAAGAAATAATGTCCACGAAAGACACGGATTATTAATAAAATATCACGAATTAGATTCTTAAAATTTTCTGAATATATCTGTGTAATTAGTGGATGAAATCATTGAAAATACTGCTTATAATACATAACCAGGCCGGGACAGGACCTTATGAAAAGGTTTTGGAAATGGCCGAAAGTCTGGCCAACGCAGGGCAGGAAATTACCCTTTTATGCACTTCTGCAAAAAACAATTTTCGTTTTTCCTGTTCATCTTCTGATAAACTGACAATTGTTGAGAGTCCTGATCTGTTATGGGGTCAACTGCGCCAGGGAATAGATTTATGGAATATTGCCCGGCGCATTCTTTTTTTAAGGCAATTTGATTTTGATCTGATACATGCGATTGACTGCCGGCCGGCGGTTATCCTGCCTGCCTTATGGCTGAAATGGCGAAAGAAAATTCCGCTGGTTTTAAGCTGGTGGGACTGGTTCGGTCGCGGTGGGATTGCAATGGAAAGATCTGGTTGGTTATATGCAAAAACACTTGGAAGTATTGAAACTTTTTTTGAAGAGTATTTTAGAAAATATGCAGATCAGGCGACTGTTATTAGTCATACTTTATATAAAAGATTAAATGATCTCGGTTATCCGCGTAAAAAAATTCATTTAATTCGCGTCGGTTGTAAACCAAAAAAGAGCGCTTATTTTGATAAAATGGAAATACGTAAAATTTTTAATCTACCTGAAAAAAAAATTATCTTTTGTTATGCAGGCACACTTTATGAAAACGATCTGCAATTACTTCTGAATGCGCTTAGTATAATAAAATCAAAATGCGTAGAAATGCCGCTTACAATTTTAATAGGAAAACATTATATCGAGCCATCTGTTATAAATAAGCTTAATATAATAACGACTGGTTATTTAAGTTCAATAAATGAAGTAAATCAATATATGTCAGCCTCTGATTATGGACTTATTCCTATGGTTACAAGTATCGCTAATAAAGCCCGCTGGCCTTCAAAAATTGGGGATTATTTATCCGCAGGTTTGCCCCTTCTTGCCACGCCCGTCAGTGATCTTCCTTTAATTTTTAAAAAATATCGAATCGGGATGGTTTCTAAAAAAGGAGATGCAGACAGCTATGCGGATATTTTATATTATGCGGTTAATATAAGTAATTCGGAGTATCAATTTATGCATAAAACCGCCTTTAGTTTTATTGATCAGGAACTCAACTGGGAAATTATATCAAATCATCTTTTAAAGATATATCAACTTTCCAATTAATTGTGAATATAAATATTATAAAAAGCTGTAATCGAAATTTGAATTTGTCATCTAAAAAAAATTGTTGTATTTTTAACATTAGAAAATAATATATTTGTTTTATTATTATTAACGAATTATTGGTTTTTTATTACAATATGATAGCAGGAAAGTATCGATTTTTTAAAAACTTAGCATTAACTCTGGATATATTTGCCGGGTTAATTGCGTTTTATATAGGTTTTGTTGTCAAGGAATTTTTTTTACCTTACGATATTCGTGGAGTAAATGTAACAGATGAATTCTGGATTACACTTATAATCAGTGTAATTGTTTTCTACTTTTGGAGCCAGAGGTTTAATATTTATGATTCGCTTAATTATAAAAATTTTAAAAATATTACTCTTAATACCTTTTATATTATCACAAGTTCAGGATTAACTTTATTTACTTTCTTTTTTATTTTCAGGTTTCAATCCATAAGCCGTATTTTTATTTCTCTATATCTTGTATTATCATTTTTTTTGATAATATTAAGTCGCCTGTTAATGCAGTATATTTTACGTGAAAACAGAAGACAAGGTGTACTAAAAAGGAATATTATTATTGTTGGCACAGGCGAGCAGGCGAAGGAGTTTATATCCATTTTACAAAATCACGAATTCTGGAGAATGAATATTGTAGGCCTGCTGGATATTAATGAAAAGTTTGTCGGTGAAATGAAACATGGTTTTAAAATTATAGGAACAATTAAAGAATTGAAGCAAATATTGTTAAACCAACCTATTGATGAAGTGGTATATGCTGTTTCAATTGATAGGATGAATAATTTAAAGGAGGTTCTTGATACATGTGAAGAAGTTGGTGTAACAACCAGAGTCACATCCAACTTTTTTAATATGATGATTTCCAAAACAAGAATTGAGCATCTGAATGGTTTACCGATTTTGACTTATTCACCAATACCTGATTTTTATGCTTCATTAATAATAAAACGAGTTATCGATATTCTATTATCAATAATTGTCTTGATTGTTTTTTCTCCGTTCTTTTTAATTATTGCCATATTAATAAAGCTTGGTTCTCCGGGTCCCCTATTATTTGTGCAGAAAAGGTTAGGGTTAAATGGCCGTCAATTCAAAATGTATAAACTTAGAACTATGGTTGAAAATGCAGAAACAATAAAAGAAGAATTTCAATTTAAAAATGAAATGAGCGGCCCGGTATTTAAAATAAAAAAAGATCCAAGGATAACAGGAATCGGTTCTTTTCTAAGAAAAACAAGTCTCGATGAATTTCCGCAATTTGTTAATGTTCTGAGAGGTGAAATGAGTATTGTAGGTCCCCGTCCTCCGGTTCCGCAGGAAGTTAAAAATTACGAACCCTGGCAGCGCAGACGCCTCTCTATGCGTCCAGGTCTTACATGCTTATGGCAAATTTCCGGCAGAAGCCATATTAGCTTTGATGAATGGATGAAACTTGATTTAAAATATATTGATAATTGGTCATTATGGCTGGATTTCAAAATTATTTTTAAAACTATTCCTGTTGTTTTACTTGGTAAAGGCGCCTATTAGTAGACGCTTTTATACTATTTCTTTCTTTTAAAAATTATGGTAAAAGTTTTTTTTCTTGATCGTGATGGAATCATCAATAAAAAGCCTACTATCCATCGCTATGTAACCAAATGGGATGAATTTAAATTTAATCCGGATATTTTCCCGGTGTTAAAATCCCTGGCTGAAAAAGGTTTTCGCTTTGTTGTTATTACCAACCAGCAGGGAATCGGTAAAGGTGAATACACCGAAGAGACTCTGGCTGAAATTCACCGGAATATGATTAATGAATTGGATATTAAAGGCATTCATATTGATGGGGTTTTCCACTGTCCTCACCTGGAAAGCGATAATTGTTTTTGCCGGAAACCTAAACCGGGTCTTTTATATAAGGCCATGAATGAATTGAATTTTACCATTGATCTAAAAAACTCGTTCTTCCTCGGCGATTCGTATTCCGATATAAAAGCCGGTAACGCCTTTGGGATTAAAACAATTTTAATAGGTCCTGAATCGAAAGAGGAACTCATCCAGCCTGATTACCGGATCGATAAACTTACGGATATTAAAAAATTGTTTGAAGATTAGCCAATAAATGTAAAACAAGACAATCCAAAACTTAAACCAATAAAGAATAACTGAATCAATCCAGCCTTAACATTTCTTTCCACTCCAGCCATAGCTCCGCTCTGGCCGTCCATTCACTGTGGTTTTTCCCCTTAATATTCAAATAATTACCAAAATCATTATAAGCCGCTTCCAACTGAATATTACCATATTTGAGCGGCCTGTAAAAAAAGGAAATTCCCGCCTGCAGATGTTTCTCCACAATACCAAAAGGAAAAGGCTCGGAATAGTCTTCGCCTGGCTCGCGCTCTAAAAAATCTTTATTGTAGGCTCCGGCCGTGTTTCCCTCTCCCTTGCGTAAGTAGCTTAAAAATACCCCTGATTTTAAATTACCCGCCCACCATTTATCTATCTTAACATAGTAGCGTTCCAGGTTGCTTTCCAGCGCATAACCTATAACCTTATTCCGGTGCAGATATTTTTCCCAGTCATAATTCGGCGAATTATATGCGCGGTGCCGGAGATGAATGTATTCCGTATTAAAAAGACTTCCATTCCACTTAAAAAGATTACTCCATTTGACTCCCGCAATCAAACCCCATTGATCCGGTTCAAGATCCAGCGCCGTTTTTTCCTCGATTTGAATATCGTCTACTAAAAACTCTCCGTATACTTCAACATTTTTAAAATACAAATCCCATTCCGCGCTGTAAAAAACATTTCCATCGCGGTAATTTCGGTTTAACATATAAGCGTGATAAGATGTTAAAGGATTCATATAGGGCAGTTCCCACTGCACATCCGGGCCGCCGTATAAAACGATTTCATTCAAAGCAAAACGGTAGCGGTTTTTGTAATTATAGGATAAACGATGTCCATTAATAAAACGGTTGGAGAAATCATTCTTTTCTCTCAAAGCCGGTTCGGGATTCCGCCGCCGGTCAAGCATAATTCCCCAAAAATGCAATTGCAATGAGGATTTTCCGATCTGAAAGTAATACTGGTCAAAGGTGCGGCTGTTATCGGAAAATAAAAGCTGCCCTGTGCTGCCCGGCCCCAATTGCAGCCAGTCCCGGCCGAATTTTACTTTCAGCCAGTCATTATTGTATTCAAGATAAGCCTGTTCATTGTAAGCATATAATCCCGAGAATTTCTTTCCGATATAATCTTTATCGGCCTTATTAAAAACCACAAAATTCCAGCAGGCAATTAAATCCGGGGTGAAATAAAAGACAACCAACGGATTCATTTTAAAATATCCGTCATTTGATTCATTTAAGCGCACTGCTCCGCCTCGAAGATAGCCGCCTGCTTTTAGCGTCATTTTACTTTCCGTTTTGCCTTCCGTTTCTTCTAAAAAGTTTTTGACCTTTTCAATTAAAACCTGCCATTTTTCACCTTCCTGTCTGGCAAGAAGATCAAATTCAGCGGAAAATTCTGCGAACATTTCTTTTAAAATTTTACGATCATTGGCGGTAGACTGGTCAATATTTTCTATTTGCAGCAGCGCTCTGGCAATTTCGCCCCGGTTAAACGGGCGCTGATTTCTGTTAAGCTGTGACAGACTGCCGTTCACAATCAGGTAATCAAGATATGTATTGGCCCAGTGATAGGGCGGGAGTGTTTCCTGGGATAAAACCGTCACCGGCAGAATAAGAAGTAATGATAGCGTGTATAAATACTTTTTTATCATAAAACATCAATCCCTTTCCAATTAATCGTTGAACGTTGATCGTTATCGTTGTCGTAATCGGGGAAGAATAATCGATCACGATAACGATCACAGCTTTTCGCTGATCAACGTCTCACCGATGCATAATTTTAACAGTAACCATCTATTGTATTTTATTTTCATCGCTGTCTGTTTCATCGACGTAACCACAATACTCAATAGAATTTTCTTTTACTTCCCATGATTTTCTTGTCATTTTAGTAAGCATTGATACAATCCTGATTAATAATTTTTCTCCAAAATCATAATCAGTTTTATTGATTGCATTTCCTATAAGTAATACATCCTGAACAGCGGAACATTCTAAAGCAGATCCCCTGGCTATTGCAAAATAACGGTTTCGGTCATTTTCTTTGAATTTTCCATTTCCTTCTGCAATGTTTAATGGGATAGACTGTGATGCTCTTAGTATTTGATCTTTTGCGTAACGATGTTTACTACTAATTCCATTTACTAAACTATACACAAATTTAACATATTCTAAAGATACAATATAAACATCTAATTTTTTATGTGAAAATTCCATTTTTTTCTTTCAATTAATCGTTGAACGTTGATCGTTGTCGTTGTCGTAATCGGGGAAAAATAATCGATCACGATAACGATCACCGCTTTTCGCTGATCAACGTCTCACGATGGCCAAGTGAGTATAATCAGTCTTCTATTTCAACCTTCCAGTTGTCGTCAACTTCCTGCAGGATAACGCCTTCTTTTTGGAAGTAATCAATTAGAATTGTTCTGATTTCCCGATTTGATTTCCAGATGATTTCAGGGTCTTTAATTCCGGCTGCATTCATAAATCCCCCTCCGCCTGATGCCCGGTAACTGTTAACGGCAACCCGGTAATATTTTTCTTTTTCCAGTTGACTCCCATCGGAAAGCGTTAAATTAACGATTTTATTTCTGACCGATTTATCCTGTCTGCTTTCCATTGTCCTGTTTACCCGAATAGTATAATTAATTCCTTCGGCCATATCGTAATTATAACCGGCAATGTCCGGATCGTGGCCGGCAATGTATTCTGATTCTCCGGAATGATTATAATTTTTTAAATAGTATTGCGTCGAGTATTCAATATATTTTCTTATTTGTTCTCCGGTCATATTAATAACATATAGATAATTCTCGTAAGGATAAAGGCTGTAAATATCCTTCACTTTAAGTACGCTGTCTTCGATAATCAGCTTGTTGTTAAAAGAGCTGGCGAATGATATCTGCGCATCGGATGCCGCCATTTGCGCCTTGTTAATCTGTTCAATAGCCGGGGTGTCTTCAACGCGCGACCAGCGGGTATCCAGGACGCCGTTAATTTCCGCGATTTCCCGGCGGGTATATTCTAAGGTCTGCTGATGAAAAAAATCAGTAAGTTGAATAATGGATTCTGCAGCCTGCGCGTTATAGGCCGGTTCCAGCCAGCCGCGTTTGTTAATAATTTTATATTGTTGGTTAACCTTCCTCAGAACAATTTGAGCTATGGCGATATGTTTTGCCCGGTGACCGGCGTTCAGCTTTAAGGGCAGATTAAGATTATTGGCTTTATCATATTCATCCGGGTATACTTCTTTATGGGAATGACCGGCGAATATTACATCAAAGCCGGGAACCTTGGCGGCAACCAGTCCGGAGGCATTTTCATTGGGAATATTCAACGCTTTTGTTTTTTCCGCGCTGTAGCCCGAGTCGAAGCCGGCATGGAAAAGTCCTATCAAAATATCCACTTCCGGCTTTAAGATATCGCAATATTTTTTTGCCGTGGAAACCATATCTGTCCATGTAATTCCCGGATAAAGCGATTCATCCAGCCACATGGGAATACCGGGCGTGGTTAATCCGATAACGCCAATCCGGATGTCATTCCTTTCCAGAATGGTATAAGGCTCGAAATAAGTTCTTCCGTCCTCCAGCAGGCTGTTAGCCGAAAGCCAGGAGAACCGCGATTCGGCTCGGGCTTTTTCATAAACAAACACACCCTGCTCGATATCATGATTCCCGACGGCGAATGCATCGTATCCCATATAATTTAAAGTTAGAATCATGGGATTTAAGTAGGTGTTTTTCTCATGATTGAAAAGATAGGTTAAAGGCGTTCCCTGTAGCAGGTCTCCTGCGTCCAGTAGAATAATATTTTTATGCCGGCGCCTGAAATCTGCAATTTTTGTATAAGCCTTTGCCAGCCCCAGGTCTGCCGGCTGATCTTTAAAATAATCGTAAGGCTGGATACAGCCGTGAACATCGGTGGTCGCCAATATAAAAACGGTATCCGTTTGCTGAGCCAGCAGTCCGGACGATAAAAAAACCAATAAATAAATTAATTGCTTCATAAGTTTCCTAATATGCTTAATTATGCTTAAATTTAACCGGACGGCAGGCAACTTCCAAACCGAATTGATTTTATTGTATTCGGAATATGGCTGAAATTAGTTTTAAAGAGAATAAGGGGGAAATGATGACAAAGACAGATCACTTATCTCTGGGCAGAAAAGGGGAAGAAGTAGCGGCTGAATATTTAAAGGAAAAAGGCTATGATCTCCTTTTCAAAAATTATCGTGCGGGAAATGGTGAAATAGATATTATTGCCAGAAACAAGGAAATTGTGGTGATAATCGAGGTAAAAAGCTACCAGGCGGAACCATTGGGTGCGCCCGAATTCCGGGTTAATAAAAATAAGCAGAAAATGATTATCAGAACAGCGCATTCCTTTTTAGCGGAGTATGAAGAATTCCAGAATCTGGACATGCGGTTTGATGTAATTTTAGTGAATTTTTCCAGCTGGCCGGTTGAAATTACACATCATAAAGCCGCGTTTTATAACGATAATTACTGGAATGATAATTATTTTAATAACTAATTAAGAATCCCGGCGGGGAAGGGTTAATGGATTTTAACGATTACAGAAAATTATTTCCGGTTACCCTGCAGAAAATATATCTTAATCATGCTTCCATTTCGCCTCTTTCTTCGCGGGTGACGGACAAACTGGATGAGTATATCGATGACAGAAGCTTTGGAAAAATCGATGTCTATAAAACGGCCCATGAAACCCGGGAAAAAACAAGAAACCTGATAGCGAAACTCATTAATGCCGATCCGGATCGGATAGCCTTTATTACCAACACTTCCGACGGATTTAATCATTTGGCGCAGGGCCTTTCATGGCAGGCCGGCGATGAAATCATTTTAACGGATTATGAATTTCCCAGTAATGTTTACCCTTTTCTAAACCTGGAAAAACATGGCGTTAAAATTCGCTATGTGCCTAACCGCAGGGGACTGATTAAATTAGATGATATAGAAAAAATGATTAATTCCAAAACAAAACTGCTTTCCATTAGTTTTGTTGAGTTTTCCAATGGCTTTCGCAATGATTTGAACAGCATTGGCGCCTTATGCAAATCCCATGATATTATTTTTTCGGTGGACAGCATCCAGGGATTGGGCGCAATACCTCTCGATGTGCAAAAATCGAAAATTGATTTTATTTCCAATGGCGGGCATAAATGGCTGATGGGATTAATGGGCTCCGGGTTTATGTATATCGGTAAAAGGTTGTTTGAGAAAATTAATCCCGCATTTACGGGCTGGCTGGGCGTAGAGAATGCCTGGGATTTTTTTAATTATAATCTGGATTTTTTACCGGATGCCAGGCGCTTTGAATATGCCACGCCAAATTTTATGGGCATCACCGCGTTGTGTGAATCAGTAAAGCTGTTGATGGATGCGGGTATTAACAATATCGAACGGCATTTGCTCCGTTTGGGGAAAATCCTGGTGGAACAATTAACGGACCTTGGTATGGAATTCGCCGGTTCCATGGATTCCGGAGAATGGTCGGGTATTTACTCGTTTTCCGGTAAAGATATTGAACAGTTATTTGATTATCTTGGCGATAATGATATTGTTTGCGCATTGCGCAGCGGAAGAATCCGGCTGGCGCCGCATTTTTATAATTCGGAAGATGAAATAAAGCAGGTAATTCATATAATTAAACAGTTTTATACAAAATGAAATTTTAAGGAACAACAGCATTTGATCATTTCTTACTTGCGTCTTGTTTATTTATTTATAATTTATTTGCGGAAAAAAATCGAATATAGCAATATGATTATGCAGTACATAAGAAATTTTAGACAGCTGCAGGACCAGTTCCAAGAAATTTAACAGGGAGGCGTTGGGTGAAAAAACACTTGATTAAAATCGTATCGGGTGCGTTGTTGGGTATAGCAGCCGCGCTTATTATCTGGGTAATGTCTAATTACCTGGCCAAAGATCTGTTTTATACCTATGAGGCTAAAACGTATGATTGGCGCGTACCGCAAAAATTCGTTGACGATCTTACGGTAGAAGATATTGTCATCGTGGATATTGATGCCACCAGCCTCAATGTTTTAGGCAAATATTCCCAATGGCAGCGCGAATATCACACCAAAGTGGTTAAGTTCCTAAGTGAATCAGGTGCTCTGGCTATTGGCCTGGATATTCTGTATGATCCCGAAATCTGGCATCCCGAACAGGACGAGACTTTTATTAAACAGATAGAACAATCAGGTAATGTTTTTAATGCGCTGTATTTTGCCGATGCCGATTCCGACTTTTTCCGCTATGTCATGGACAAAGAACCAGACAGCCTGGATATTAACCGTTTTTCATGGAAATTGGAACCGGAAGATATGCGTATTTATAAAGAGGAAGATCGTTTTGAAAATGAATTTGTAGATCTTCTTAATGCCGGAGCTGGAGCAGGGCATGTTAATTTTAACGCGGATGTCGACGGTATTGTCCGCAGTATTCATTTATTTGCCAGATTTAATGACCGGCTTTATCCATCGCTCAGTTTCAGCATGTTCACCGCATTGATCGGCGTTGATAAAATTGATATTAGTGATGATTATATCAACCTCTTCCGTGGCGAAGAAAAGCTGACCGGTATTCCGATTGATAAAAATGGCAATATGCTGATTAATTATGCGGGTGATTTTAAGACTTTCCGCTATATAAGTTTTTCCGATGTACTCAACCATCAGGAGAGAGGATTGGACAGCACATATTTTGAAAATAAAGTAGTGCTTATCGGTACCAGTCTGCCAGGTCTGTTTGATCTGCGCAGTGTGCCTTTTCAGCAGGCGTTCCCCGGTGTGGAAATTCATGCCAATATCCTCTACACGTTAATGCAGCAGAATTTTATTCACAAAGCTGATCCCCTTTTATCCCTGATTCTGCTTATAGCTCTTGGTATGATTCTGGGCATATTATTGAGCTATACCAAACCGGTTGTAAGTTTTATTATCATAATAATTCTAAGCGTTGCCGAAGTGGGCCTGGCCGGTCATTTATATGCGCATAATAGCCTGTGGATTCAGATCATTAATCCGATTCTGACTATCTTTCTAACCTTTACCTTTGTATATATTTACCGCTATATAACGGAAGAAAAGGATAAACGTTTTATTCGCACGACTTTCAGTCATTTTGTTACAAAATCCGTTGTGGATGAACTTTTAGCGCATCCCGAAAAAATTAAATTAGGCGGTGAGAAAAAAGTATGTACGGTTTTGTTCAGCGATGTGGCGGGTTTTACAACAATATCCGAACAATTATCGCCGGAAGCTCTGGTACATTTACTGAATGAGTATTTAACGGAAATGACCAACCTCGTTTTTAAGCACGACGGCATGCTGGATAAATATGAAGGCGATGCGATTATGGCGGTTTTCGGCGCGCCGATCGAATTGGGCAATCACGCCTACAATGCCTGTAATGCGGCGCTTATTATGCAGATTCAACTGGAGAAAATGAGAGAAATCTGGCGCGAAGCCGGTAAGCCGGAATTGCATGCCCGGATCGGCATTAATACAGGACCGATGGTCGTCGGGAATATGGGCTCGGAAACACGCTTTGACTATACCGTGATGGGGGATTCTGTAAATCTTGGTGCAAGACTGGAACCGGCTAACAAAGAATACGGCACAAACATTATTATAGGAGAGGAAACCTATAAGCAGGCGGGAAATTCATTAGTTGTGCGTCCGCTGGATTTATTGCGGGTTAAAGGCAAAACCGAACCGGTACAGGTTTATGAGTTAATCGGAACCGATATTTACAGACCGGATGAAGAGAGTTTAAAAATCCTGGAGTTTTTTCAGAAAGGATATGATAATTATCTGAACCGCAACTGGGAATTTGCCGTCAAGTATTTTCAGGAAGCGTTAAGACTGCGGGCAAAAGACGGGCCGTCGCGCCGCTACCTGAAACGCTGTGAATATTTCATGCAGAATCCACCTGCTGAAGACTGGGACGGCGTTTATACAATGACGACGAAGTAGAAAAAAAACGATCAATTGTCATTGTTAATGAATTTATATCCAAAAAAAGTTGATATTGTAAAAAAAGATGCTTATACTTCCTATACTCTATCAAATTAATAGAGATTAAGCAGATGTTATCAAAAAAGTCAAGATATGCGATAATTGCCATGGTTTATCTGGCTAAACAGTTCGGAAAAGGTCCGGTATTAATTGGTCAGATCGCGGAAGAGGAAAAACTACCTAAAAAGTTTCTGGAAGGCATTTTGTTTGAGCTTAAAAATGCCGGTATTGTAAACAGTCAGAGAGGGAAAAATGGAGGATATTATTTAATCAAAAATCCTGATGAAGTGCATCTTGCAAAAATCCTGCGTTTATTTGACGGCCCGATTGCACTGATTCCCTGCGTAACTTACCAGTATTATGAACCATGCCCGGAGTGTAAGGATGAGGATACCTGTGCCATACGTAAAGTATTTAAAGAGATAAGAGATGTTACGGTGGAAATCTTAAAAAAAACTACTTTGGCAGAATTAATAAGAATTGAAAAAGAGCTTATGATCAAAAAATAATTTTTTTCATTTAAACTATACTAAACTAATAGAGTATATATGAAAATAGTACTATTAAAATGTTATTTAATTGAAATCGTTTTTATTGCCTTGAATCTTCTTCATCCGCCGCTAATTTTATATGGCCAGCTTATCATAAATTCCGAACTGCGTCCGCGAATTGAGCACCGTGATGGCTATGGCAGTTTGCCGGTCGATAAAAGCGATCCGGCCTGCTTTGTTAGTCAACGCTCCCGCCTGAATATTCTTTACAGCGATTCGCTTTATAATTTCACATTTTCTGTTCAGGATGTCCGGGTATGGGGAGATGCAACCATTTATAAATCTACGGGCGTACATGGCAGCGAAGCGAGCCTGGACCTCTATCAGGCCAATTTTGAATGGTTTTTTCATTCTCAGGCTTCTTTAAAAATAGGCAGACAAACTTTTGCAATCGATGATGAACGGCTGATAAGTCCGAGAAATTGGAATCAGAATGGTCTATCCTATGATGCCCTGTTATTGCGCTATGGATATAATAAATGGAATATTAATTTGGGATTATCTCTGAATAATGATAAAGAGAATAAATATGGCAATTTATTCACTCCTGATAAAATGAAAACGCTGAATTTTATTCATTTTCAAAGGCCCTTGGAAAGTTCAGGCCGGATTTCTTTTTTATCTATTGCCTCAGGTTTCACTAAATCAGATACAAGTGAAGTTATTTATATGAAGGGAACTATCGGAACATTCATAAATTTTAAACTGAATAATATCGAATATTCAGGCTCTGCATATTATCAATTCGGGAAAAATAAATCCGGTGTTCCTGTGAGGGCTTATTTTTTAAACTCAAATTTAACGATAAAATCAAATGCGCTATCGGTGATGGCCGGAATAGATTACCTGTCAGGTAATCCTAAACAGGCAAATCCGGATAAAGACCGATTGTTTGATCTGCTTTATGGGACGCGGCATCGTTATTTCGGATCAATGGATTATTTTAGTGATCCGATAAAATCCACGCATTCAAGAGGTCTGGCGGATATTTTAATCAAAGGGAATAAAAAGATATTTAAGGATTTTGCTGTCCAGGCTGATTTGCATTTTTTCTATTTGCAGGATAACAAACCTGTACTAAGCGATTATCTGGGAAAAGAGCTGGATTTGTCTTTTAGTTATCAATGCGCTCCCGTTATGAAATTAATTGGCGGCATATCTGTTTTTAATTCGTCAAAATATTTTTGTGCTATGCAATCAGGAAATGTTTCCGATCGTGTGCCTGTCTGGGCCTGGCTGACAATCGATTTTAAATTAAACCTTTATAATCAAGAGATTAATTCTTTGATACGGTAATAATGAATATTGTGCAAATAAAAATGGAGGATCGAATAATGAGTTTTAAATCTCTGGCTAAAAAAATAAATGCTTCTATTCATGCAATAGGTTTGTTATTTCTGTTCACATTACCGTTATTGGCCCAAACTGACATATCAATTCTCAATGTTTCCTACGATCCAACCAGAGAATTCTACCAGGATTTTAATGAAGAATTTATAAAGTATTGGAAATTAAAAACAGGCCAGAATGTTACCATAGAACAATCACACGGTGGAGCAGGTAAACAGGCCAGGGCGGTTATAAGCGGGCTGGAAGCGGATGTGGTTACTTTGGCTTTAGCTTATGACATAGACATGATAGCAAAAAATGCCGGATTATTTCCAACTAATTGGCAGTCGCGTCTGCCTCATAACAGCGCCCCATATACATCGACCATAGTTTTTCTGGTTCGTAAAGGCAATCCCAAAAAAATAAAAGACTGGCATGATCTGATTCGAAATGGTATCGAAGTTATTACGCCTAACCCGAAAACATCCGGAGGGGCTCGCTGGAATTATCTGGCTGCCTGGGCATACGCTTTAAAAAAGGAATTAGGCGATCTTTCCAGACTTAAGAATCAGACTCCTGAAAATGAAATCCTGCAAGCAGAAAAAAATGCCCGTGAATTTATTACGATGCTTTTTAAAAGAGTTCCGGTCTTGGATTCCGGCGCAAGAGGATCAACCAATACGTTTGTACAGAGAGGTATCGGCGATGTTTTATTGGCCTGGGAAAATGAAGCTTTTCTGGCAATCAATGAACTCGGTCCCGATAAATTTGATATTGTTGTGCCGTCGGTCAGCATGCTTGCAGAGCCGCCTGTCACGCTCGTCGATAAATGGGTGGATAAACATAAATCGCGTGAGGTAGCTCAGGCATATCTGGAACATCTATACTCTAAGACAGGTCAAAAATTAGCCGCAAAACATTATTATCGGCCTGTACTACCTGAATACGCTGATCCGGAAGATATGAAGCGTTTTCCTGATGTACTGAGAATTTCCATTGATGAAGTTTTTGGCGGATGGGAAAATGTTCAGAAAAAGCATTTTAATGACGGAGGAATATTTGATCAGATTTATTTATCCGGAAAATGATTAATAAAATGATGATAAATCATCAGCAATAAAGATTTGTTATTATGATGAAATTCAAATTCAAAAAATACAGTCCTCTTCCCGGTTTTGGTCTGACTTTCGGATACACAATATTTTATCTGAGTCTTATTGTATTGATTCCGTTAGCCGCTTTGTTTTTTAAAAGTTTCAGCTTAACATGGCATCAGTTCTGGGATACGGTTACTGATATAAGAGTTTTGGCATCATATAAACTGACCTTTATGGCGGCCTTTATAGCGGCTTTGATAAATGCTGTTTTTGGCTTTATTGTCGCCTGGATTTTAGTACGATATCAGTTTCCCGGGAAAAAGTTTATCGATGCATTAGTTGATTTGCCATTTGCACTACCCACTGCAGTTTCCGGGATTGCCTTGACCACGATTTATTCGAAGAACGGATGGATTGGTCAGATTTTAGAACCGATCGGCATTAAAACGGCATTTTCTCCATTAGGCATAATGATTGCGCTTACATTTATCGGTTTACCTTTTGTGGTACGCTCTCTGCAGCCGGCACTAGACGACCTTGATTTGGAAGTGGAAGAAGCGGCCGCTTGTCTTGGCGCAAACTGCTGGCAGACATTTTATAAAGTTATCTTACCTGCCGTACTTCCTTCATTGTTAACAGGATTTGCCCTGGCTTTTGCCAGGGGTCTGGGTGAATATGGATCTGTTGTATTTATCTCGGGGAATATGCCTCTGAAAACCGAAATAACTTCTTTACTAATCATTTCAAAACTTGAGCAGTATGATTATGCAGGAGCTACGGCAATTGCCGTTGTGATGCTCATAATTTCATTTGTGCTTCTATTGCTGATTAATCTTCTGCAATCCTGGAACAATCGTAGGGTTAATAATGGGGGGGTAAATTGACGGATAATGAATTAATTAAATTACCGGTTGATTATTTACCTGTCCACGTTCAGGCATCGGTAAGAGAAACAGGACTTGTAAAATGGCTGCTAATAATAATTTCAACTTTGTTCTTAGGATTTTTTCTCTTTATACCTTTAATCACGGTATTTGCAGAGGCTTTTCGTAAAGGAATTGCAGAATATTTCAATGCCTTTTCCGATCCGGCCGCTATTGCCGCAATCAGACTAACGCTCATAACAGCTCTAATTGCAATACCGGCTAATCTGATCTTCGGTTTAGCGGCTTCCTGGTCCATTGCCAGGTTTAATTTTCCGGGGAAAAATATACTGATCACTCTAATCGATCTTCCCTTTGCTATATCGCCGGTTATTTCGGGATTTATTTTTGTTTTATTCTTCGGACTGCAGGGCTGGCTTGGACCCTGGCTTGCTGAAAATGATATTAAAATCATATTTGCCATTCCGGGAATCGTTTTGGCAACGATATTTGTTACATTTCCCTTCGTTGCCAGAGAGCTTATTCCTTTAATGCAGGAACAGGGGAACGAAGAGGAGCAGGCGGCCATGTTACTGGGTGCAAGCGGCTGGAAAACGTTCTGGAAAGTTACGCTTCCAAATGTAAAATGGGCGTTACTTTATGGAGTAATATTATGTAATGCCCGGGCCATGGGTGAGTTTGGAGCCGTATCGGTTGTTTCCGGTCATATCCGCGGAAAAACCAATACAATCCCGTTGCATGTGGAGATTTTATATAACGAATATAATTTTGTTGCGGCCTTCGCGGTTGCTTCGCTTTTAGCGTTTTTAGCCCTATTAACCCTTGCGGTTAAAAGCATCATTGAGTGGAAATATAAACATCCATAAGCAGGATTTTTATAATGAGTATAATCATTCACAATATCAGTAAAAAATTTGGCGCCTTTACCGCGTTGAATAATATAAATCTAAATATTCCCACAGGACACTTGGTAGCCCTGTTAGGACCTTCAGGATGCGGAAAAACAACATTATTGCGCATTATCGCCGGACTTGAAACAGCGGATACGGGTAAGGTCGAATTTGAAGGCGACGATTATTTTTCACCGGTGGTTTATGGAAAACGAATTGGTTTTGTTTTTCAGCATTATGCACTTTTCCGTCATATGAATGTGTTTGAAAATGTGGCATTTGGTCTGCGGGTTAAACCGCGCAAAAGCAGGCTATCCAAAGCAGAAATCAAGGATCGTGTTTTTTCGTTACTCAGACTCGTTCAGATGGAGCACCTTTCTGATCATTATCCGGGACAGCTCTCGGGCGGTCAGCGTCAGCGTGTCGCCTTAGCCCGCGTGCTGGCAATTGAGCCAAAAGTACTTTTATTGGATGAGCCATTTGGCGCCCTGGATGCCCGCGTCCGGCAGGAATTGCGGCGCTGGCTTAAAAAATTACATGATGAAATTCATGTAACCAGTATTTTCGTAACTCATGATCAGGAAGAAGCCATGGAAGTCGCGGATCAGGTTGTGGTTATGAATGAAGGTAAAATTGAACAGGTCGGAACACCTGAAGAAGTTTATCATAAACCAGCTTCCGGATTTGTCTATAATTTTCTTGGTAATGTTAACCTTTTTCATGGCAGGATTGAGCATGGACAAATTCATATCGGAGAAATTAGTATGGAATGGCCGGAAAATGAATTAGTAATTAATGAAGATAGTCATGAACAACTTAAAACAGCTACTGTTTTCCTTAGGCCTCATTTATTGGAGATCGATAAAAGTCCAAATTATAAAAGCAGCTTCCGTGCAAAAATAAAACATATCAATGCCGCCGGCTCACAGGTAAAAATTGAGCTTGTAGCTTCCTGGGGCGATTCTATTGTAGCAGAGATTTCACATGAACGTTTTAAAGAACTCCAATTAAAAAAGAACATGGAGGTGTATGTTTCATTCGACAAGCAAAATCTGTTTATAACTCCCGGCTTATTAACTTAGTTATTTGATTCTCTTATGGAATATCAATATGTGTTAATTTACTGTATTGTCTAAAACGTAATTGACCTCATGTTATAAGGATCCTATTTAAATACCGCACCAAAAGTATATTTATAGGTCAAATTAGCGAATAAATTTATGTTGAAGAATTTTTCCAAATCAGTATTTGTTCGACGCGATCAATACAATAAAAAATCCGCTAACTATAATTTTGCAACTAATTAGCGGATTTTTATGAATTGAAAATTTTATATTTTATTCCACCACAAACTTACCTTTTAACCGGATATCCTGCGATGAACTGCCGATCTGAATTTCAAATTCGCCCGGTTCAACGATAAAATCATTGGATTCTATATCGTAAAAAGATAACTCGGATACAGGAATAGTAAAGTCGATGGTTTGTTCTTTTCCCGGATCAAGCGATATACGTTTAAAACGCTTTAACTGGCGCACAGATGTTTTAACCGAGGCTTCGATATCGCTGACATAAACCTGAATCACCTCGTCGCCTTTAAATTTACCGGTATTTTTTACCGTGCATTGAAACTTAACTTCGCCGTTCTTATCCATCTTCCCGGACATTAATTTCAGATTGCTGTATTCGAATGTTGTGTAGGAAATACCGTGTCCGAAAGGAAATAATACCGGTTTATCGAAATACATGTAGGTACGCGGATTATTGATAAGATCATAATCGGCGAAGGGCGGCAGTTGATCGGTAGACGCATAGAAAGTTTCAGGCAATTTCCCGCCGGGATTCACATGGCCAAATAAAACTTCGGCCATGGCCGTGCCGCCGGCCTGGCCGGCATACCAGGCTTCGACAATAGCCTTAGCGTACTTTTCAGTCCCGTTCAACGCCAATGATCCGCCGTTAATCAATAGAATTATGATATTGGAATTGACTGTGGCAATTTCCCGGATAAGATCCTGCTGAACCTGCGGCAGATCGATGGTAGAGCGGTCATGTTCTTCGCCGGAAAGTCCGGGGAAAATACCCAGCGCCAGTATTACAACATCTTTACCGGCAGCGGCTTTTTTTGCCGATTCAAAATCCTTTTGACCTAAATCCCATGTTAACCGGGCTGAGGCGCCAAGGCTGTTATCAAAATGCTCCATGATAATTTCGTATTCCTTGCCGGCTTCAAATTCTACTTTCGCGCTCATTGGTCGTTCGCCATGTTCAGTCCAATCGTCAATAAGGAGTTTTTTATTCAGATAAAGCCTGGAACCGTCATCGGTTCGTGTGCCGATACTAAAAGTTCTTGTTTCGGGCGGGATGATTTTCCCAGTCCAGCGCACCGAAAACTGGTCTGTTTGCACGCCCGGCGCCGCCGGCTGAACAGCCCATGTAAAATTGACCATGGAATCTATCCGCGTATAAACCGGTTCGCCTTCCAGATTCATATTGTTAAAAAATTCCGCTTTCATGCCTCTTTTTCCCGTGCCTTCAACCTCTGTAAAATATTGGACTTCGATAGGTTTCATGAACCCGCCGCCGATTTCGCAGCCTCTCGCATAAGCGACTTTAATTCCTGATTCAGATGCTATCTTCTTAACGCCTTCCAAAGGACTTATGCGGATATTCGGCCAGCCGCTGTATATTCCCAACTCACAGTTTTCAGCATTTGGGCCTATTACAGCTATTGATTTTAATTTCTTTCTATCCAGCGGCAGGATGCCGTCATTTTTTAACAGAACGATGGCTTTCTGTGCGGTTTCCAGCGCCAGGTCGCGGTGCTCTTTGGCATCAAGTTTTTCTTTGGGAATGGAGCGGTAAGGCACAACTTCCGGCGGATCGAATTCCCCCAAACGAAATCTGGCGGATAATACCCGGGTTAAAGCGATATCCAGATCGTCCTCATCAAGCAGATTTGCGTCTAAAGCTTCGCGCAGATATTTCCCATAGAATTCGCCGCAGTTTAAATCGCATCCGGCCAGAATGCCGCGGGCCGAAGCTTCAGCGCCGCTTTCAAAAAAATGATGTCCGGAAACCATATCATTAATCGCCCCGCAGTCGGAAACGACATAACCTTCAAATCCCCATAATCTGCGCAGCACATCGGTTAATAGATAATAATTTCCGCAGCAGGGCACGTGGTTTAATTCATTATAAGCGCCCATAATCGAATAGGCTTTTCCTTCCATGATAGCGCTTTTAAAGGCCGGCATGTAGTACTCCCATAAACTGCGCATATCCACATCCGAAGAACCGGAATGACGGCGGATTTCTTCGTTATTGGCGATGAAATGTTTCGGCGTTGCCACTACTTTCAGATAATAAGGATGATTGCCCTGCATGCCCTTTATAAAAGCAACGCCCATTTGGGACAGCAGGTAAGGGTCTTCGCTGTAAGATTCTTCATTACGTCCCCAGCGCGGATCTCTGGCGATATTGACCGTCGGACTCCAATAAGAAAGGCCTTTTCCGGTAAGTTTATTTTTTACCCGCGCTTCATCGGATATGGCAGAAGCTACCCGGAAAACCAGATCGGGATCCCACGTGGCGCCCAGTGCCACAACCTGTGGAAAAGAAGTAACGCCGACATCCAGAATGCCGTGCAGGGCCTCACTCCAGTAATTATACTTTGGAACGTTTAAACGCTGTATTTCTTTCGTCTGGTTGGATAACTGGCCGATTTTTTCTTCAATGGTCATTAAGCCTATAAGATCGTTCAGGCGTTCTTTATAGGAGTTTGGTTTGAAAACGTTGATGACTACCGTATCGTGTATTTTTTTATTATGGTTGTCTGTTGCGGTTAATTGCAGCAGATAATATCCGGGGCGGGGAAAAGTTACTTCAGTTGTCAGACTGGCCGGATTCGCAAATTTAACTTGCGCATTAGCCGGACATGACCATGCCGTTTTTAAATTTTCAATTGCAACTTTAGCCTTAAGTTTTGCCGATTGCGCTTTCTCCCAGTTGATAATCTGGTAATCGCCTGCATCAATCGAATTTTCGGACGTCTGCGCGAAAAGAAACACAGGAATACATAATAAAATAACGGTAAAATTAATCAAAGCGCTTAAATATTTTTTCTTCATGACAATCTCCCGGTTAATACTTTAAAATGATCTTATTTATGATTAATTAACATTAATGGTATCAGTTATATCGCGATTTTCGTTATGCTCCCTGGTGTTATATTCCACAAATAATCTGTAAATTTATACTTTATTCATTTAAATGCAATCGTTGAAGTGAAATGGAAAAGGTTAATAATCTGAATAACCGCTGAGATTTTATCCGCCCGGATTAGCATTGAACCATCAGCCCTAACAGGCTTTTTGAATTATGATTCCAGGATATTTTTTGAAATATAAAATTTGATATTTGTAATTTAAGATTTGTTTGTTATTTGGAATTTGTCCCAAAAGGGACTTTTTCGGAGTGATTTATTTTTAAGATTTAAAGTCCATTTGCATTTTCTTCCGGTGAAAATTATATTCGCCCTGCTTTTTTAAAGAATTTATTACACCATTTATGTGTTACAGATTTCTTTGAGAATAACGGAGAATTATATTGCTTAAAATTGTAGATATAGAATCTGGTAGCATTGCCAGGGAATTAAATATTAAACCTGATGATTACCTGATTTCCATTAATAATCATCTTATTTCAGACCGCCTTGATTACCGTTTTTTCCAGGCCGAAGAATATGTCGAAGTATGTATCCAGTCGGAAGACGGTCAAACCATCTATGAAATTGAAAAAGATATTGATGAAGACCTGGGTCTGATTCTCGAAGAAATGAAAATGAAGGTCTGTGGTAATAATTGTGTTTTTTGTTTTGTATATCAAAACCCACGCGGCATGCGCAAGGCGCTGTATTTTAAAGATGAAGATTATCGTTTCTCCTTTCTCTACGGCCATTATGTAACCACAACTACATTAAAGCAGGCGGATCTGGAGCGGATCGTAGAACAACGATTAAGTCCGCTGTATATTTCGGTTCATTCCACCGAAGAAAAAACCCGTAGATTTTTGCTTGGCATAAAGCGCGATGATCATCTGATGGATAAGATAGAATACCTGACGGCCCATGGCATTGTGTTGCACACACAGGTGGTTTTATGTCCGGGAATAAACGATGGCCCAGTCTTTGAAAAAACCATCAACGATCTGAAACAGTATTATCCCGGCGTGAGGTCTGTGGCGGTGGTACCGGTAGGGCTGACCCGTCATCGAGAGAATCTTACCCCTTTAAGAATGCACACCCCGGAGGAATTGAAACAAACAATCGCGCAAACCAATGCCCTCCGAAATAAATTGGAAAAAGAATTGGGAGAAAATTTTATCTACCTGGCCGACGAATTTTTTATCAAAGCCGGGATGTCTTTACCCAAAGCCGGTTATTATGATGAGTTTTATCAGATAGAAAACGGGGTCGGTGAATTCCGGGAAATGATCGATCGGTTCAATGAAGCCTTACCGGGTTTTCCGTCGAAGTTAGAACGGCTTGTACGGATTACATGGGTGACCGGCATGCTGGCAGCCGGATTTTTAGAAAATTTTATTATTAAACCATTGGTAAACAACATAGAAAATCTTCACGTTAATCTGATACAGATAACCAATGAATTTTACGGGCCGACTATCGGCGTTTCCGGTCTGTTAACGGGGAATGATATTTTTAATACGTTAAAGGATATTAAATTGGGCGATCTGGTTCTTTTGCCGCCAAGGATATTGAATGATGACGGGTTGCTGCTGGATGATTGGACAATAAACCAATTAACCGATGCGTTAAATACACCCTGCCATGTTGTTACCGAACCGATTGAAAATATTGTTGAAACCATAATAAGGTGCACATAAAAAGTTATAATAAACGCCGCTATTCATCAACGTGGATGTAGATTAGATAAGAATATTAACCGGTATTTATCAATTTTTCTGGAACATAAACGCTGAATTTATGTATCTTACAAATCTTTTATGATAATTAAAGAAAGGCAGTAAATGGGTATTCCGACTGTAGCCATTGTCGGCCGGCCCAATGTGGGTAAATCGACTTTATTTAACCGCCTGATCGGTAAACGTAAAGCCATTGTGGATGACCAGCCCGGAGTAACCAGGGATCGTATTTATGATATTGTTGAATGGAGCGGCCAGCAGTTTGCTTTGATTGACACCGGAGGTTATCTGCCTGAATCATCTCAGCTGATGGATGCCGCGATTAAAGAGCAGGTAGATATTGCAGTGGACGAATCGGATCTGGTTTTGTTTTTGGTGGACGCTCAAACGGGAATCACAGAAGTCGATGAGCAGATTGCCCGCAGACTTCAAAAATCAGGTAAGGATGTTGTAGTGGCGGTTAATAAAATTGACAGCGATCGCGAGGACCAGGAAAACCATCAATTCTACCGCCTGGGATTGGGCGATCCTGTGCCTGTTTCCGCAATGACCGGCCGCCAGTCAGGCGATTTGCTGGACGTTGTAATAAAAAAGATCAAAAAATATCAGTATGATGATGAACCGGCCGATCAGATTAAACTGGCGATTATCGGCAGGGAAAATGTCGGTAAATCATCGTTGGTAAATATGCTGCTTAATCAAAACCGGGCGATTGTAACCGAGATACCCGGCACCACCCGTGATTCCATCGATATAAATCTGAATTACCAGAAGCGTTCTTATTTACTGATAGATACGGCAGGACTTAAGAAAAAAAGAAAGATCAGGGAAAACATTTTGTTTTACAGTAATCTGCGCACCCGGCGCAGTATTCAGCGGGCGGATGTTGTGATTTATATGGTAGATATTCAGGAAGGCATCAGCCGGCAGGATATTATGGTATTGGCAGAAGCCGCCGCTCAGCGAAAAGGCCTTGTCCTGGCTCTGAACAAATGGGATTTGATTGAGAAAGATTATAAGACATCACGGGAGCTTGAAAAAGACATTAATGATAAGCTGGGTGTTTTAAAATATATTCCCAAAATATTCATTTCGGTATTGGATAAACAAAGACTATACAAAGCCATTGATCTGGCGACAGAGGTCTATGAAGAAAGAAAAAAGCGTATTCCAACATCGGAATTGAATGATTTTTTTCTGCCCCTGATTAAAGCAAATACGCCGCCGGCCGTGAAAGGGAAAGAGATTAAAATTAACTATGTAACTCAGGTTCAAGCCAATCCTCCGGTAATAGTTTTTTATGGTAATCATCCGGAATTGATCGTCGAGAGTTACCAGAGATTTCTGGAAAACCAGATGCGCCGTAAATTCGGATTCAGCGGGGTACCGCTGTTGATATCATTCAGGAAAAAATAGTGTTAAAACATACTGTTTTCGTGTTAATCCTCTTGAGCTTGTCTCTGCAAGCCGGGAATCTGGAAGAAATAAAAAATTTTCTTCATGGACTCGGGCAGGAAACCGTTTTAACCCCGGAACCCCGCCGGTGCGGATTTAGTATCATGACGGATATTAAAATGCATTATAATCAACTGGATGCGGATTCAAAAATGATGGCCGATAAATTATTGTCTGTTAATCTTACTAATTATCAGGATTCCATAATCAGTCCTGCCGGTCATTTTATCCTTTATTACGATACTACGGGTAATGATGCCGTTGACAGCAAAGATAGTCTGGCCAACGGCATTCCGGATTTTATCGATTCCGCGGCGGCTGTTTTCGACCATGTCTGGCAAGTGGAAATTGAACGGCTTGGATTTAAAAGACCTGTTGATGCTGAGGGCCGTCCGGTGGAACATTATCCGGTTTATTTTCAGGCTTTATCCAATATGTATGGTTACACATATCCTGATCAGCCATATTATCCGGAAGAAGGTATTGTCCAGTATAGCAGTTACATCGTTATAGATAATGATTTTAAGGGATATTATTATACCAATGGATTAGATGCGCTTAAAGTCACCGCGGCTCATGAGTTTAACCATGCTATCCAGCTAAGTTATCATGTACGCTTTAACGGCAGTTATGAGGATATCTTTTTAATGGAAATGACCTCCACCTGGATGGAAGATTATGTATATAATGAAGTGAATGATTATTATCAATACCTGAATTATTATGGCGGCATATTCTCCGATTTTTATAATTTCCGGTTTAATTCAACAGGCGGTTATGATTATTATGCAAATTGTCTTTTCCTGCATATGATCAATAAAAAATATAATCCTCATACCATTGTCGAATTTTGGGAAACAATTCCGGCGGCGCCGGCTATAGAAGCAATGGATATAGTTTTGACAAATAAAGGCAGTTCCTTTGCCGAGGAACAAAATCATTATGCGGCCTGGCTTTATTTCACTGCTGACCGGGCCGTTGCAGGGCAGTACTTTCCGGAAGGAGCGGCTTATCCACAATTCGATTTACAGGAATTACCTGATAGTCCGGTGAATATCGCCTCCTATGGTATGAAAGTTTATAAGATTCCCATAAACGAGGGTGGATTTTACGAATCCCGGCTGACTGCTGATAACGATGACGGATGTTATAATCATATTGTAGGAATAAGATTAGCCGGCAGAACAAAGTCCTTTAAAGACAGGCAGATTTTCTCAAAAAGCGAGAATGAAAATTTGTTTGTGACGCTCTCAAATCCAGCGACCTTTCCTCTTGCCGATGTGCAGTATTCTGTTAAAACCGCAGATGTATTTGTAAAAGGAAATCCGGTTAGTACTTCACAAAACGGGAACCAGGTTATATTTGAAGCCGTTCCGGAATATGCGGTTATAACTATTTATGATATTCTTGGCAGAAAAGTGGAAACATTAAAACCAAATGGAACAGAAACGCAGGTGCGCTGGAATCTGACTAATATAAATGGCAGAAAACTTGCTTCGTCTGTTTACTTTTATATTGTCCGTTCCCACAATATCACTTCTAAAGGGAAATTTGTTCTTATACGTTAATACGGATGGCAGGATGAGGAAAATAAGTATCGTTTTATTTGTGATTTTTGAATTTAATTTTTTATGGGCATCAGGTAAGAATAGCCCGGACTATGTGTCCACATTCATGGATTATACGATTAACACCAGGTTCCGCGAAGCCGAAGCTTTTTTATCCAACAGAATTGTCGAAGGTGATTCCGGGTATCAGGTTTATTTTTACTATGCCTCCCTGCTGAATTCCAAAATGACTCATTATGAAAATAAAAATGATGCCGGGCAGTTCCTTCTATACATCGATAAAGTGATCGATAAAACCAATCGGTACATTCTTGAATCTGAAGATGTTGATTCTTCCGCCATGGCCGATTTATATTTTTACCGGGGGAGCGCTTATGGTTATCTGGCTTATTTTCAGGGCCAGGTCGGAGACTGGTATACCGCTCTAAACAATGGTATGCAGTCTTATGATGATTTACAGACTGCTTTGTCTTATGACAGTTCGTTCTACGATGCCTATCTTGGTATCGGTGTTTATAAATACTGGAAAAGTGCGAAATTGAATTTTTTGCTTTGGCTGCCCTTCGTGGAAGACCGGCGTCAGGAAGGTATTAATGATATCAAAAGAGCAATCGGTAATGCCTGTAATTCCCGCTATCTGGCAATTCATCAGCTTGTTTATATTCTAACCGATTACGGAGACTTTGATGATGCCCTGCGTTATGCACAGATAGGTGTGGAGGCGTATCCGAAAAGTCAGTTTATGTGGTGGGCCTATGCGCATTGTTATTACAAAAAGCATGATCATTTAAAGGCTATCGAAGCTTATAAAACATTGCTGTCATTTGTCGAAGAAGACGATCAGGCCAATCCGATGCACTGGGTTGAAATTCATTTGAAACTGGCTGAAGTTTATCTAAGGATGGAAAACAGAAAACAGGCCGATTATCATTGCCGGCTTGTTCTGGCTAAATATCCCGAGCCGTTTCCCGAATCCGGAGAGGAGCGTCTTAAGAAAGCTATTCAAATGCTGCATGACATTAATTTTCAGGAATCAAATTGATAAATAACATTATAAACGGTGTTACGGTCTGAAAGGTAATATGGCTTGCTTTAGTTTATATATACTTATAAATTACACGACTAAATTGAAAGAATTCAATTATTAAAGTATTCGAACGGAAGACATGGGAAAAATAATTACAATTGCAAATCAAAAGGGTGGAGTCGGCAAGACAACAACAGCCATCAATCTGGCGAGTTGTCTGGCGATCGCCGAAAAACAAGTTCTTTTAGTTGATCTTGATCCGCAGGCCAATGCCACCAGCGGACTTGGCATTATACCCGATGAACAAAAAATTTCCACGTACGAGGTTCTACTTGAGAATATTAATCCTAAACAGGCTATTATAAAAACCACGGTGCCTCATCTGGAATTGATTCCATCCCACATACGGCTGGTAGGTTCGGAAATAGAGCTTGTGGATAAAGAACAGCGGGAACGCCAGTTGGTCAAACGTATTTCCGGCTTAAAGGATAAATATGATTATATTTTGATCGACTGTCCCCCTTCGCTGGGTTTACTTACATTAAACGCGCTGACGGCCGCCGATTCGGTAATGATTCCGATTCAATGCGAATATTACGCGCTGGAAGGATTGTCACAGTTACTGAATACGATTCATCTGGTGCAAAAAGGATTAAATAAAAATCTGACCATTGAAGGCGTTTTGCTGACCATGTATGATAACCGGCTTAATTTGTGTAATCAGGTAGCCGGAGAAGTCAGAGAATATTTCAAGGATAAAGTATACAAAACCGTTATTAACCGAAATGTAAGACTCGGAGAAGCCCCCAGCTTCGGAAAACCAATCATCATGTATGATGCTGTTTGTATCGGTAGTCAAAACTATATGAGCTTAGCTGAGGAGATCTTAAGTGACAAAGGCAAAACCAAGTAGGTTGGGACGCGGTCTCAGCGCGCTCATTCCGGAAACAGACACATCAACTGCGGAGCTTGTAAAAGACGGGCATCTTTCCGATCTCGAAGTAGCGCTCATCCGGCCAAATCCATACCAGCCCAGGATGGAATTTGATCCGGAGTCTCTGGAAGAGCTTAAAAAATCAATCAGCGAAAAAGGCGTTATTCAACCTATTACCGTTCGTAAGGCGGACAAAGGTTATGAACTGGTAGCGGGGGAAAGACGTTTACGCGCGGTTGTCGAGCTCGATTTACCCAGAATTCCCGCTTATATCATCAAAGTGGATACTAAAGAAGAAATGATGGAACTTGCCATCATTGAAAATGTTCAACGTGAAAAGTTAAATCCGATTGAACAGGCCAAAGCTTACCAGCGGCTGATCGACGAATGCAAACTGACACAGGACGATGTGGCCCGGAAAATTGGCAAAGAAAGATCGACGATCACCAATATAATCAGGTTATTAAAACTGCCGGAAAAAATTCAGGATAGTGTCCAAAAGGAAATGATCACCATGGGCCATGCCAGGGCGCTGCTGGGTGTTGAAGACAGACAGATTCAATTGGACCTATGGAATAAAGCCATAAGAAACGGGCTGTCGGTACGAAAAGTGGAGCAGTTGGTTCAGGAAGCGCAAATTGCACCAAAAAATACGCCCAAAAAAGCCAGTAAGCGTTCAGTTTTTCTGCAGAAAGCCGAAGATGAGCTGCGTGAGATTTTTGGAACCAAGGTAAATATCCGTCCTAAAAAAGAAGGCGGCGCCATAGAAATCGAGTATTATTCGCCGGAAGATCTGAACCGTTTACTCGAATTATTTGAAGAAGTAAGTAAAGTATCATAGGATAAGACTATTGGGAAAAGCAGCGCATCGCGAAAAAGAAAACCGGTATACTTCCATCATTGTAGTACCGGACGAAACAAAGGATCCGATTACACTGAAGTTTCGCAGTTATATTCTTTATTTGCTGATCGGAACGGGTATAGGTATTGCGGTATTGATTATTTTCGGTGCGGCGACTTACTGGAAGGTTGCCAGCGTTGCCCTGGATTACTCCCGTCTCGAAGAAGAAAATTTTAAATTGCGCAAAGGTCTGGAACAAATTGATAAGATCAGGGAAACCGTAGGCAAAGTCCAGCAATATGAAAAGAAACTGCGCAGTTCCATGGAAGGTTATGTCAGCATTGATAAAATTAAAGAAGGGGACACAACCCAGTTTAAGGGTCTGGAATTCGGCGGACTGAACATTCAAACAAGAAAAACACTGTTTACGAATATCCCTTCAATTCTTCCGGTGGAAGGTTTTATCGCCCGCGGATTCGAAACCTCAGCCGTGCTGAATGATCCCCATACGGCTATTGATATAGCCGCGTCAGTCGGTACACCGATTAAAGCTCCCGCAGATGGTATTATTTTATTTTCCGGCTGGACCAATGAAGCCGGATATATGCTGATAATCGATCATGGGTATGGTTTTCTGTCCATTTATAAACATAACGAAAGAAATCTTGTAACCCGCCTTGAACGGGTTGTTAAAGGTCAGGTGATAGCTTTGCTTGGGAACACAGGCGAAATTTCTTCCGGTCCTCATCTGCATTTCGAAATATGGCGCGATGGCGAACCGGTTGATCCGGCTATCTATGTAGGCTATGGTAAAAAACAATAAAAGTTGAGAGGTGTAATTGTGGCAAAAGACAGTTCAGACAACACATCAGCCGAAATGAATATTATTGGTCGTGGCACAGTAATAGATGGCAACCTTCGTACTGACAGTAATATCCGGATTGACGGAAAAATCAAGGGAAAGCTGATATGCAAACATACGCTTACCATTGGTGAGGCCGGATATGTCGAAGGAGAAGTTGAAGCGGTGAACGGTATAGTCAGCGGAAAAATCAAGGGTAAGGTCAACATAATGGAAAAACTGGTACTCCATTCCAAATCCAGTATTATTGGCGATCTGAAAGCCAAAAAGCTCATTATAGATGAAGGCGCAGTATTCGAAGGGACTTCGGATATGGGAATTCAACCCTCCGGCGGTAGTCTGAAGGAGCACACCGCCCCGAATTCCGATGAAGTCACTAAAAAATAAACAAAATAGCGAAATTCGGGATTCATTTAATAAAGCGGCTCCCTATCTCAATATCGGATATACATTAATCGGTTCGATTATATTATTCGGCTTTCTTGGACACCTGGCTGATGAGAAAACCGGCATGGCTCCGGTATTCAGCCTGGCCGGTCTATTCTTTGGATTAGGGCTGGGCTTTTATAATATGTACCGGGTTATTAAGAATATGGAACAACGTTAACATGAGATCGGGAAAATTTTTAACCGGTATTTTGATCATCCTGGCGGCATATATAGTCACCTGCTTTACACTAAATCAATTTTATGAATATACGCCGGAGATAAAAAGAGCCTGTTTGTACGCCGGTATCATCGCCTTTATAAATGTGCTTATTGCATTTTTTTCCATCCTTTTGATCGGCAAAAAACCGGCCGCAAATTTTACAAAATTATTTTTAATAACATTTTCCATTCGTTTCCTGTTTTTATTAGGAATAATTATCATAATATTGTTAAAAGGCGGGGCAGATCAGTTTACTTTTTTGGTATCCTTTTTTATATTATACTTCCTTTTTCAAATATGGGAGATTTATATAATACACAGGCATTTGAGACAGGTATAAGAAGATGATTTCAGAACAGCATAGCGCGGTTTCCGATACTTTATCAGCCGGTGAAGAAAATCTCGGGCAATGGATTCTTCATCACAGCCAGAACAGCGATGTCTGGGATCCTATTCCGTTTCCGGGGTGGCATATACATTTGCCGGTATTCGAGCCTTTTCAGCTTTTCGGGATAACGATCGATCTGTCCATTACCAATCATGTGGTTATGTTATGGATTGCCGGATTGTTTGTTATTGTGCTTTTTATGCTTACCTATAACGCCAAAAAGAAAATACCAAGCGGATTTGGGCATATACTGGAATTGCTGGTTTTATTTGTCCGCGATGATATTGCCATTGCCAACATGGGGGAAAAGGAAGGGAAAAAATTTACGCCTTTGCTGGTTACCTTCTTTTTCTTTATTCTGATGGCTAACCTGATGGGATTGATTCCCGCTTTTTCCACGGCCACGAGCAATATCAATGTTACGGCCGGATTGGCCTTAATAACATTCGGCTCTACACAGGTTTACGGTATAGCCAGGAACGGATTTATCGGGTATTATAAGAACCTTGTGCCGCATGGCGTACCCATTCTGTTGTGGCCGTTGATGTTTGTCATAGAACTGATGGGTTTATTAGCCAAACACGTCGCATTAACCATTCGTCTTTTTGCCAATATGACGGCGGGACATATTGTCTTGTTTGCTTTATTGGGTCTGATAATTGTATTTAAAACTTCTCTGATGTCCATTGTCTCAGTACCGTTTGGGATATTTGTATATTTTCTTGAAATTTTAGTGGCTTTTATTCAGGCATATATATTCACAATATTATCCGCCTTGTTCATAGGTATGAGTGTGAATCCTGAGCATTAGTAAAATGAATATTAAACTATTAATACAGGAGGTTTGAAATGGGTGAATTAGCTTTAGCGTTAGCTTATCTTGGCGCGGGAATCGGAGCGGGTTTTGTTACCTTCGGCGCCGGTTATGGTATCGGGAAAATTGCGGCGTCTGCAATGGACGGCACGGCCAGACAGCCGGAAGCCGGCGGCGCTATTCGAACGACGATGATTATTGCCGCCGCTATGATCGAAGGCGTTGCGCTGTTTGGAGCCGTTATCTGCTTTATGCTCAGCAATAAATAAGCACAGGGGATAAGTTATGTTGGATCTTAATCCGGGGATGATTCTCTGGACATGGATAACTTTTTTTGCGGTTTTTATTGTGCTGTATCTTGTGGCTTTAAAACCCATGCTAACAGCCATTACAAACCGTGAACAGGGTATTAAAAATGATCTGGAGTCAGCCCAGAAACAGAGGGAAGAGGCGGAAGCCATTTTGGAAGAGCATCGTAGACTGATGGCCAAAGCCGATGAAGACGGGCAAAAGATTATCAGGGAAAATCAGCTTTTGGCTGAGAAGACGAAACAGGATATTTTAGAAAGCGCCCGGAATGAATCGGATAAGATGATTCATCAGGCTAAGGAAGAAATCGAGCGCGAAAAGCAAAGTGCTCTGAATTCCCTGCGGGCAGAGGTAGCCGATCTGGCCATAAATGCCGCTGAGCAGATCATCATGCAGAATCTGGATCAGGAAAAGCAAAAAAAAGTTGTTGATGAATATTTAAAGTCGATGCCGAAATCTTTAAATAATTAAAAAAGGTTTATCATTGAGCCGAGTTGCCAAACGATATGCAAAAGCGATCTTCCAGCTTGCCGTGGAACAAAAACAATTACCGGCCTATAAGGAAGATTTTGAACGCATAAAAAATCTCATTCACGAAAGTGGAGATTTTCGATCCTTTCTTTTAAATCCGCTGTTGAATGACCATCAGAGAGCTGATATCATAAAAAAAATTTTTGAGGGTAAAGTTTCCGAATCCGTATTAAACTTTTTGCTGCTCACTGCGGAGAAAAGGCGTCTGTCTTTGATTGAAACAATGGTTGATTATTTTAACAAAATGTATCTGGATTATAATAACCAGATCGAAGGAGAGCTGATAAGCGCTGTAGAAATTCTGCCTAAGCAGTTTGATAAAATCAAAGCCAGCGTTGAATCGGCTGTCGGCAAACAGGTTATTTTTACAAAAAGACTGGAACCGGCTATCATCGGCGGATTTGTTGTTAAAGTAGGCGATTCAGTTATAGATAATAGTATTCGTTATCAGTTGAACAAACTGCGTGAAAAACTGAAAACGCAATAAGTACAAAAAAGAGGTATTTTCATGGGAAATGCAGTAAGACCCGATGAAGTCTCTGCGATATTAAAAAAACAATTAAAAGACTTCCAAAAAGAATCGGACGTATACGAAGTAGGAACCGTTCTGCAGGTCGGCGATGGGATTGCCCGCGTATATGGACTGGAAAAAGTAATGGCCGGCGAACTTGTCGAATTTCCGAATGAAGTAATGGGTATGGTTTTAAACCTTGACGAAGATGATGTCGGTGTGGTATTGTTTGGCGAAGATACGCTGATCAAAGAAGGTGATACTGTTAAACGCACCCAGCGCGTTGTGGAAATTCCCGTTGGCGATAGTCTTGTCGGTCGGGTTGTAAGTCCTTTAGGGTCGCCATTGGATGGTAAGGGAAAAATCGAAACCGAGCAATTTACCCTAATGGAAAGAAAAGCTACCGGTGTAATCACGCGTCAGCCGGTTAAGGAGCCCCTGGCCACAGGTATCAAAGCCATAGACGCCATGATTCCGATCGGACGCGGGCAAAGAGAACTGATTATCGGCGACCGTCAAACGGGTAAAACTGCGGTCGCTCTGGATACGATTATCAATCAAAAAGGCAAGGATGTAATATGTATTTATGTAGCGATCGGACAAAGAGCCTCTACGGTTGCCAAAGTGGTAAGAACGCTGGAAGAATTCGGGGCTATGGAACATACGATTGTTGTATCCGCCAGCGCCAGCGAACCGGCTCCCCTGCAATACATTGCGCCTTACAGCGGGGCGGCAATGGGAGAATTTTTCCGTGATAACGGGCGGCATGCTCTTGTCATCTATGATGATTTAACCAAGCATGCCTGGGCCTACCGACAGGTGTCCCTGCTCCTGCGTCGTCCACCTGGACGCGAAGCCTATCCCGGAGATGTGTTTTATCTGCATTCCCGGTTACTCGAGCGGGCGGCAAAGTTAAATGATGAATTGGGCGGCGGATCGTTAACCGCCTTACCGATCATTGAAACACAGGCCGGAGATGTTTCCGCTTATATTCCGACCAATGTAATTTCAATTACGGACGGACAAATCTTCTTGGAATCGAATCTGTTTTTTTCCGGTGTGCGCCCGGCTATCAATGTGGGGATTTCCGTTTCCAGAGTTGGCGGCAACGCCCAGATAAAAGCTATGAAGCAAGTTGCCGGCCGGCTGCGTCTGGAACTGGCCCAGTACCGCGAGATGGAAGCGTTTGCAAAATTCGGATCCGATCTTGATGCCGCCACCCAGCAGCAATTAAGACGAGGCGAAAGACTTGTTGAAATTTTGAAGCAGGGGCAATATGTGCCCGTTCCTTTTGAAAAACAGGTGGTGGTAATTTATGCCGCGACCAACGGTTTTCTGGATAAACTTCCGGTAAACACGCTGCAAAGATTTGAAAAGGAATTTCTGGAGTTTTTAGACCTGAAATACAAAGACTTAATGCCGTTGATTGCCAAAGAACAGGTGTTAACGGACCCGATTAAAGAGCAATTAAATAAAGCGTTGGAAAAATTTTTAGATCAGTTTAAAGTCGAAGCATAAAAATGGCTACACTAAGAGAAATACGTAACCGTATCGGAAGTATCGAAAGCACGCAGCAAATTACAAAAGCCATGAAAATGGTTTCTTCCGCTAAACTGCGTAAAGCGCAGGATCGGATACTGGCTTTGCGTCCATACGCGTACGAACTGCGAAATGTCATCCGGCATCTGGTAGCCCTTATTGAAGATGTTTCTTCTCTGCCTCTGATACGCAAACGTCCTGTAAATAAAGCGCTTATTGTTGTGGTTACTTCCGACCGGGGATTATGCGGCGCATTTAACAGCAATATTATCAGAACGGTCATTAAACGATTGAATGAGTATAGTCAGACCGATACTTCCTTATATATTATAGGGCGAAAAGGTTACGAGTATTTTTCCAGGCGCGATAAACATATAGAAAAATACAAACCGGAAGTTTTTCAAGATATCTGTTTTGATAATGCCGCTCGTATTGCCCGTGATCTGGTTTCGCTTTATTTAAATGGCGGTTATGACCGGATAGAAATTGTTTATAATGAATTTAAATCGGCCATTCAGCAGAATGTTATTCATGAGCAATTTTTACCTTTTGAACCGGAGGAAGAATCTGAAGAGGGAGCTTCAGAATCCGTGTCCAAGGTGGATTTCCTGTACGAACCGGATAAAGCTACTTTGGTAAATCAATTAATTCCAAAAAATTTAAATATTCAGTTCTGGCGAATTTTACTGGAAAGCAATGCCGCAGAACAGGGCGCACGCATGACCGCCATGGAAAGCGCTACCGATAACGCCGAGGAACTGATTCATCAGCTTACAATTTATTATAACCGTACCCGGCAGGCCGCTATTACAAAAGAGCTTTCGGAAATTGTCGGCGGCGCCAATGCCTTAAAGGAAAGTTAGCATATTTAAAGTGGGAAAATATTATGAATAAAGGAAAGATCAGACAAATTATAGGTCCGGTAGTCGATGTCGAATTCGAAGAAAATAAATTACCGGCGATATTTAATGCCCTAAAAATCACCCGCAGCGATAATTCTGTATTGATCGTGGAAGTGCAGCAGCATCTCGGTGAAAATATGGTACGCACGGTTGCCATGGATTCAACCGATGGCCTGGTGCGCGGTATGGACGCGGTTGATACCGGTGAAGCCATTTCCGTGCCTGTCGGCGCCGGTACTTTAGGCCGTTTGATCAATGTGGTCGGAGAGCCGATCGATGGCTTGGGACCGATTAAATCCACTAAACGATACCCGATACACCGTCCTGCGCCGGATATGGAACAGCTTAGCACTTCCGATGAAATGCTGGAAACCGGAATTAAAGTTATCGATCTTTTGGAGCCCTATACCAAAGGTGGTAAAACCGGATTGTTCGGCGGCGCCGGAGTGGGGAAAACCGTTCTGATACAGGAACTGATAAGAAACATTGCCACCGAACACGGCGGTTATTCGGTTTTTGCCGGTGTCGGGGAGCGTACCCGCGAAGGTAATGACCTTTGGCTGGAAATGAAGGAATCGGGAGTAATTGAAAAAACAGCGCTTATTTTCGGACAAATGAACGAGCCGCCCGGAGCGCGCCAGCGGGTCGGATTAACCGGGCTCACAACAGCGGAGTATTTCCGTGACGAAGAAGGTAAGGACGTTCTGCTTTTTATAGATAATATTTTCCGGTTTACTCAGGCAGGTTCCGAAGTGTCGGCATTGCTGGGACGTATGCCGTCTGCCGTAGGATATCAGCCTACGCTGGCCACGGAAATGGGTGAATTACAGGAAAGGATCACTTCAACGAAAAAAGGGTCGATTACTTCTGTTCAGGCAATTTATGTACCGGCGGACGATTTGACAGACCCTGCGCCGGCCACCACTTTTTCGCATCTCGATGCCACTACCGTATTATCCCGTCAAATCGTGGAACTGGGTATCTATCCGGCAGTTGATCCACTGGATTCCACTTCCAGAATACTTGATCCCAGAATCATAGGCGAAGAGCATTATTTCGTGGCAAAAACAGTTCAGGAGGTTTTGCAGAAATATAAAGATCTTCAGGATATCATTGCCATTCTGGGGATGGATGAATTAAGTGAAGAGGATAAACTGGTTGTGGCCAGAGCCAGAAAAATTCAGCGTTTCTTATCCCAGCCATTTTTTGTTGCGGAACAGTTTACCGGAACAGCCGGAAAATATGTGCCGATCAATGAAACCATTAAGGGCTTTAAGGGGATAATTGAGGGCGAATACGATGAAATTCCGGAACAGGCATTTTATATGGTCGGCAATATCGATGAAGTCATCGAAAGAGCAAAATCAATGAAAGCATAAGAGAATTTATAAAGATGATAATCGGGCATGTAAGGCATTCAAGTTTATTGGCGATTTGCCGAGCATTTCAAGGGTAATATTATTATGGCAGGATTGAACATAGAGATATTAACGCCATTTGGGAAAATTTATACTGACGAGATTAAAAGTTGTATAATCCCTGGAATGCTTGGTCAGTTTCAGGTTTTAAAAGACCATGCTTCCTTGCTGGCTGCAGTTGACATTGGAATGATAACTATTGAGGAAAAAAACGGTAAAAAAATAACGCTGGCAACAAGCGGCGGTTATTGTGAGGTAGAAAATAATAAAATAAAATTGATTGTTGAGTCAGCGGAGAAAGCCGATAAAATAAATATTGAACGCGCTAAAGATGCAAAAACACGTGCAGAAGAAAGACTTTGTTCTAAGCAGTCCGGTTTGGATTCGGACAGGGCAAAAGTGGCTCTGGCGCGGGCGTTAAACCGGCTTAAGATAGCCGGTTTGAAAATTTGAGTCTAAAAAACCCGGTTCTTCAGGCCGGAAAATATATCTATCGGTTTTACTTATCCTTGACTCGGCTATAAATAATATTAAATTAAGGCACATACCAACACCGATAAATTTAACTTTAGGTTGAAATTATGAGTAAGAAATTTCATTCTTGGTATTATTCTTTCTTCTTGGCTTTGCTTCTAATCTCAAATGGATTTACACAGCGTTATTATGCCGCAACGGATGAGTACAGCGTGGCGCTCAGGGAATATGTGGAAGATTTGCTTATAAACTTCGGAAAAGACGCTATCGACCGGGAGAGATTCCTTGTCCAGCAAATCAGAATGATTAATGACGAAATTAAAAGCCGGGTTGGGGATATACAGGAGATAAAAGATAACTATTTTGAAAGAATGGAAGACCGGCTCGATGAAGTGCGGGAATTAAAAAGCAGGGTATCCGAATCAAATTCACCGAAATTACTTCATTTCATCACCCAGTTAGAGGGAAGAATTGAACAGACTCTGGAAAACAGAACGATGGATTTCAAACAGCAGAAAGTCATCGAGGATGCAATCCAGCTGCTGCATATCGCCGAAGAAGTCGTTCAACTCGATCCGAGTGCGCGTCTGGATACAGATCCCAGAATCTCAAAAGGAATGGAAAATACCGGGACTTCGCTGGTAAAATCTTTTGGCGGCGATCCGGGACCTGTTTACGGCTCAACAATCACCGGGCCGGTTACTATTTATGATGTGTATAAGGAATGGGGTCTTTCTGAGCGGGTTAAATATATGTCCCGCTGGACGGATGTTGAAATTATAAAAAACCGGTTGCTGCGCGATGCCACCGTAGATGAAAAATACCGCATGCTTCAGCGTGAAATCAGCGTAGCTTCCCAAATGTTTAATTATGGATTTTTTGATTATTCTGAAAAAGCATTCGGAGAAATACTAACCCGGTATGATTTTACCAAGAATCTTGATGATATCCTGTTTTATAAAGGAGAATCTAATTACCTGCAGGGTCAATACAGGCAGGCCAGGGAAGATTACAGAAAGCTTATCAAAGAATATCCTACCTCTGAATTTATTGGAAATACTTACAAACGATTAATGCAAATTGCTTATCACTTTGATGATTATCCTTTGGTTTTAGGGCGCCTGAATGAAATGAAAGCTATTGTTTCTTCCGGCGATCCGAACATGGAAGAGGCGTTAATGCTTGCCGTCGTTTCAGCCATAAAAGGGAATTCTTATGAGCAGGCGGTATCCAATGCGACGCAAATTCCGCCAACTTCGATCTTTTATAAACAGGCGCAGTTTGTTTTAGGTGAGGCCTATGCAGGCGCTAACGATCTGGAACAATCGAAGAATGTTTTTATCACTCTGCTTAATGAACCTGGTTTAGGTGCGGATTTCAGATTTACCATTCTTCTTAAACTGGGATATCTGCATTATGAATTAAAGGATTATTATAAAGCTCTTGAGTATTTTGATCAGATCGGCAGTCATTACAGCAGGTATGACCGGGTTCTTATCGGTAATGCCTGGAGTTATTATCAATTGGAGTTGCTGAAAGAAAAAGAACAGGATTTTAGTGTTACCAAAAAGCACATTGAAACGCTTTTGGAGTATTTCTTCGATTCCGATTATTATCTCGAGGCCAAAACCCTGTTAGGATATATTAACCAGCTTGAGAAGAATGTCGATGGCGCTATCTATCATTTTGATTATGTTTATCGCACCAAGGACGTAAAATTATTATCTGACCAGATGAATAAAGAGCAGGAAAGTCTGTTGGAAGCCTATATGGAAGCTGATAATTATGAAAAAAATGCGCTGGCGGAAAACAATAAAGCCGCTTTCAGCCGGGCGGTCGAGGCAAAAAGAAAAGTGAGGGATCCTCTTCTCAGTTTATCCTATTCCGATTTAAGCAGTACCGGTGTTTCGACACAGGATGAAGTGATGAAGATGAAGAATCAGCTTGATGAATTGGACCGCTTGCGGGAAGTTGCCGAGAATAGAGAACGCGGTGACCTTGTAGAGCGAATTGAATCGTTACAGCTGAAAATTTTACGCGCGGTTAATGCACTGCCTACGGCGCAGCCTTCCAAATTAGGCGTTAATTATTTTGATGTACATCCCATGGCCCGCAAGCAGAGCGTGATCGAAAATGAAAACATTAAAAGAATGAAGCTTAGGGAAGATACACGTCAGGAATTCGAACAAATTGTTCGTAAGATTTCCTCTCTTGACGTTGAGATACGGAATGCAAAAGCAAGAAGAGATTACAAAAAGCTTGTCGATCTGGAATTAAGCAGAGACCGGTTCAAAGAACTGGCTGATAAACTTGATCTTGTCGGCACCCAGGCCTACAGTTTTGATCTGGAAAAAAGCAATATCAATCTGGATCACTGGAGCGACTATGGCGCCTTTGGTATGGCTAATGTTAATTTTGCTATTCGTGGCATGGAAACAGAACAGATTACCTATATGTTGAAACAGGTTCAGGAAATAAACGATTTGCTGGAACAACGCAAGAAAAATATTGTATATCAGATTGAACTTATCGAAAATGAAATTACACTGATGACGCGGCAGGTTCGCCGTCAGGAGAGAATTCGGGAACGTGAAGAATTGGAACGCCAGTTCCGCGAAACTTATTTTGATACGCATGACAGCGAACTTGATTACAATCCTGATACCACGGAAATACCAAAACTGCAGGATGAAACCGCTGAGTAGAGTTGAATTTTTGACGGGTAAAACTATGAGAAAAAAAATGAACATTTTAAAAAATAATAGGATTCTTTTTGTAATCATTTCCGCCTTATTTAGTATAGGATTAATATCCTCTGTATATGCGCAGGAAAAGGAAAAATTCGCTTTTGGCGATACCCTTTTTAAGAGGATGACTATCGATGATCTGATTAATATCCGCGAATATTATGGCGACAGGGTTCATGATCTGCGTAAAGATGAGGACCGTACTTTCCAGAAAGGTATGGAACTCGGCGAAAGCTTTTTAGGAGAACGCGGTGAAAATATAACAAACCGGGATAAACTGTATATCCGGATTGCGGAATATTATATCGATAAGGCCTATGCGGATTTCGAAGATTCGCAGGTCGGTTACGAAGAACAATATAAAGAATATGAAAAGCAATATGAATTGTTTGAAAAAGGTCAACTGGAACAGGAGCCTGCCCAGCCGCAATTTCCCAAAGTCGATTATACTAAACCGATCGAAATCTATGATCGCCTGATGAATGAATATCCTTCCAGTGATTATGCGGATGATGCACTTTACAGTAAAGCCTGGTTATTGGAAAGAATGGGACGGGGCGGTGAAGGCCGCAGGATTTATCAGGAAGTAATCGATAAATATCCGGACAGTCCTTTTGCTCCCGAAGCCTATATCCAGCTTGCGGAGTATTTTTTTAATCCCCGTGAAGATAAAACGGATGAAGAAGAAAACGTTGTAGAATTGCAGAAGGCTATTCAATTATATAAAAAAGTGCTCAAATACAGGGATTCCAAACGCTATGATGAAGCTTTATATAAATTAGGATGGAGTTATTATAAACTTGCGGCCAGAGAACCTGAAAAGTATAATGATGCAATTTCGTATTTTATGGCTGTAGCGGATGATATTGAAAGAGCAAAGGAATTGGATCCGCGCTCTCTTATCACAAATGTCAATGTGCGCGATGAAGCCATTGAATATGTGGGCATCAGTTTTACTGATGAATCTTATACTACCCGCGGCGTGGACAAAGCCCGTGAAATGCTGATGAATATCGGCGATCGTCCTTATGGGCCGGAAATCATGCAGGCCATAGGCCAGACCTATCAGAAAATTGACGAAAAAGATAAAGCGATATATGCGTTCGAAAATTTATTGGATATGTATCCGAGATACAGAAAAGCGCCGGCTATGCAAAAGGAAATTGTTGACGCGTTATACGCCCTGGGACGCGATAAAGAAGCTTATGATGCCAGAACAAAGTTATATCAGACTTATGGACCGAAATCAGAATGGTACAAGGATTTGGAAATATCGGATGAGAAAGATCGTTTGACCAATATCGAAGCGGCTTATAATATCAGCGAACAAGCGCTTCGGACAAATTTATTGATTGATCTGCAGGATGCTCAGGAAATGGACGCTGAAGGTACGGATGGCAAACCGAAATATGAGGATTTTGCCAAGTTATGCGAAATTTATCTGGATATATTCGCTGCGGACTCCAATGCATATAGTATTAACTGGAACTATGCCATTGCTCTTGACGGCCGCTTAGGACGTCTGGAACAGGCTTATGAGGAATACATCCGTGTAAGTAATGATTACCTGGAAACTACCTACCAGCAGAATGCGGCTTTAAACGCCGTATCCATTGCAGATTCGTTGGTTAAACTAAAATACGGCCGGAAAGATACAACGGTAACTTTTGACTTTGCTGATCTGGCTAAGCTTAGCCCTGAATCATTAACGCCTGAAGAAACAAGACTCATCGAGGCTTATGACAATTATATCCGGTTATTCCCATCGGGACAGTATACGCCTAATTTTCTTGCTGCTGCAGGCGGAATCTATTATAATCATAAGAAATTTGCTGAAGCCAAAGTATACTATCAGACGCTTGTCAAAAGATTCCCGGGCGCCGAAGAAAAAAGTCTGGCTATGCAGTCGATTATGGATTCCTATTTTGCTTTAGGAAAATTCCGGGATAGTGAAGTTATCGCCAAACGCATCATCGGCGACCCGAATATTTCTTCGGAACAAAAGGAATTTGCGTCAAAACGAATGGCCGCCGCCATATTTAAAAATGCGGAATATTTACAGGAGCAGGGCGATTATTTTGCGGCAGCCAATGAATTTGTCCGTGTTTATACCGAAGCGCCTGATAATCAGCAATATGTTGAACCGGCATTGTATAACGGTGGTCTTAATTTTGAAAAAGCCAAAGACTGGATCAGGGCAATTGAAACTTTTAATATAATTGCCACAAATTTCCCTAAAAGTAAGTATGCCGTTAATTCGCTTGAAAGAATGGCGGATGATTATATCGAGCTAAAACAATATGGCGATGCCGCCGCAACCTACGAACGCGTGTTTACGAATTACCGCGAACATCAGAATGCGGAAGCTTCTTTGTATAATGCCAGTTTCTATTATAAGAAAGGCAAAGAATGGCAAAATGCCATCAACGCTAACAATACCTATATAGCCACCTATCCGGATCAGGCTTTTGCCGTTGATCTTTTCTTCGACAATGCTGATCTTTACTTAAAATTAGATAATGTAACGGAAGCTAACCGGATTTATGATGAATTTTCCAGACGATACCCGGATGACCCGCGAACGGTCACCGCTTTCTATGAACGCGGCAGGTATTATATGGAAAACGGCATGAATGATCTGGCAAAAGAAGAGTTTAATAAAGCTATCGCAAGAAGCGAACAGTTTAGACGTGAAGGAAAAGACCCCAATGCTTTTATCGCCGGCGAAGCCGTGAACTCATTGGGCGAAATCCTGCATAAAGAGTTTTTAGCAATCGAATTGAAACAACCGCAGAGTAATGTTGATTATCAGTTGGATAAAATGCGGTCATTGTTAAAAGAATTGAATGATACCTATAAAAAAGTGTTGAGCTTTGGTTCGCCAAGAAGTTTTGAAGCAACTTATAATGTCGCCAGAAGTTATGAAGAATTTGCAGACGTTTTTATAACTCAGGAAATCGATCCCAATCTGCCCGAAGATAAAGAATTTGTTGAACAAAAAAGAGTAAACGACCAGGCTGCCGCCCTATATGATAATGCTGTGGAGCAGTATAAAGAAGTTGTAACCAATATTCCGGTTATCGCTGAAAGATTAGGCGTGGATATGTGGGCTGAGAAAGACACTGCGGCTATTTCGGAACCGATTGCTGAGGCAGATACCACTGTGGAACTTTCCGGAATACGCAGAGCCGCGGAAGAAGATTCCACGCGGCAATTAGCCCGGTTATGGCATCAGAGAGCTCAGGATAAAATATCCAGCTTATTATATACCAAGGCCAGTCTTACCCAGGAAAATGTATACCAGGCAGTTAATATAAAAGCGCCGGGGCAAAATCCGATCTATGACATTACTTATAAATTGGCTGTTATTCAGAAGGTGGCAACGCCTGCTATTCAGCAGTCTATAGAAGCGCATATCAGAAATATTAATGAAGCAGAGCAGATGAATTTATCCAATAAATATGTTGAGGAATCAAAAAGACAAATATTGCTGACCTCCAATATTTTGGGACAGGAGCTGGAACATCTGATTGATGATATCTTCAGAGAATATAATAACACCAAAGACGAAATTAAGGTCATGGTCGGAAGAGAATTCGAAGCGGTGAATGCTCAGGGACTGGATTATTATGGGCTGGATAATAATGCTTCACAGTTAATTGATTTTTCAAAAATTATCTCGCTGGAAATTATAAATTCTTATATAAATACGCTTCAACTGGCGCAGGATAATAATATTAAAAATGACCTGATTAAAAATACCGAGGAGAGGATGCTTCGGTTTACAATGGAAACAACGGATAAAATGGAGACGCTCGGAACAGAAGCAAAGAAACTGAGCGAAGGCTATAGAACGAAATTTGATTCAACCGAAAATTATAACTATGATGATGCATCCAATTTTTTTGATAACTATTATTATAATTTTAACGACTATTCAAAGGAATTGATGGAAACGGCTTATCAGGCTAAGGAAACTTACGGCATTAAGAATTTGTGGGCCAGCAAACTTATGCTTAAACTGATCAATATTGATCCGTTGCTGTATTCAGGCGGTGTGGATAAAGATTCGGTATTTATTTATTCCGATCAAAGCTGGAAATCTTCTATTAAATATTATCCTGAGGTCTGGCCTAAAAATGATTTTGACGATTCAAACTGGTCAAATGCGATTATTGTGGAAAATTACTCGAACCAGTTTTATGGTTTAAATGTTAATCCGAAAGCAATATGGGTGCCCATGGCTTCTGCCGCTCCGGCTCCTATTGATTCTTTTGGAACAGGCGCAGCAATGACTGAAGAGCCCGCCTATGCAGTTACGGATACCATGATGGCGGCAGATTCTTTGGGAGGTCCGGTTGCTTCCCAATTGGTGACAACGGTTGAAGCGGGAGGACTTGATACCTTAGCTTTCTTTAGAAAATCTTTCGCTTTAAGCGGAACGCCTGTAGCCGGGGCAATATATGTAACCGCAGACGACGATTTCAGAATATATCTTAACGGTGAATATATGATTGATGATGAGTCAAACAGTTACAATGTAGTTGACACTCTGGATTTTTATACCATTGAAGCCTATTTACTGCCTGAAAAACAGAATGTAATCGCTATCGATGTGGAAGATAAAGACCTTACCAGAGGGGGGCTAAAAATCTACGGCTATGTTGAATTAATACCATCTGATATCACGGCAGCAGCCGAAGAAAAAGCTAAAGTGCAGAAAGTATTTGTCGATCCTGTAGTACTTAAAAAGGTGAATACTTTAAACAAAAACCGGATATCTCTGAATCCGGAAAATAGGGAATAAATCCAATGAAAAAAACTATTATAACAGCTTATACAATTGCGGTTCTTTTCCTGTTGAGCGGGTTTGTTTTCGGACAGGATACGCAAACGGGCGGAACATCAGGAACAGATGATGTTGTTGAACTGGATGTCACTGAAATTAAAATTAAAATAGAAACACCACAGGTACGTTTATTCAGCGACAGGATCAAACCGGAATTTGACGATGTCCATTTACAAAAATCCTTCATGAAGGAAATTACTGGCGAAGGAGAACGATTCGTTTTCGAAAGTATTTCTAATAAAGAAGGAATTCGAATCGATATAGATAAAATGGTAAACAAAGTGCGATAAACAAATTATTTAATGGAGGGCATTATTTATGTTTTTATCTGAATTTGGAAAAGCATTCCAACCGGGAACCGAAGGAGCATTTTTTATGTATTTTATTGCTTTGTTCGGGGCAATAGCTCTGGCTGTCGCAGCAGAACGGATTTATTATATTGTTGTGAGGTCAAATGTTAATGCCGACAAATTTATGGCGGAAATACGTAAACTTGTTGCCGGTGGAAACATGGATCGCGCCATTGAGTTATGTGAAAAAGGTAAGCAAAAAGCATTGCCTTTTGTTGTTTTGCGTGGTCTCAAAAGAGCCAATGAAAGCGAAGAACTCGATTTCCGCGCTATTCAGAATGCAGTAGACGAAGGAACGCTGGAAGTAATACCAAAATTAAAGGAAAGAACCAATTATCTTTCCATGCTTGCCAATGTTGCCACATTAACAGGTCTTATGGGAACGATTTACGGTCTTATTCTTTCGTTCCAGGCAGTAGGTAGCGATACCGTATCGGAAGCGGATAAAAGCAGGCTTTTGGCGCAAGGTATTTCGGCGGCTATGAATACAACGATTTTCGGATTGGCCGTTGCTATTCCAACATTGGTGATCTATACTTACGTTGTCAACAGGACAAGTAAGATTATCGATGAATTGGATGAACACCTGGTAAAATTAATTAACCTGATCACGGGAAACCGTTAATATTTTGTTGACTGAGAGGTGATTTTTTATGGCATTTAAACCGTCACAAAGGAGTCAATCAGAAGACATACAGATGGATCTTGATATCCGTCCGGTCATGAACCTGATGGTTGTGTTAATCCCTCTGTTAATTTCCTGTGCCGAATGGGTGAAAATAAGCGTTATCGAAATTAATGTACCGCCAAGCAAAGGACCATCAAGTGGCGGTGAAGACGAAGATGCCCAACAGGATGAAATGAAAGAGCAGGAAAAGCGGCTTGGTTTAAAAATTGCTGTTGTGCATGAAGGAATTACAATCGGTAAGGCCGCCACGCTTCTGGAAGGTGAGGAAGGAGAAGGCCCCACTATTACCAGGAAGGAAGATGGGAAATATGACTATGAAAAACTTCGTGAAAAACTGATTGAGATTAAAAAATTAATAGCTGGCAAAGGCTTTAAAGATGAAGACCGCGCTGTGCTTACGGCCTCCGCAGATATTGAATATCAGGTTATCATTGACATTATGGATAATATCCAGACTTATGAAAACGATAAGAAAGAAATTGTGCCGTTATTTCCGCAAGTAAATTTTGGAAGTATTTTATAATTAATAACATGGAGAATTAAGTCTACATGGCTTTCAGACCATCAAAATCGAAAAAAAATCTGCAGAAAGAACAGGGTGAGTTGAATATGAAGTCGATGATGGATATGATGACCATCATTCTGCTGTTCTTATTAAAGTCCTTTTCAACTGAAGGCGCTTTGGTAACACCTTCGGAAGAATTAAGGCTGCCTGTTTCAATGCAGATTGAAAAACCGAAAAAAGAGATAAATGTTTCTGTTTCCAAATCTATGATTCTGGTTAATGATCAGGTTGTAGTACCTTCGGTTAGTGACATCCCAAAGGACATGATGCTTATTACTCCGCTGGCAAGTAAACTAGCGGAATTTGCTAATCAGGAAAGGCAACTTGAAATAGATGTTGGTAAGGAATTCACGCATCAGATAAATATCCAGGGTGATGAAGCGATTCCATTTGAAATACTATTTAAAGTAATGTTTACATGTAGTAAAACAGATTTTTATAAAATGAGATTGGTGACAATCAGTAAAGGTTAATTGAAATTGGTAAAAATTTTATAATATTTACCATAACATAGGCAACCTTAAAGGAAGAGTAAAAAAATGCCAAATGCACAAAAAGATAAAAGACCCGCTGGCCCGGGAGGATACCGGATAGTTGCCTTCCCAAAAGAATTTGAGAAAAATATTTGGGAAGATATTGATCGCCGCTTTTATGCTTTCCTTCTTTCATCTCTGGTGATTATTTACGGTATTGTGATTTACCTGGGAAGCATGGAATATTCTCAGGAAGCTGTTGACGAACAGATCAAAAAGCGATACCTGCAAAAATTCTATGAAGCCGAATTTGTGGAAGAGGTTACACCGACGGAAGAAGAAGGCGAAGGCGGTATTGGAGAAGACGAAGAAAAGCCAAAAGTGGACGAGCGCGCTCAACGGGATGAAGGAAGACGCGCCGAAGCCACCGGTCCTTCCGCTGCGGAAAGAAGAGCACAACGGCGTGCGGCGGCCGCAGCCAGAGGTGCTGCGCGTGCGGCGATGGCGCAAGCTGTGGCCGGAACAGGCGTATTGGCTGAATTATCTGCCGGTGGAGGTGGTGGTACAGGCGATGCGGTTTATGATGTGCTCGGCGAAACCGGTGGTGGCGGTATAGGCGATCTGGATGCTGTACTTTCCGGTGTAGGAGGTCTGCAAACCGCGTCTTCTTCGGCCAGGAGATCTCAATTAGGCGCCCGTTCAACCGGTGGTGGTGCAGGAGGCCCGGTTGGAATAGATAATCTGATTGATGGTGGTGTAGGCGCCAGTGGCTCTGTTTCTATAAAAAGACGAGGTGGTTTTTCTCTGAAAATGGAACAGGGAAGCGTTTCGGGAAAAGGCAGCAGATCCACGGCCCGATCGGCAGATGCTATCAGTCAGGTTGTTAATAAACATGCCGATGCTGTGGAAAATTGTTATAAAAAAGAAGCGCGTATCAATCCGAATTTAAAAGGAAGTATCCAGATTCAGTTTACTATAGATCCGGATGGTAAAGTATCCCAGGTAAGGATCACAGACTCGACCTTAAGAAACAGAAATGTTGAAAATTGTATTACAAAAACTGTAAACAGGTGGCGTTTCCAAAGAATCGATAAAAAAGAAGGCGACGCAACCTTCAGACAAAAGTTTATCTTCACAAGTTAATCGTGCCCTCATAAAAGCCGCATATTTATGCGGCTTTTTTTATTTGTATAATCTACAGAATTACTGTATTTTAAGCGCTATTTTTAAAGGAGTGCTGTTATTATGTTAAAAAGAACCCATACATGCGGCGAACTTTCGGAAATTGATACAGAGCAGACGGTTGTATTGAACGGCTGGGTCAATAAATGGCGCGATCATGGAGGATTGATCTTTATCGATTTAAGAGATCGTTTTGGTGTAACACAAATCGTTTTTGATCCTTCAGTCAATAAGGAAATATACCTGACCGCAAAAAAATTAAGATCGGAATTTGTGGTTGCCGTTAAAGGTAAAGTGGAAATGAGACCGGACGATTCTTTTAATCCTTCAATTTCAACCGGTAAAATAGAAATTCTTGCCCGGGAAATAGAAGTATTAAATGAATCCAAAACACCGCCCTTCGAAATTTCTGATAATATAGATATTAATGAAGAACTGGGTTTAACTTACAGATATTTAAGCTTACGCAGACAAAAATTACAACAGAATCTTATTTTAAGAAGCCGCCTCTATCAGTCTGTAAGAGAATACCTTACTAAAAATAGTTTTGTTGAAATTGAGACTCCTGTATTAATGAAAAGTACTCCCGAAGGCGCAAGGGACTTTTTAGTGCCCAGCCGAAATTATAAAGGGAAGTTTTATGCCCTGCCTCAATCGCCGCAGACCTATAAACAGCTTTTAATGGTGGCAGGCTTCGATCGCTATTTTCAGATAGTGAAATGTTTCAGAGATGAGGATTTGCGACGTGATCGTCAACCAGAATTCACACAAATCGACATGGAAATGTCTTTTGTGGATGAAAACGATGTGATGACCATTGCCGATGGATTGATCAGGAAAATATTTAAAGATATTCATGGAATAGATATCAGCACGCCGATTAAAAAAATGAGTTTTCAGCAGGCATTTGAAACTTACGGAAATGATAAACCGGACCTTCGTTTTGATATGCAGATTAGAAAATTAAACAATTTATTTAAACAAACGGATTTCCAGGTTTTTAAGGATGTACTTTCACAAAACGGCCATATTGCCGGTTTGGCTATTCCTGATGGATCAGAGTTGCCAAGAAACCGCATTGACAGGCTTGTGGAAGAAGCAAAAAACTATGGCGCTAATGGTTTGGCTTATATGAAATATCAAAAGAATGAGTTTTCTGCCGGAATATCCAAATTTATATCGGATGTTGAGAAGAAAAATATCAGAGAAGCTTTTCCGCTAAAAGAAAACGATCTGTTGATTATGGTAGCCGGAAAATATGAAATGGTCTATTCTGTTTTAGGTCAGCTCAGGCTCGACTTAGGACAGGAACTAAAGTTGTCTGATAATTCCCAGATCAGGTTTATATGGATTGTTGATTTTCCTTTATTGGAATTCAGCGATGAAGAAAACCGGTATGTGGCCCGACACCATCCGTTTACCAGTCCTAAACCGGATCAGATTGATTTATTATCAGAAAAGCCACAGGAGGTTCTGGCCCGTGCATATGATCTGGTATTAAATGGAAATGAAATTGCCGGAGGCAGTATTAGAATAAATACCAGAAAAATGCAAAGAAAAATGTTTGAGGCATTAAAGATTTCTAAAGAGGAGGCCGAGAATAAATTCGGTTTTCTGATGAAGGCCCTGGATTTCGGCGCTCCGCCTCATGGCGGAATTGCTTTTGGCTTAGATCGTTTAGCGATGATTTTAGCGGGAGGAGATTCAATCCGGGATGTTATAGCGTTTCCAAAAACGTCATCGGGATTATCTCTTATGGATCAGGCGCCTTCAGAGGTAGATAATGTTCAATTAAGGGAGCTTCATTTAAAAATATTATGAGTATTAAGATAATTAACGCTTTAAAACAAATAATGCTTGACAAATTTTTGATTTTTTCATACTTTGAATTTCAAATCGCATAAACTTACACCAGGAGGCGTTACATGAATAAATTACTCAGTTTTGTTGTTCTTCTGCTTTTCACATTATCCATCTCTAGCTGCGGTTGGAAAGCCGGTGAAGAAGACATCAAACTACTTGAAGAAGCAAAAGCAGCAGCACTGGCGGCCGAAAAATCGTTAGCCGATAAAAAGGCAGAACGTCAGGGAGTCGAGAAACAAGTCGAAGCTAAACAGGCAGAGTTAGCTAAAATTCAGGCAGACAAGGAAAAAGTTCTTCAACGTGTTGCAGAAATGAAAGCTGCAGAGTAAAAAAACAAAAAGAAAATAATACAGGAGATAGAAATCATGAAAGTGAAAATTTTGACTATTTTTGTTCTGCTTGTTTCTTTGCTAGCTTTCAGCAATGCCTTTGCTCAGTACTCATATAATTATGAGGAAATGGAAGAAGAGCAGTACAATGCATATTTAGCTGAATGGCAGGGAAGAACACAGACAGCAGAATCAGGTATTGAACAGGAAAACAAAACCATCGATTCTCTTAATGCGTTACTTGGAACTATCCAAGGCGATATCGATGCTTCATGGAATGAAATTTTTGAAGCAACCGGCTTAACCAAAGCCGATTATGACAAATATGTAAGTGATTTAGCCGCTCTAAAAAATGATGCCCGCGGAATGGTTAGCATGTCACCGGAAGAAATATACAGAAGAATGGATGAAGTCGATGCCATGCAGGCTAAAATTGATGAATTAAAGAAAAGTCCTTTCGCCGTGATGAGCGATAATGAAAAAGCGATCAGCGAAATTGAAAGCTTAATCGCTCAGGCAAAAGAAAAAGGCAAACCAGCAGTTCCGCCTACCTATACGGTTTTGAGAGGCGATTGTCTGTGGAGAATTGCCGGAAAACAGGATATCTATGGAGATGCTTATGCCTGGATGCGGATTTATACATCAAATCGTGACCAGATTAAAGACCCAAACCTGATTTATGTAAATCAGAGATTCAATATTCCTCGTGAAGTTGGTCCTAATGAACACCTGGTAGTACGGGGTGAATTTCTGGCCAAAATTGCCGGTTACTCAAATGTGTATGGCAGTGCTTTCAAATGGCAAAGATTATACGAAGCTAACAAAGAGGTCATAGCTGATCCTAACATGATTTATCCATATCAGCTTTTAAAAATTGTCAGGTAGCATTTAGATTTAAATATATTGAAAAAGAGCTTCCGGTATAAAGCCGGAAGCTCTTTTTGTTTATATGGCGGCGGTTAAGGTCCGTGGTAAAGGACAAAATGCCCAACTGCTTTGGATGACGCCATTGACTTTAGTCAATATTCGATGAAGCCACAATGCGGCAAGCAGAACATAGCCAGCCGCCATTCGGCGAAAGAGCACAGCGATTTTGAAGGATGAGGTTTTATATGGAAAATATTCTGGAAGAAGTTTTTACTATACCAAGCCAGATTGAGCCTATCTACATTTATGGAAATAAAGATTCAAATATTGCTGTAATTGAGAACAATCTGAATGTCAGGTTAGTAGGACGAGGTCACCAGATCAGAATATACGGTAAACCCTATGATGTTAACTCTGTAAAAATTGTACTTGAAGATATTATCGCTGCTGCCAAAAAAAGTAAATATATGAATATCTCAGATCTGGAGACAAGCATTAATATTGCCCGACATGAAACAGAAAAAACCATCCCTGGTTTTCAGACAGTCCGCCCGGTAAATAATGCAATCACGACCATAAAAAATACAATTATCCGGGCAAAAACCGATGGTCAGCAGCTTTTGTTGGATGAAATTGATAAGAACGATATCGTTTTTTCCATAGGCCCTGCGGGTACCGGAAAAACATATCTTGCTGTGGCTAAAGCCGTGCAATATTTAAAAGAAAGCCGGGTCAAGAAGTTAATATTAGCCAGACCTGCCGTGGAAGCAGGCGAAAGTCTGGGATATCTGCACGGCGATTTTCGGGAAAAAATCGATCCGTATTTAAAACCTTTATATGATGCTTTGGAAGATATGATGCCGGTCGATTTGTTGAAGAAATATATAGACCAGGGAATTATCGAAATTTTACCTCTGGCTTATATGAGAGGCAGAACTTTGAACAATGCGTTTGTTATCCTGGATGAAGCTCAGAATACAACTTTTACACAAATGAAGATGTTTCTGACAAGATTGGGAATAAATTCAAAGGCAGTTATTACGGGCGATATAACCCAGATTGATCTTCCTACATCAAAAGATTCTGGGCTGATTGCCAGTGTTAGAATTCTGGAAAATATTACGGGTATTTCTTTTGTCAGAATGAAAAAAGATGATGTGGTAAGGCATCAGTTAGTAAAAGACATTATTGATGCTTATGATCGATATGGAAATGAAAAGAAAGGTGATATAAATTCCTCCGTCCTTGATAACTCTGGTAAAAATGAGTAGATTTCACACTTCAAAGAATATATAACATTGTAGTTATTAAATGTGACAGATTGTTTATTATAAGTTAAAAGCAATTGACTAATATAATAAAATATAATCAGAATGCTTTTTAGTATGAGAATTAGTTAAGGAATATACATAAAAAAGTGAAAATAAAGCGTAGGAAAGAACGGGAATATATATTACAAATTTTGTATGCCCAGGAATTTAATACGGTTTCGTATACAGAAATTATTGAGCATCTGATACCTGACTATAAATTAAAATTAACCGCTTTTATTGAGAATGTTTTAGACAAATGTATAGTTAAAAAAACTGAAATTGATAAATACTATATTGATAAATTGCAAAACTGGGACATTAAACGGGTAGCGGTTATGGATAAAATTTTATTAAGAATGGCTGTGGCTGAATTCTTGTTTTGTCCTGATATTCCGCCGGAAGTTACTATAAATGAAATCATCGAAATAAGTAAAGTTTACAGTACAGATCGCAGCAGCAAATTCCTTAATGGTATTCTGGATGCAGTTCTCAAAGAATTAAAAAATAAAAATTTGATGAAGAAAACGGGAAGAGGACTCATTGCTTCTTCCGGGTAAAAGATCAATTAAACCTGATTTGTTTTTTAACTGATATCGGAACAGAAAACATGAAAATTGCAATTTTTTCTGATATTCACGGCAATGTTGAAGCGCTCAGAAGCGCGCTTAAATATCTCGATAAACATAAAATAGATAATATTTACTGTCTTGGCGATATCGTTGGATACGGTCCCTCGCCAAATGAGTGCGTGGAAATTGTACGGGACAGATGCGAAATGGTTTTAATGGGCAATCATGATTATGCTGCGATAGGGCTGGCCAATATTGATTATTTTAATGATTATGCAAAAATGTCGACATACTGGACCATCAATCACCTGACCGATGAAAACAAAGATTACCTTCGATCGCTGCCTTTTTCACATCAAAATGATGAATTGGTTATGGTGCATTCTTCTCCAACCAATCCGTCGCACTGGTATTATATCCTGTCACAGCAGGATGCTAAAATTGAAATGGAATCCTTTAACCAACAGTTATGCTTTATTGGCCATTCCCATGTTCCGGTTATTTTTCAGAAAAAACTAATGTTCCGTAAGACAAAATTTAAACTTGAACAAAACGAAAAAACAATCGTTAATGTGGGAAGTGTGGGACAGCCGCGTGACGGCAATCCAAAATTATGCTTCGCAATTTATGATGATGAAAACAAGACAATCGAATATATTCGTCTTGAATATGATGTTAAAAAAACATATAAAAAAATCGTTGAGGCCGGTTTGCCAATTTTCCTGGCAGAAAGGCTATTGAAAGGATATTAGTGAGGAAAAAATGCTGATAAAAACTATCCAGAAAATATTTGGCACAAAACATGAGCGGGATATTAATAAAATAATACCCCTTGTGGCGCAGATAAATCATTTTTTTGAAGAATATGAAAGTTTAAGCGAGGAAGCTTTAAAAGCTAAAACAGAAGAGTTTAAAGAACGTTTGCAGAATGGCGAGACCATGGATGATATTTTACCTGAAGCCTTTGCAGTGGTTAAACAAGCCTGTAAACGATTGCTTGGCTCAACATGGAAAGCTGTCGGCCATGATATTAAATGGGATATGGTGCCTTATGATGTACAGCTTGTTGGCGGTATTGTGCTGCATCAGGGTAAAATTGCTGAAATGGCTACCGGAGAAGGTAAAACGCTGGTTGCAACGCTTCCCTTGTATCTGAATGCTCTGGAAGGAAAGGGCGCGCATCTCGTTACCGTCAATGATTATCTGGCGCAGCGCGACTCGGAATGGATGGGGCAGATTTTTAAATATCTTGGATTAACGATTGGTGTAATTCTTAATGATATGACTCCGGCTCAGAGGAAAGAGGCTTACAGCTGCGATATTACTTACGGTACGAACAATGAATTTGGTTTTGATTATCTGCGCGATAATATGGCCGGTTCAAAAGATAACATCGTCCAGACGCGCGGACATCATTATTGTATTGTAGACGAAGTCGACAGCGTTTTAATTGACGAAGCCCGCACACCTCTGATTATTAGTGGACCGGTAAGTGAGTCGACGCATAAATATCAGGAAATGAAACCGCTTGTCGAAAGGCTGGTAAACAACCAGACACGATTGGTTAATTCGATTATCCATGATGCCGAAGAACTGCTGAAGAAAGACGATGAGCGCCATGCGGGTATGAAATTGCTGTTGGCTGAAAAAGGCGCTCCTAAAAATAAACGTCTGGCTAAGTTGTACCAGGAGCAGGGTATTAAAAAATTAGTACAGAGTGTGGAAAATGATTATCTGAGGGACAAAGGACAGAACAAAACCTCTGATGAACATTACTTTGGCGAACTATATTTTATGGTTGATGAAAGAAATCATGTTATTGATCTGACAGAAAAAGGACGTGAAAATCTGAATCCAGCCGATCCGGAGATGTTCCTTTTACCAGATCTGGGTACAGAAATCGCTAAAATAGAGGATGATGCCAGTCTGTCGTATGAACAAAAAATAATAAAAAAAGAAGAACTCCATAATCTTTACAATGAACGTAGTGAGAAACTGCAAAATATTTCACAGTTATTAAGAGCCTATTCTCTGTATGAAAAAGACGATGAATATGTCGTGCAGGACGGCAAGGTGATGATTGTGGATGAGTTTACCGGCAGAATTATGCATGGCCGCCGTTACAGCGATGGACTTCATCAGGCGATTGAAGCCAAAGAAAATGTAAAAATTGAAAGAGAAACACAAACTCTGGCCACAATCACTCTGCAAAATTATTTTCGAATGTACAATAAATTAGCCGGTATGACCGGTACTGCTGAGACCGAAGCTGCAGAATTCTGGGAAATTTATAAGCTTGATGTGATCGTTATTCCAACGAATAAACCGATTGCCCGTTTGGATATGAATGATGTTATTTACCGCACTAAACGCGAAAAATATAATGCGCTTGTCGAACAGATTGTCAAAGAAAGAGATAAAGGAAGACCGATTCTGGTAGGCACTACTTCCGTAGATGTTTCGGAAACAGTCAGGCGAATGTTGAAAAGACAAGGCGTTAAGCACAATGTTTTAAATGCCAAGCAACACCAGCGTGAAGCTGAAATTGTGGCCCACGCCGGCGAGCCCGGAGCAGTAACCGTCGCGACTAATATGGCCGGTCGTGGAACGGATATTAAACTGGGTGCAGGCGTTGCTCAATCCGGCGGGTTGGCTATTCTTGGAACGGAAAGGCATGAATCCCGAAGAATTGACCGTCAGTTACGCGGACGAAGCGGAAGGCAGGGCGATCCCGGAAGCAGTGTGTTTTTCCTGAGTCTGGAAGACGACCTGTTAAGATTATTTCGCAGTGATCGTATTGCCAGTGTAATGGACCGGTTGGGCGCTAAAGAAGGCGAAGTAATTACACATTCGATGATTACACGTTCCATTGAAAAAGCCCAGAAAAAAGTTGAAATGCAGAATTTTGCCATTCGTAAACGCCTGCTGGAATATGATGACGTAATGAATCAGCAGCGCGAAATCATTTATGACCGCCGCCGTGTTGCTCTTACGGAAGAAGATGTCCGTATGGAAGTACTGGATATCATGGAAGAATATATTGATCATCAGTTTAATATGTTTACGGGCGGCAGCTCTCATCCCGAAGACTGGGATATAGATGGACTTGAAGCGGAAATTGGCACAACTCTAAAAGTTTCCTTCACCCCGATCCGCGAAAAAATGGGCAGTTATACACTTGAAGAACTGCGCGAATATATTCGCGCAGAAGCTTTGAAAATATACGAAGCCAAGGAAAACCGGATCGGTAAAGAGCGGATGAATATGCTGGAGCGCTATTTCATCCTGATGGTTATCGATGAAAAATGGAAAGATCACCTTTATGAAATGGATATTCTTAAAGAAGGTATCCATTTAAGGGCCTATGGGCAAAAAGATCCTCTGATCGAATATAAGCGTGAAGCTTTTAATATGTTCGAAAGCCTGATACATTCCATTAATCTGGACATATTAGGATGGCTATGGAAATTCCAAATCCAGGAACAACCGATGAACCGCGCAGAAAGCCGCCGGCAGCAACGGATGCAGTTAGTGCATGAGTCGGCTTCCGGAATGGGATTTGATGGTGTCGGAGAAGAATCGGACATTCAAAAAGCCTCGCATCAGCGGTCGGATAAAAAACAGCCGATTCGGGTGGAACAAAAAATCGGGCCCAACGACCCCTGTCCTTGCGGAAGCGGCAAAAAGTATAAAAAATGTCACGGCGCTATTCATAACTGATTTTATAATTCACCTTAAATAATCTGTATGTGATTTAAGGCTGGTATCTCATTTTTATAAAATCCGGTCTGTCCGGATAATTTAATATCATAAATCATAGTAATAATTCATTTTCCATTTGAGCTTTATTTATATCATTTATACATTTGTTTATAATGATTAAAGAAAGTAGTAATAGCAGTTGCAATTAATTAATAAAAACAATCCACCTTCTAAAATCAGGGGCGGTTCATGATTCAATATTTCAGGTTTTACACAATTATAACGGTTATATTTTGTTTTTTAAATATTTCATCAGCTCAAACAGATCGGGCAATTGAAGATAAAATTACCACACTTCTTGCTAAAATGACCATTGAAGAAAAAATCGGCCAGATGACACAGTTCAGCGCCCCCGTTGATAGTTTTATCGATTTGATTCGCGCCGGATTGGTGGGTTCTATTCTGAATTTAACAGGGGCAGAACGGGTTAATGCCATACAAAAAATTGCGGTGGAAGAATCCAGGCTGGGAATTCCTTTAATCAACGGACGCGATGTGATTCATGGATTTCGAACCATATTTCCCATTCCTTTGGGTGAAACCGCTACCTGGTCGCCTGATTTTGTAAAAGAAGCGGCGAGAATTGCCGCCCGCGAAGCTTCCGCATCCGGCGTTCACTGGACGTTTGCGCCAATGGTTGATATTGCCCGCGATGCCCGATGGGGCCGTATCAGCGAAGGAGCCGGGGAAGATACTTATATGGGTAAAATTATGGCCGCGGCAAGAGTGAAAGGATTTCAGGGCGAAAAGCTGTCCGATCCTGAAACTATAGCAGCCTGCGTTAAGCATTTTGCCGCGTACGGCGCCGCTGAAGCCGGAAAGGATTATAACACGGTGGATATTTCTGAAAGAACTTTACGTGAAGTGTATTTACCGCCTTTTAAGGCCGGTATAGATGCCGGTGCTGCGACATTAATGTGTTCGTTTAATGAAATCAGCGGCGTGCCATCATCAGGCAACAAATTTTTATTAACCGATATTTTAAGAAGTGAATGGGCCTTCAAAGGTTTTGTTGTAAGCGATTGGCAATCCGTTACGGAAATGATTAATCATGGCAATGTGGCAGATACACTGGAAGCGGCTCTGCTGGCGGCAGAAGCCGGTGTGGACACGGAGATGGTTTCGGGATCCTACAACAAATTTTTGGTTCAGGCGGTTAAAAACGGGCAATTTCCGGAAGAAAAGATAAATGAAATGGTTCGCAGGATACTACGTGTTAAATTTCAACTGGGATTATTTGATAATCCCTATACAGATTCAAACCGTGAAAAAACAGAATTGCTCAGTGATCAAAACAGACGTTTTGCCAGAGAAATTTCCGCTAAAGCTATTGTTCTGCTAAAAAATGAGAATGAAATTCTGCCCTTAAAAAAGAATTTAAAGTCGATAGCGCTTATAGGTCCGCTGGCAGATAATCAATTGGATCCATTGGGGTGCTGGTTCTGCAACGGCAGGGCGGATGAACTTGTTTCTGTTTTACAGGGCTTTAAAAACAAAATTGTTTACGGTACTAAAATTAATTATGTGAAAGGCTGTGAGATTAAAGGTGAAGAGGAACCGGATTTACAGGAAGCTGTTAAAGCCGCCATGAACGCGGATGTGGCGGTTTGTGTAGTTGGCGAAAGTTTCGATATGAGCGGTGAAGCCGGCAGCCGTGCCCGTCTGGGTTTACCGGGAAGGCAACTGGATTTGATTAAAACCGTTTATGAAACCGGCGTGCCTGTTGTGGTAGTTTTAATGAATGGCAGACCTTTGGCTATTCCATGGATTGCGGAAAATATACCTGCTATTCTGGAAACATGGCATTTGGGAACGGAATGCGGCAATGCCATTGCCGATGTGATTTTTGGCGATGTAAATCCCGGCGGAAAATTGCCGGCGTCTTTTCCACGAGCTGTCGGACAGGAACCGCTATATTATAATCATAAAAACACTGGCAGGCCTCCTGTACAAAAAACACGGTTTATAACCCGGTATTATGACATGCCGGTTGAACCGTTATTTCCGTTTGGATACGGTTTAAGCTATACAACTTTCGAATTCAGCGATCTGCAAATCAGCAAGCCTGAAATTAAAATTGGTGAAGAATTAAAGGTCGGCGTAGTGGTCAAAAATACCGGTATGGTGAAAGGTGATGAGGTCGTTCAGTTATACATCCGTGATCTGAAAGGCAGCGTTACCCGGCCTGTAAAGGAATTGCGGGGTTTTAAACGCATCACCCTTGAACCGGGGGAATCGAAAAAAATAGATTTTACTGTCGGGAAAAACGAGTTATCTTTTTATGATATAAACCTGAATTATGTAGTAGAGCCCGGTGAATTCCATATATGGATTGGACCAAATTCCACAGAAGGACTGCACGGCCGCTTTCAGGTTGTTAAAGGACAATAGCTTATGAAAAAGATTAATTTTCATTTCAGGAAAAATAAAATAACTTTTATTTTCGCTTTTATACTTTTCTTGGCTTCAGTGGATTTCAATAATGCTTATGCACAGGAAAATATGATGGGACAGCCTGTTACGGTGGATTCGGTAGATTTAGAAAGATATGCCGGGAAATGGTACGAAATCGCTAAAATACCAAATCGGTTTCAGAAACAATGTATTAAAAATACTTCTGCCGAATATAAACTGTTAGCCGATGGCAGAATAGAAGTTGTAAACAGCTGTGTCGATGAAGATGGTGAACTCGATAACGCCGAAGGTATGGCCAGGGTTGCAGATACTTCTTCTAATGCAAAGCTTGAGGTCAGTTTTGTCAGCCTGTTTGGTTTCCATTTATTCTGGGGAGACTACTGGATTATTGGATTGGATAAAAATTACAGGTTTGCGGTAGTCGGTACGCCCTCCAGAAAATACGGATGGATATTGTACAGGGAAAAAACAATGCCGGAGAATCTGTTAGAGCAGGCTTATATAATTCTGGAAGAAAATGGTTATAATCGCAGGGATTTTAAACTAAGCAGGCAGGAATAAATCCTGCCATGCCCTGAATTACTATTAATCGGAGTTTAGGTGATTATTGCGCACAGAGGCGCGTCTCATGATGCACCGGAGAATACGCTTGCAGCGATAAATCTGGCCTGGCTGCAAAACGCCGATGCCATTGAAGTGGATATTCACGTAACCAAAGATCAGCATGCTGTGGTTATTCATGATGCCAATACAAAACGGACAGGTGATAAATATTTGGAAATCATGGATAATACGCTAAACGATTTAAAAAAAATTGACATTGGAATCCGGATGGATGACCACTGGAAAGGTGAGGTAATACCAACGCTGGAAGAGGTTTTTTATACGGTTCCGGTTAACAAATCGGTTTTCGTGGAAGTCAAATGCGGAAGGCGCGCTTTGCTGCCATTACGAAAACTAATTCATAAAAATATTATAAAGGCTTCGCAGATATTTCTGATGGATTTTGATCTGCAGAATGTTTTGGCAATGCGCAATGAATTTCCTGATATTCCGGTGTTATGGCTGTATGAGTTTAAGGCAGACTCCGGTTCTGCCGCCAGAAAAATTAATCTGAATGAATTGGTGAAAACCGCTCTAAAAAACAGAATTTCAGGTTTGAGCGTTGAGAATGTGCCCGAATTTGATTCCGGTTTCATTCAAAACGCAAAAGGCCATGGATTGCAATTATACTGCTGGACGGTAAATGAACCGGACAAGGCAGATTATTTATTTGAACATCGAATTGACGGCATCATTACCGACCGGCCAGGCTGGATAAGAAATCAAATAAAGCGGCAGGCCGGGTATTCTTTATAAATAAAATATGAATAAGCATTTATTTTTAAAGGTATTAACGGGGATGGCTAAGTTTTAAGATGAGATTCTTTTTCAGGTATAAAAAACAAATAATTCTCGGCGTTCACGGGCTGGGAAATAAACCTCCTAAAGATACTTTAGCACTATGGTGGTTAAATGCTATCCGGGAAGGGCTGCAGAGGATAGGTAAAACACGCCTTCATATTCCATTTGAATTGGTATATTGGGCCGATATTTTATACGATAAACCTTTGGATCCCTCAATTACTGATCCTACCCATCCTTTATTTAACGCAGAACCTTATAGAGAAGGGAAGTCCAGCCATGTTGTAAGACCGGTTACCCTGCGCAAAAGAATAATGCGTTTTATAGAGAGTAAACTTGATAAGATATTTCTCAATAGTGATATGACATTGAACTTTGAAAGCCTGACCGATAAAATTATCAATAAATACTTCCATGATCTGGAAACATATTTCGGAGATAGATTAAATCCGGCTCAGAATCCGCATGATTCTGCAAAAGAATTGATAAGGAAAAAACTCCTTGATGTCCTTATCAGATACAAGAAATATGAAATTATGATAATCAGCCACTCCATGGGATCGATTGTAGCTTACGATGTTTTAGTACAATATCCGCAGATTCCGGAAGTTCATACGCTGGTTACCACGGGTTCTCCTTTGGGACTGCCGGTTATTGTCAGCCGGATATATATGGAAGCGAAAAAGTTAAACCTGGATATTAAAAAACCGCATACTCCCGAGAAAGTATCGCATAGATGGTATAATATTTCCGATGAGGATGATAGAGTCGCGCTTGACCATTCCTTAAATGATGATTATGAAAAAAATGAGAAAGGCATCCAGGCTGAGGATATTAATGTTTATAACGATTACGAAATTAATGGTCAGGCTAATCCCCATAAAATTTACGGTTATTTGAGAACGCCCGAATTTGCCAGGATAATAGATCAGTTTTTACTCGAAGAAAAACGAAATATATTTTATATCGGCCTTAAGTATATACAGGGGAGCATGCAGGTAGCTGCGGGTAAATTACTAAAAATTTTCGGGGGGAAAAATGCGCCGAAATGATATGATTACCAGGATTGAAGAAAAAACGGTCTGGGATGTTTTAATAATCGGCGGCGGAGCGACCGGAACGGGAATTGCCGTGGATGCCGCTTCCCGGGGATATAAAACATTGTTATTGGAAAAAGGCGATTTTGCTCAGGGTACTTCCAGCAGGAGCACAAAATTAGTGCATGGCGGTGTGCGTTATCTTCAGCAGGGGAATATTACCTTGGTGCTGGAAGCGTTGAGGGAGAGAGGTATTATGCGCCGTAATGCCCCGCACCTTGTATTTGATATACCGTTTGTCATCCCTAATTACGACTGGTGGGAAGGCCCTTTTTATGGAATTGGGCTCAAACTATATGATATGCTGGCCGGTAAAGCCGGATTCGGGAAATCGGAAATAATTAGTAAAGATGAAACTATCCGCCGCATACCGACTGTTGAAGAAAATGGTTTAAATGGTGGCGTAATTTATTATGACGGCCAGTTTGATGATTCAAGGTTAGTGATTAATCTGGCAAAAACAGCATTTAGCCAGGGCGCTGTGCTTATAAACTATATGCCTGTAACTGGTCTTATAAAAAGAAATGAGCTGATTAAAGGTGTTCTTGCTTTAGACACTGAAACCGGTAAGGAATATAAACTGGATGCTAAAGTGGTAATTAATGCCAGCGGCCCTTTCACCGATTCAATCCGAAAAATGGATAATAAGCGCTGTACCGGGATGATAAGTCCCAGCCGCGGCGTTCATATGGTTCTGGATAAAGAATTTTTGCCGGCAAACAGCGCCATTATGGTACCTCATACCGATGATGGCCGGGTATTGTTTGCGATTCCGTGGTATGATAAGGTTGTTGTCGGTACTACGGAAACTCCGCTAAATGAACCGGAAGCCGAACCCGTTCCCGATAGAAGCGAAATAGAATTTTTACTTGAACATACGGCACGTTACCTGGCAAAAGACCCTTCTGCAAAGGATATTTTAAGTGTTTTTGCCGGGGTGCGTCCGCTGGTCAGCGATCCGAAAGCGGAAAATACAGCGGTAATTTCCAGAGAACATGTTGTTAATATATCCAAATCGGGACTGGTGACTATTGCCGGAGGTAAATGGACAACTTACCGGAAAATGGCCGAAGATACGCTTGATCAGGCCATCATGGTCGGCGACCTTGAATTTACGCCCTGTGTTACCGAAAACTTACAGATTCATGGCTATCATAATCATCCTGAGCAATATAATAATTTAGCTTGTTATGGTTCCGATGCGACCAATATTCAAAATTTAATCCGGACCAATGTTGACTATAACCATCCAATTCATCCCGATTTAAATGAAATAACAGGCGAAATAATCTGGGCGGTCAATGAAGAAATGGCCAGAACCGTTGAAGATTTTCTGGCACGGCGTCGGCGCAGTCTGGTGCTGAATGCGCGGGCATCCATGGAAGCTGCCCCAAAGGTAGCCGATATAATGATGAAAGAATTAGGCAGAGATAAAACCTGGGCCAAAGAACAGGTGCTTAATTTTAACCGGCTGGCTGAAAAATATATCTATAAATAAAAGCCGTTGCTCAACCTGCACACAATCTGCTAATCAGTTTTTTATGACGGGGAAACTGTGCAATTAACTCGGTTGCATTTGCCAGTTCAAAATCATCAAACTCAAATCCGGGGGCAACGGTACAACTCACTAAAGAATAATATTCTTTATCGATGACTTCGGCGGCAAACCAGCAACCCTGCCTGAGATGGGCCTGAAATATTTCGCCCCGTTCCAGATGCGGTCCTAATTTTATCTCAAAAAGCATACCATCTTTGTCAATTGAATAAATCCTTAACGGTGAACCGGTATGGAAATGCCACAATTCATCGGATTTAATACGATGGAAAGCAGAATATTGGTGGCCATTTAGCAGGAAATATATGGCTGTACAGAAGCAATGATCTTTATGATAACGTGATGGCAAATTCTTAGCAGATATTAGTTCTGCAGACCGATACGTTTCTTTATAATATCCACCTTCCGGATGAGGCAAAAGGTCCAGTTTTTTTATCCAATACTCTGCGTTTTTCATCATATTATCTACCCATTCATTAGTTTATTTATATGGATTGCATCGAATAAGCGCGGCTGCCAATTGACGGCATGGACAACCGCAGCGCCCGAGTATTCCTGATTAACCGGGATATCTTTTAAGGTCCATTCCTTAACGGCCAAGGGATCATGTTCTGTCGATAATAACCTGGCCGGTTGTTGCGGGTTAACACTGACGGTAAATTGTTTTAACGGCGTTGCCAGTCCGGTGCCGCGCGCTTTAATATAAGCTTCCTTTCTGCACCAGCAATCAAAAAATGCCCGGCGCTGTTTACCGACGGGAAGCGTATAAAGCGCCTCTGTTTCATCCTTTGAGAAAAAACGTCTGGCAATATGCATTCCATTCCAGCTTGGTCTGCGGTATTCAATATCCACGCCGACTTCGAATTCTGCTGAAAATCCGGCTAAAGCCATATCCCCGGAATGAGATATGTTAAAGTAAAATCCGCTGAAAGATTGGGAAAGATAAGGTTTTCCATATTCATTGAGTGTAAAGAAAAGTGATTTGGGGGAGACACCCAAATATTTTCCTAACAAGATTTTCAATTGTCCTCTGGCAGCTATATATCGTTGTTTCAGTTTTTCATTATATAGCTTATTTGCGCGTTGAAGTTCATTTTCCGATAAAAAGGCGCTTAATTGATGATAATCCTCGTTTTCCAGATTAAGTTTAAATCGCCAGATATGTACTTCGCCGTTCACTGGCGGCCGGAGTATATCCGGAAAAACCCATTGGTAGTTTGTCATTGAATATCCGTATATTTTTAATGTTTAAATATATTTCACAGAACATCGGCAAACAAGAAATTTAAAACGGTCTATTTCTATTTTGATATAAAGCATTTTTCGATTATGAATCGGATATTATTAAGCGCCGGTGCAAATAAAACCAGGACAAATATTTGTATTCCGGAATATGAAAAATAAAGTTATAAAGTAAAAAGCAAACTAATGCGTAATAAATAAGTATGAATTGTCCCGCAGGATATGTTAATTTTTTTTCTTTAGATTCTGAGCTATCTGTTTGGCGGCGCAGTTGGCGCATTTTCCGTAAAAATCACCGTAAAGAATAGTTCTCTTTATATGCCTGCAGACAACAAAAATAGAGAAACTTAAAATCAAAATGAGCAGGAATGATTCCAAATATACACACATTTATTGATATCCTAATAATAAACCAACCTGGTATACGGTGAACGAACCGACATAGGCCAGCAAGGTCAGGTAAACAAACATGATTATCGGCCAGCGCCAGGAATTTGTTTCTTTTTTTACAATAGCAAAGGTGGCCATACATTGGGCGGCATAGGCGAAAAATATCATTAATGACAAAGCAACAAGCGGCGTAAAGACCGGACGTCCGTCAGGGTATTGGTCCTTTTTCATGGCGGTTAAAAGACTTGTTGAGCCCTGTTCATTGTTTACATTGTACAATGTGGAAAGCGTGCTGATTATAACTTCCCGGGCGGCAATGGAAGAAATTAAACCGATGCCGATTTTCCAGTCGAATCCCAAAGGGCTGATAACCGGTTCTACAAGTTTACCCATTTTGCCTGCATAGCTGGCTTCGGTTTTTTCAGAAGAAGTCATATGTTCGGCATTTTTATGTTTTGGATAGGAAGCTAAAAACCATAAAATAACCGACATGGCCAAAATAATACTTCCAGCGGTTGTGAGAAACGATTTTCCCCGGTCATATATTTGCCACCATACGGACCGCAATAAAGGAAATCTGTAAGGCGGTAATTCCATCATTATGGATATTTTGTTTTTTTGAGGTTTGATTTTTTTCAATATGTAAGCCACCACTACCGCTGTTACCGCTCCAAGAAGATATATACCCATTAGTGCAAGCCCTTGTGACGAGAATACCCATAATATGGTGAATGACGGAACCAGGGCGGCAATCAGTAAAGTGTAAATGGGTAACCGGGCACTACAACTCATTAACGGAATCAGCATAATGGTAATTAATCTTTCACGGCGGTCTTCAATGGTTCTTGAAGCCATTACGGCCGGAATGGCGCAGGCAAAACCGCTAAGCAGAGGAAGAATCGCCCGGCCATTAAGACCAATTTTACCAAGCAGCCGGTCCATCATAAAAGCCATACGGGCCATATAACCGCTGTCTTCCAAAAGGGCAATAAAAAAAATAAGTATTATTATCTGCGGAAAAAAAATCAGGATACTACCCACGCCGGCAATAATACCTTCGATCAGTAAGTCTTTTAATGTACTTTCCGGAAGTAAGACCATTAGTTTTTGATTAATTGACTGGATTCCCTCGTCAATAAGCTCCATTGGATATTGAGCCCAGGTAAATATAGCATTGAAAATAAATGCCAGTATTCCAAAAAGGATGAGGGGCCCCCATATTTTATGTGTTAATACAGAATCCAGTTTTTCACTTTTGGATTTTGTTAAAACCGATCGACTGCCAACGGAATCTTCGACCATCGTATCGATAAAATAAAAACGGGAATCCTGTTCAAGGTTGTAATAATCAATTTTGTGTTCGTGGCATTTTTGGCGTACCTCTTTCAGGATTTTTTGTAATTCGGCAAAGTTGTCGGTATTCAAATAGGGCATGAGATATTGTATATAACGATCATTGGAAAGCAGTCTGAGCGATTCAACCAGCGGATGATGTTTAAGTTTATCCTCCTGTTTTTTTACAAATTCCAATAATGGGTTAATGATATTCAGAGCTTCCTGTTTTAAAATAAGCCTTGGCTTCGACTTTTGAAATGTTTTGGTTTGTTTAATACTTTTTATGGCGTTAAAAATGTCCGTAATACCCTGTCCATAGCGCGCTGAAGCCGGTATTACATAATTGACCTGCAACCTGCTTTTTAGCTGTTCGATGTTGATGGCCAAACCTTTCTTTCGGGCTTCATCCATCATGTTAAGCACAATAATTGAAGGGACATCCCAATCGAGCACCTGCAAGGCCAGATAAATGCTTCGCGAAAGATTGGTAGCGTCTAAAACAATAATTGCCGCCATAGGTCTGTTGGTCGAAATCCGCCAGCTTTGCACCATATCTTCTACAATTCTCTCATCGGCGCTTCGGGCATTTAAACTATAACTGCCGGGAAAATCCCTTAAGAGAATCTTTTCTCCCCGAAGTTTTCCTGTTTTTTTCTCAACGGTAATTCCGGGGTAATTGCCAACTTTATGATGCAAACCGGTAAGCCGGTTAAACAATGCGGTTTTCCCGCAATTAGGATTGCCCATTATAGCAACCCAGGGCGTATTAATATCACTATCTAAAGAGGATGTACGAAAAGGAGAAAGATTAATAGTTTTCACGCCGGTGACCGCCCCGATGTCTGCAGCGTACTCTTATTCTACGTGCCATGGATTTTCGAATTGATAAATGAAATCCTCTGCATTTTATTTCCATCGGATCACCCAGCGGTGCAAGTTTGATTACGCGCAACGGCGTGCCGTCGCATAAACCAAGTTCCCGTAAACGACCTGATTCAGATATAGTATTATCGATATCATGAATGGTCGCTTCGTCACCGGGTTTTAATTCAGATAAATTGAATAATCTTGACATATGGATTTATCTTAAAAGCCAAGGCTTTTTTTTGCTAAAGGATTTTTTATCTTCAAATTATACATACTGTACATTTGTTTCATATATATAACAAATCAAATTTATTAAAGAGATCGGAATAAGTCAATCTGAGTTTAGTATAAAATAATGATTTTTTTCTCATAATTTATGATTACAAAGCACCTATGTGAGCATTGCATTAGAATTACATTAGTTATTCATTAATCATGGCTATTGAGTTGGATAGGTCTTATTATGGACATAAATTAACCAACAAACTCAGGATCTATACATGAGACTATCAGAAAAAGTTATTCAACCAGCGCCCCCGGATATCATTTCGATGAATAATATGAAAAACTTTATGATAAATCTGGCACGGATGAGCGGGGAAATACTTCATGCCTATTATGGTAATTCCGGTTTCCGGATTTATCAGAAAAACGATAACTCTCCGGTAACCGACGCTGATCTGCACATTGAACAAAGATTGCGGGAATGCATTAAACAGAAATATCCTGATCATGGTATAATTGGCGAGGAATACGGAGAAGAAAGGCCCGGATCGGATTTTGTATGGGTTATCGATCCTATCGACGGTACTATATCTTTTACTGCTGGTGTGCCTTTGTTCGGTACCTTAATTGGATTATTATATAAAGGTTTTCCTGTTTTAGGCTTAATCTTTCAGCCGGTTTTAGACATAATGGTTTTAGGCGATGGCTTTCAGACAACCATTAACGGTCAATCTGTAAAAATGAGAAAAATTCATAGACTGGAAGAGGCCAGATTATTAATTACGGATGTTAAAAATATAAATAATTACAAGGCCAAAAAGGGGTTTGAAAAACTTCAGGAAAAATGCAGTCTGATGCGCACCTGGGGTGATTGTTACGGCTATATTCTTTTAGCCCGGGGATTTGGCGATATTATGCTGGATCCTGTTATGAAACCCTGGGACCTATGGCCGTTGATTCCCATCGTTCAAGGCGCTGGCGGGAAAATAACTTCCTGGACAGGCGGAGCGGTAATGGATAGCGCATGCTGTGTAGCAGCCCACCCTTCGATACATCAGCAGGTAATTGATACGCTGAACCTGGTTTAATATGCATACATTTTAGATGGATGAGTGCTGTGTTTATGCTCTGCGGTTCTCGGGATTTCTTTCGTAAACTGTTCGTTATAAAATGATTCCGTCCAGGCTTTTATACGGCCATTTTCGATGTTAATAATATTTAATTTCATCATTTGGTCGATTTCATCTTCTATCGAACCACCGGCACAAAAAACCGGAGTTTTTCCGATATGATAAAGTGAATTATAATGGATATGTCCGTGAAGAACAAAATCTACAGGATATTTTTTAAGATAATGAATAAGCTTTTTTCGCTGGTGTAATTTCATAATTTGCCGCTCAATAAAATCAGTAATATTCCCGGTACACGGTTTCTTTGAATTTTTACAACTAAAAAGATGGTGGTGAATAAGTATAATTTTTCTGTAATCCTTATAGTCTTTGTTTAATAAGATATGTTTGAGCAGGGCAAAATCTTTGTTCTGAATAAGACCGTTCGAAGCCGCAGGATTTTTTAGATAACTATACGGCGCTGTTGAATCCAGTCCGAGGAATAAAACCGGGCCGACAATTTTTACAAAGGGGAAAAAATTATTTTTATCAAATCTTGTTGTCCCTGCGAAACTTGATGCCAGCACGCGACCAAGGTGATTAACTTTGGAAAGAGGATTTATTTTTTTACACTGATCAAGGAAATGATATATTTCTTCAAACAAGTGGACACCGCCATATATATCGTGATTACCAAAAACAAGCGTTACTTTGTCCGGAGTATAAAAACCGTACTTAATCAATAATTCTCTAAACATATGATAATCCATTGGAAGAGAACGATGGGAAATATCGCCGGTAATCACTAAGTGATCAATATTTTTCTGTAGAGCCATGCGAATTAAAAACTCTGTTTTATCCAGGTTCTGCGGTAAGTATTCGCTGCAAATGTGCAGATCCGAAATATGTGCAATTTTCATAGGTCCTCTAAATACTTATTTAAACAAGCCGATAATCACATTCTTAAACTAAAAAGGAGTTATTAGCATATTATTTGGTCTTTGTATTTTAAATATGTTTGTGTAGTTAGTATTAGGTTAGAAGTGAAAAAATATTTCCTGATTCTGCTTTAATTAATTTGATTTCCACAAAGCTGACTGTTAAATTCAAAATTTTGATTTTATTTAATGCGTAATAGTTTAACTTTAATTTGAGATAATCGGAGGTTATCAATGGCAAAAAAATATGTTTATACATTTGGAGCTGGTAAAGCGGACGGCAAAGCGGACATGAAGCTGTTGCTTGGAGGTAAAGGAGCAAATTTGGCTGAAATGTCTAATCTTGGAATTCCTGTGCCTGCCGGTTTTACAATCTCCACTGAAATCTGCACCGAGTATTATGCCACCGGTGGAAAATACAGTGATGAAGTAAAAAAACAGGTTAAAGCCGGAATGGAATCCATTGAAAAAACGATGGGCGCTAAATTCGGTGATTCTAAAAATCCGTTATTGGTTTCCGTGCGTTCAGGCGCTCCCGCTTCAATGCCCGGCATGATGGATACCGTTTTAAATCTGGGTTTAAATGATGAAACGGTAAATGGCATCATCAATCAATCCGGTAATGAAAGATTTGGCTGGGATTCATATCGTCGCTTTGTACAGATGTACGGCGATGTGGTAATGGGAATGAAACCGGAATCCAAAGAAGAAGAAGATCCTTTTGAAGTTATTATCCATGCAATGAAGCAGAAAAAAGGCGTGAAGCTGGATACCGAACTCGCCGCCGCTGATCTGAAAGAACTCGTCAGCCAATTTAAGACTGAAATAAAAAGACGTACTAAAAAAGATTTTCCAACCGATCCTTGGGAACAACTGTGGGGTTCAATCAGCGCGGTATTCGGTTCCTGGAATAATCAAAGAGCTTTGACTTACCGTAAACTGAATAATATTCCCGCAAACTGGGGAACGGCCGTGAATGTCCAGGCTATGGTTTTCGGAAACATGGGTGACGATTGTGCAACCGGCGTGGCCTTTACCCGCGATCCTGCCACAGGACAAAGACAGTTTTATGGCGAATATCTTATCAATGCCCAGGGCGAAGATGTAGTTGCCGGTATTCGTACACCTCAACCGGTTAATGAAGCGACCAGAAATGATGCGTCCCAGAAAACGCTGGAATCGGTAATGCCGAAACCTTACAAGGACCTTGTGGAAATATATCAAAAACTTGAAAAACACTATAAAGACATGCAGGATATTGAATTTACCATTCAGAACGGGCGGTTATGGATGCTTCAGACCCGTAATGGAAAACGTACCGCTGCGGCTGCCGTAAAGATAGCCGTGGACATGGTTGATGAAGGTTTAATTGATAAGAAAACGGCTGTTCTTCGTGTTCAACCCGAACAGTTGGATCAACTTCTGCATCCTATGTTCGATCCTAAAGCGAAGAAGAATGTGATTGCAACCGGTTTGCCTGCTTCACCGGGCGCTGCAACGGGTCGTATTGTTTTTCATGCTGATGATGCAGAAGAATGGGCTGCCAAAGGAGAGGCAGTATTGCTAGTCCGTATTGAAACCTCGCCTGAAGATATCGGCGGTATGAATGTGGCAAAAGGTATTCTCACTGCCCGCGGTGGTATGACATCACATGCTGCAGTTGTGGCCCGTGGTATGGGTAAATGTTGTGTTGCCGGTTGTCATGCTTTGGAAATCAATTACAAAGTCAAAACAATGACGGTAAAAGGCAAAGCTTATAAAGAAGGCGATTGGGTGTCTCTTGACGGTTCAAAAGGTGAAGTCATTGAAGGTAAAGTTGCCACTATTTCGCCGGAACTTTCCGGCAATTTTGGTAAACTGATGATCTGGGCGGATGAATTCAGAAAACTAAGAGTCAGAACGAATGCCGATACGCCTCATGACAGTGAAGTTGCCCGCAATTTTGGCGCTGAGGGCATCGGTTTATGCCGTACGGAACACATGTTTTTCGAAGGCGACCGTATTATTGCTGTCCGCGAGATGATTCTTGCCAATGATGAAGCCGGCCGCCGTAAAGCGCTTGAAAAATTACTACCTTACCAGAGAGATGATTTTTATGGGATTTTCAAAGCGATGCATGATTTACCGGTAACTATCCGTACCCTGGATCCGCCGCTTCATGAATTTCTTCCTCATGAAGAACAAAACCAGAAAGAAATGGCTGAGCAGATGGGTATTAGCATTGCGGAAGTGAAAGCAAAAGTAGATGCATTACATGAATTTAATCCAATGCTTGGCCATCGCGGCTGCCGTCTGGGCATTACCTACCCGGAAATTACCGAAATGCAGGCCCGCGCTATCATCGAAGCCGCCTGCCAGTTGAAAAAGGAAGGCGTTAATGTATTGCCGGAAATTATGATTCCGTTAATTGGTACAAAAGCGGAACTGGCTAACCAGAAAAAAGTGGTTGTGGAAACGGCTGAAAAGGTTCAGAAAGAGATGGGCGTGAAAGTGGACTATATGGTGGGAACAATGATTGAAATTCCACGCGCTGCATTAACCGCGGATGAAGTTGCGGAAGAAGCTCAATTCTTCTCGTTTGGTACGAATGACCTTACCCAGATGACCTTTGGTTTTAGCCGGGACGATGCCGGTAAATTTCTTAAAGAATATGATGAAAAAAATATTCTTCCGGATGACCCGTTCCAGACGTTAGATCAGACAGGCGTTGGCCAGTTGATTGAAATTGGCGTTAAAAAAGGCCGTTCTACGAAGAAAGACCTAAAAATCGGTATCTGCGGTGAGCATGGCGGCGATCCCCGATCAGTTGGTTTTTGTCATAGAGTCGGTATGAATTATGTTTCCTGTTCTCCTTATCGTGTTCCGATCGCAAGACTGGCTGCGGCCCAGGAAGCAATTCATGAAATGAATAAATAAGGTATTTGAAATTACTTAGAAAAGTTGTATTAAACGAAAGCCCTCTGTTGTTATACCAGAGGGCTTTTATATAGGCGAGGAAGCTCCCGGAAAGATAAAATGGGTTGGGTATGAACCGGGAATTTCCTCATTTTTTATTTAGGTTGATTTAAATATAATATTAATCTATTATTGTATTGTGACATGACGCATGTTCAACCTGAAATAAATGTTTTATGAAGAAAATATTATTAATTCACACCGGCGGAACCTTTGGAATGGTTCCTGTTGAACCGCATCAGAATTTTGCTCCCGGCGATATTCAAAATCAGATTTATTCCTATGTTCCAGAAATCAAACAAATTGCCGATCTGGATATTATTATTCCTTTTAATATGGATAGTTCGAATATCGGAATTCGGGAATGGGATGAATTAGGCACGCTTATTTATAATAAACTGGATGAATATGGCGGTTTTGTGATTATTCATGGAACAGACACCATGATCTATACAGCTTCTGCGCTATCGTTTACCCTGCGGAATTTACCAAAGCCGGTTATTTTAACGGGCGCACAGCGGCCTTTGTCGAAACTGCGTTCCGATGCCCGCAGTAATCTGATTGATTCAGTTGAATTGGCAACTATGGATATTCCTGAAGTTTTAATAGTCTTCGGACAATATATTTTTCGGGGGAACAGGACAATTAAAATCAGCGTGAACCGCTATGATGCTTTTAATTCTCCCAATTATCCGCCCTTGGGCGAGATAGGTGTTAAAATTAATTTGGACAGAAATTTGCTTTTAAAACCCGAAAAGGAACTGATTTACCAACCTGGATTTGTGCCCAAAGTAGCGATGTTCCCTGTATATCCCTCTATGTCTGCCAAGATTCTTGATTGCGCCGTGAGTAGTGATGTTAAAGCTATAATACTGCTGGCCTTCGGGGCGGGTAATCTGCCGGGTAAAAATCCCGATTGGATTCCCTTTATCAATAAAGCAGTTTCCAGGGGAAAGATGGTATTTATTGGCAGTCAGTCTGTTCATGGCGGCACGGATTTGGAATTATATGAATGCGGCAGAAATGCCTTGCAGGCGGGGGCATATCAATTAGGAACCATGACAAGCGCAGCAGCGTATGTTAAACTGCATAAAATTTTAAAAACAACGGAAAAACGAAATGATATTTACGATATGTTTCAGGAAAACTGGGCAGGTGAAATTTAACTATGTTTCATTTTTTTCGCAGGGAACGCGCCAAAGTAGTTTATTCTTCTGATTATATTTATGGTTTGCCAACGGCTGGCGATCATCAGACTTTTGATTTGATGAAGTATAAAAAGATAAAAGATCAATTAGTAAAAGAAAAAGTCCTTAAACGATACAATATTCTCCGCCCTGATTTATGTCCCTATGAAGATCTGAAACTGGTGCATACGGAAGCTTATTTAAAATCGCTGCAAGACCCGCTTCATGTGAGCAAACTGTTACGGTTAACCGATGTGGATCTTCTTTATAATTCAATTCTGGAATATTACAGGGCGGTTACAGGGGGGACGCTTTTAGCTACCGCATATGCCTTAAAATGGAATGTACCGACTTTCAATCTGGGAGGCGGTTATCATCATGCGCATCCGGATAAAGCGGAAGGTTTCTGCTTGATTAATGATGTAGCCATCGCCATTCAGAAATTCAGGAATCTTCACCGCGTCCAAAGATTTATGATTATTGACCTGGATTATCATCAGGGCAATGGAAATCTTCTTTTTTTCAAAGACGATCCGGATGTTTATACGTTTTCGATGCATGCCGATTGCTGGGTGGAAATCGATCGGGATCATAATAAAGATATTTTACTTTCCTCCGGAATTAAAGATGATGAATACATGCTCATACTTAAAAGAGAACTGACCAATACTTGTCGATTTTTTAAACCGGAAGCCGTGTTTTACATAGCTGGTTCCGATCCGTATGAAAAAGACACTTTAGCCGATATGAAAATTTCACGCAAGGGAATGCTGGAAAGAAACTTATATGTTTTTGCTAAAGTAAGAAAGCATAAAATACCTTTGATAATACTTGCCGGCGGCGGTTATGGTAAGCATAGTTGGGAGATATACTATGATTTTATCAGTTATTGTTTAAAAAATAATTTAAGTTCTATTAAGATAAATGACGATGAATTTTTATATTAATTTCTTTTGTTCGCACGAGAGGTATCTTTAAAGTTTAAGAAAATGATAAGAGCATTTTTTAAGAACCTGAATAGTAAAGAAATGATACATAATATGGTACCTAAAAATTACTGGCAAATCGCCAGACGATTATCCACATCACAGTTACAGAAGACTTATGATGATAATACTGCAATAAATGAATTAGATTTGTTCAATATAAATATTGGAAAAAGAGGACATTCTTTTTTCCTGGGTTATTATTCAAAAGAAGGTTTGGAACTTGTATTTGAAAAATATGGCGTTTATGAGCTTTTTAAACAGAAAGGATTTTCCGATATTCAATTGTATATCAATACGGATGATCCTTTTATCCATAAACTTCACGTTTATAATAAAGAAAGAAAACCGGAAAATATGCTGGTTGAGGTGGTTTTAAAACGGGAGCAGTTGAAAATAGATATGCCTTTTAAAACAGAACTCAATAATAAAATTTTTAACGCCCTGGCTATTGAATGGATGGGCATGCAAAATCCAGAAGCGAAATTTATTGCAAAACGCCCCAAACTGCCGGGTCAAAAATATCCCGGATTGGGATTAGCATCCAAGGCTGTTGAGCTTTTAATGATTGCAGCATGGAGACTTAATCTGGCCGGTTTAATAAATAATCCTGAGTACTTTCATAATGCTTATTTGTATTCAAGAATTTTTTATTACCTTTCACCGGAAGCACAGGCAAGAATAAAAGCGATAGAAAGGGATTTGAAAAAATATCCGCTCGATGTTATATCATGGTCTTTAGAATGGGGAGCTATCCGGGATCTCAATGAAAATAAAACATTGGAGTGGCCGGTCTCAAGACAAATTATCCCGTTAAATAAAGAGTTAAAACAATTATTCGATTCTTATTCTTATAAGCGGGCGGTAAAGACGGAAATGAAAAAGTTTAAATTCGAATTAGACTATCAAAAATATATCAATATAAAAAATACTAAGGAGAAAGAATGAAGCTTAAAGCAATTCAGCTACGCAAAGGTAATATTATTAAAATAGATAATGAGCTATTAATAATTGCTGATTTTGTGCATATCACGCCAGGTAAAGGACAGGCTGTTATTCAGGCAAAATTGAAAAATATCCGGACGGGTACAAATGCGGAAAAAAGATTTCGCCCGGATGAAGCCGTGGAAAAAGCAGATCTCCAAAACAGGAGAATGGAATTCCTTTATGATGACGGTTCTTTTTTCCATTTTATGGATAAGGAAAATTATGAACAAATTGCTTTATCGGATGAATTTGTAGGCGACGGAAAATATTACTTGCTGCCCAATACCGATGTAGACGTCAGTTTCTATAATAATGATGCCATAGGAATAGAATTGCCGCTTAGCGTTGATCTGAAAGTTATTGAAACCGAACCGAATTTAAAAACCGCTACGGTCACTACCTCCTATAAACCGGCCACGCTGGAAACCGGTTTAAAAACGCAGATACCGCCCTTTATTGAAGAAGGGGAGATAATCCGCATTGATACCCGGGATGGAAAATATCTGGAACGTGCAAAATAATGATTTTAAAAATTTGATCGATATTTGACTTAATAAGGAGTCATAATAAATAGTCGGGTTATACTTTGATTGTTTATAAATACAACAATTGTAAAATCGGGTTTTACCCATGTCGGTGAGAACATTTTATATACTGGTAATCTTCGTTTATTCCTTTACTTTGTTGTTTGTATTCGGTTATTATCTGCCTGAGCAGGAGTATACTAACCGTATAACGGGAGTAGAAGATCAATACCGATATTTAATGTCTTTTTTGCAAATAAATGATTCCTTGTCGGCAAATTCTGAAACCGGTAAACAATATAGCACGTTGCATGATTATTTTGCAGCCGACGAAAATCTTGTTATTGCAGTAATCGACTCCGGCGGTAAGGGAAAAATACTAAAAAACTTTTATGACCAGAAAACTGAAGAAATCTATCGTCTTTCGGCAAAACCTGTAAACGAAATTGAAAATGAAAAAGTACTATTTCTTAATTTTAAAGCAGAACATAATAAACCTTCTTTACTGGCCGGAATTCTTGTTACAAAAATTTTAGCGGAATATGAGAAAATACGCGATATCTATTTTTTAATCGTATTTGCAGTTGTGCTATTTTCCGGTTTTATATTATTTATCTTTGAGAAATATTTGAAATTTCCCATTAATGATTTGATCCTGCAAGTCAGAGAACGCCGTATAACTGGCAGGCAAAAAGAGATTTTGCAGAAAGGAATGCTGGATTTAAGGTATCTGGCTATTGAATTAAATACAATGTTCAAGCGTCTTTCGATTGGCGAAGTCGACGATGAGGACCATCTGGTTGCCCATGAACATGATATTGATCCTTCTTCATCGCTGGCTCAGATGCCGCTTGAGTTAAAACATGAAACCAGTAAGGATAAACTACTCGAAAAAGCCAATGAACTTATTACCGACCGGTATAATTTTCACTTGAGTATTATATACCTGAAAAGCGCTGACGGATACCATTTTCATAATTCCAATATAAAAAGTATGAAAATCCTTAATGACCGGCTGGCGCAGGCGCTTTCAGATAATGTTATGCAGCATGATGAGCCTCTGTTAAAAAAGCTAAGCCCTTTCCGGCCCTATGTGACCTCAGTACCGCATTTTAACGAAATTCTTGAATCACTGAATCTGCGTGGTCATTTTGCCTACCAGCCTATCGCGGCCGATGGCATTCTGATCGTCGGTTATCTGGATGAACAGGTTTTATTTTCAACAGCAGATTTAAACCGCGTGACGGCCATGGCAAATTATATAATTCTTAGTCTTATCGATCATGAATCCATCAACCGGTTACGGCACCAGATTAAAATTAAAACTTCGGAATTGGAAGCGGCCAACGAAATGCTGGCGAATTCCATCAAAAATAAGGATATGATGCTGAAGCTGATTTCGCATGATCTTCATGCGCCTTTGCGAAATGTTTTCGGTTTAATAGATTCCATTCAACGAAAATATGGTGAGCAGTTAAATCCGGATATTAAAGCGCGGCTGGAAAGGATCAGAAATAATATCACTAAAGAGATTAGTATGATCAGCGATATTCTTGAAAACTTTAAAGCCGTCGGAAAGAGCGATTCCTTAATTGCCGTCAATGTGACCCAGATTATTCGTGCGATACAAAATGGTCTGCAATATGAATTGGACAAGAAAAAAGTAAAACTAGTCTATTCTTCAGAATATCCGGTAATTTATTCCGATCCTTACATTGTTGAGCATATTTTTCTTAATCTTATTGATAACGCCTGTAAATATTTTGATGTGAACGGACAGGAAAATAAAATCATTATTGAACACTCGGAAGATCATAGAGGAATGGTATTTAAAGTAATCGATAACGGGGATGGGATTCCTGAAGACAAACTTAAATTGATTCAGGATCACTTTAACGGTAAACATGGAGAACTACCAAAAGGGTCATCCGGCATTGGACTGGGATTGGCATTAACCAAAAGCCTGGTGGATAAAATTGATGGAAGAATTGAAGTGAAAAGCATGATTGGCCAGGGCTGTGCCTTTACTGTTATATTTAAAAAAATCCAGCTCGACACAACTGTTGGCTTAAAAGAACAGGGGTAAAATAAATGCCAAAGTTACGTATTTTAATCATCGAAGATGATGAAGACCATGCTTTTTTAGAAGAAGATATTTTGAATGACGAACTGGATTGTGAAATAACAATAATACCTGACCGGGCCACAATCAGCGTGGAAAAAATAAAAAATGCCGATGTTATTCTTTTGGATTATAACCTGCCTGATGCAACCGGGGAAGAGATTCTAAGCGAAATCCGGAAAGAAAGCGAAGCGCCGGTTATTATTATTACCGGGGATGAACATCTTGACACAGCGGTAAAAACGCTTAAACAGGGTGCTACCGATTTCCTTGTTAAATCCCCGCAGAATATAGCCCTGTTGCCCACCATTGTTAACCGAGTTTATGATGAGCACCAGAACAGAAATCTGCTTGAAAAACAGAAAAAAGAAAAAGAAATGTTAACAACCAAAATAGAAACGCTGCGCCAGGTTTTAACGACGCTGGCGCATTATATTAATAATTCAACAACAACTATCTTTGGCTATGCACAGCTATGTTTACAGGAGCCTGAAGATTCCAGGCGCTGCGAAAAACTCTCGAAAATAAGCGTAAAAGAAACCAAAAAAATAACGTTTGTTTTACAGGAGCTCGAAAACTTTGTTAATTCGATGGAAATCAGAACAACTAATTATGTAAACATTCCAGATGCGATGTTTGCCATAGAGGAAAGTATCAAGAAAAAAATGGAAGATTTAACCTGAAAAAGAGTTTTTTACGCCGGATAAAGTCTACTTGCCCATCCGCAATTTAATTATTATATTCATAACTCTGTTAATAGAAGTATGCCAATGATTGGAGGTATTTTGTGAAAAGATCGATCCTTGTAATAATTTCAATTTTGATGACTTTACAATTGGTTTTAGCGCAAAGTGAAAGTAAAAGTCCGGAGGCCGGTCAGGCATATAATGAAGGTCTGACATTAATACGCCAGAAAAAATATAATGAAGCGCTGGAAAAATTTAAGGCCGCCGTTAAAGCAGACAATAATTTTCCCAAAGCCCACTATATGCTGGGACTTACCTATAAATCTTTGAATAACTTTAGCGCTGCGGAAAAGGAATATAAAAAAGCTATTGAAATCGACAGAAAATTTTCTCCGGCTTTTATCGGGTTGGGAAAATTGCAGGCTCAGCAAGGTAAAAATATGGAAGCTTTGAATACTTTTAAAGCGATTCTTACCTATGATGAAAAGGATTACAAAGCACAGTACGAAGCGGGCAAGGTGCTATATGAAATGAAACAGTATTCGGAAGCGGAGAAATATCTTGCTAAATCGGTTGCTATTCAACCCGATTATGTCTATGCTTTAAATCTGCTGGGATTAACCTACAAAGAATTGAATAATTTTGATAAAGCTGTTGAGGCTATGAAAAATGCGGTTAAAAATGAAAAGAAAGCAGCAAATAAAGCCGACTACCAGTTCCGATTAGGTCAGGTCTACTTGGAGATGAGAAGTTATAAAGCAGCCGAAGAAGTTTTCTTGCAAGCGCTTAAGAATACCAGGAAGAATGCGATTAAATCCGCTGCAAATTTTTATTTGGGAGAAACCTACAAGAAGATGGGAAGATCTGCCGAAGCAGTGCGGTATTATTCTGAAGCATCCAAAACAAGCCAGTGGAAACAGGCTGCAGAATATGAAATTGATTTGATTAAAAATCCGGATAAATATTCAAACTAATATAATAAACAAGGAAAGGATGATTTAGTTAGTATGATTACAGTTAAGATACGAGAAAATGAGCCTTTTGAGAAAGCGTTTAAAAGGTTCACAAAAGCTTGCGAAAAATCAGGTTTAATGGCCGATATCAAAAGGCATCAGCATTATGAAAAGCCAAGCGAACAGAAGAAACGCCGCCTTAATCAGGCTCGTCGTAAAATGCGTAAACTTATGTCTGAGATTAACCGCTAATTCATTTTTTCCATTACATTTAAACGGAATTTTAGTATGTCTTTAGAGCAAAAACTTCAAGAGGATATGAAAAATGCTCTTAAGAGCGGGCAGAAATTAGAACTAGCTACTTTGCGTACTGTTTTAGCCCAAATAAAAGATGAGCGCATCAGGCTCAGACCTCAGCGGGAATTGACGGATGATGATGTGATAAGGGTATTAACCTCCGCCGTAAAAAAAAGACGTGAAGCTATCGATTTGTATAAACAGGGTAACCGGCAGGATCTTGTGGATAAAGAGAGTGGTGAAATTACGATTATCGAAAAATACCTTCCCGAACAACTCTCTGTCGATAAAATCAAACAAGTGATTGAAGATACGATCAATAAATTGGGCGCTTCTTCCATCCAGGATTTAGGGAAGATTATGGGTCCGGTTATGGGACAACTTAAAGGCAGAGCTGACGGCAAAACTGTACAAAATATGGTGCGGGACCGCCTTTTACAAAAAACCCCATGAATTCCTTTGACTTCATTATCATAATTATTTTTGCTCTTTTTATAATCCGGGGCATATTCCGGGGACTGATTACAGAACTTATGGTGTTAGCCGCTTTAATCATCGGATTACTGGCGGCTGTTTTTTTTCTGACACCGGCAGTTTATCTTTTAACTGAAATTTTTCCAAAACTGCCCGAATTTGCCGCAAAAATTATCGGTTTTATCTTGATTTTTACAGGCGTCAACATTGCGGCCAGGATAGCGGGTGCCATTCTTAACAAGTTCATTAAAATTACCTTTTTGCAGCCGGTCAATAAGATAGCCGGCGGTATTTTTGCCTTTCTGAAGATTGCTATTATCCTTTCCATAGTTTTTATTATTGTTGACCAGATACCGGGATCGAAATATCTTTACGAATATATTGGCGCTGATAAAAGTCTTGTGTTTGATCCTGTCAAAAAATTTGCACCGCTGGTCTATAGCTTTTTTATGGCTTTAATCCCAGGTCATCAGGATATGCAGGAACAGTTTATAAAAACGTTAATACAAGCGGATTCAACGACTAAACAACTTTTAACACCTTAGAGACGTTATGAAAGGTTACGAAAAAGCCAGAACCATACTGGAATTCGATAAAATTCTGGAGCATATTGCCGGTAAATGTGTATCTGAAACGGGACGCATTAAGATATTGAAATGCTCTCCTTTTACTGACTCCGAATTGTTGAAAAAAGAACTTGATTATGTCCGGGATATGCGTGATATCTATCAGGTTGAAGGCGGTATGCCTATCTGGAATTATCCCGATGTGCGTATTTTTTTAAATAAATGTGAGCCTGCCGAGAGTTATCTTGAAGCAAAGGATTTTATGGAGATCCTTAACTTTACGGAATTGGTTGCGGACTTAATAGAATTTCATAAAAAGTTGGAGGAAAAATATCCGCTTCTCAGGGAACTGCTTGGCCGACTTGATGCCCATTCCCGACTGCATTCCCAGTTAAAATATACCTTTGAACCTTCGGGAAGAATATTTGATAATGCCAGTCCGGAATTAAAGAGAATCCGTAAAGAAATGGCAGACCTGAATTCGGAAATCCATATCCGTCTTGACAGGATTATGAGAAAAAATAAAGAGTATATTCAGGAAGAATATTTAACTCTGAGAGATGGCAGACTGGTTCTTCCAGTGAGGGAGTTTTCGGTAAGTAAGGTTTCCGGCATTGTACACGGGCAGTCATCAACCGGCGCTACGTATTTTGTGGAGCCTATGTTGGTAGTGGAGTTGAACAATCAGGTTCAGAAGCTGTACGCCGAAGAAAAAAAAGAAATCATTAAAATTCTTAAACGGCTATCACGAATGGTTCAGGAAGACAGCAGTCTGTTTGTTTCGAATTTTAGTCTATTAAACACATTGGATTCGCTGCAGGCCAGAGCGCGTTATGCCAACGAAGTCGGAGCGGTGGAAGCGCAGATAAATGACCGTTTTGTATGGGAACTGTCAGGTGCAAAACATCCTCAATTGCTGTTAATGCATCCTCAGGCAACTGTTCCGTTAAATATGGAAATCGGTTCGAAATACAGACAACTTATTATTACAGGTCCCAATGCAGGCGGTAAAACCGTTGCTTTAAAAACGCTGGGCATCAATCAATTGCTGTTCCAGTGCGGATTTCATATCCCGGCTCTGGAAGGAACCCGAATGCCTGTCTGCAAACAGATTTTTGCGGTCATCGGCGATGAACAATCCATTGAACAGGATTTAAGCACCTTTTCATCCCATGTACAGGCTCTGAATGAGATTTTAACCAATGTTACGGATCAGAGCCTGGTACTGATCGATGAAATAGGCAGTGGAACGGAACCGTCCGGTGGAGCAGCTTTAGCCATTGCCGTATTGGAAGAATTAAACCGGGACGGTATTGTTACGCTGGCTACGACGCATCTGAATCAGTTAAAGGTATTTGCCGCCGAATCGGATTATATTGAAAATGCGGCAATGCAATTTGACCGGGAAAAATTAGCGCCGTTATTTTCACTGGAAACCGGTATACCGGGCAGCAGTTTTACCTTTGATATTTGCCGGCGCCTTGGTTTGGACGAAAATATTCTGCAAAGAGCTCAGGTTTTATCCGGAGAAGATATATTCAAATTGGACGCTCTATTAGCCGATGTCGCCGAAAAAAGCCGGTTATATCATCAGCTTAAAAATGATCTGATTATCAAAGAATCTCAGCTTGACGGGTTGATAAAATTATATGAAGAGCGCAATAAGGAATTAGATAAAACAAGAAAAAAAGCGGAAAAAGAGGCTTTGAAAGATGCCCGGGAACGACTGACCCGGATTAATAAGGAAATTGAAGCGGCAATCAGAGAGATTAAAGAATCACAGGGCGATTTGAAGATAATTAAAAGAGCAAGAGAACGTATTGAGGTAGAAAAAACCAAAGTGCTTGCTTTTTCAGAATCTCCTGTCCCGGCAGGTCATTTAAAAATATCGGATATTAAACCGGGAATGAAAGTCAGATCGATACAGTATGATATAAAAGGTACGGTTAATAAGATCTTTAAGGGTAAAAATGAAGTAGAAATTCAACGCGACGGTATGAAAATGACCCTGCCTGTTGATGGTATTGAACTTGTAGATATTCAGGAGAATCAACACAGCAATTCCTCAAAGAGTACGGCAGAATCCGTATATTCCGGTGGATCGAACATAGGTTATGAATTGGATTTACGGGGATTAACAACAGAAGAAGCAGTTCAAACCACCGCTGCCTATATTGATCAGGCGCTTAACAGCTTCTGGGAAGAAGTGCGTCTGATTCATGGAAAGGGATCGGGAGCGCTCAGATTGGGCATTCACCAATATTTGTCAGGGCGCAAAGATATTGCAGGTTTCCGCTTAGGTAAATGGGGTGAAGGAGACTCCGGCGTTACGGTTGTTAAAATTAAATAGGGGGATATAATGGCAAATACAATATATCTGGTCGATGGTTCGGCTTTGTTTTACAGAAGTTATTTTGCCTTTATACGTAATCCCCTTATTAACTCAAAAGGTGAAGATACTTCAGTTACTTTCGGCTTTTTATCGTCTTTAATTCATCTCATAGAAGAGCAAAACCCTACACATCTGGCAATTATATTCGACACAAAAGAACCAACCTTCCGCCATAAAATTTACCCGGCATACAAAGCCACCAGAGAAAAAATGCCTGAAGAAATGGCGGCCCAATATCCACGTTTGATCGATTCTCTTAAACGATTGAATTTTATGCTTATCGATAAGGAAGGTTTTGAAGCGGATGATATCATTGGTACGCTTGCCACCAGTTATGCTTCGTCTGAAAATCAAATCTATATTGTATCCGGTGACAAGGATATGGCCCAGCTCGTCAACGAAAATATTTTTTTATTCAATCCGGGAAAAAGCAACCAGCCGCCGGAAATACTCGATGCTGAAGGCGTGCGGGAGAAAATGGGCGTTAAACCCGAACAGATTATAGACTGGCTGGTAATGATTGGTGATAGTTCGGATAATATCCCAGGCATTCCGAAAATCGGTAAAATTACGGCTATAAAATTACTCGGAAAATATGGTTCACTATCTTCTGTTTATGAACATCTTAATGAAATCGATCAAAAAGTCATCAAAGAAAATTTAATAACCTATCGCGAACAAACTAAAACAGCCGAAAAACTGGCCGCCATCCGGTTAGACGTGCCGGTAGAACAGAAACTGGATGATCTCTGTTTTCGGCTTTGGGATATTGATGAGGCTGAACGCGTCATGCAGGAACTGGAATTTCGAAGGCTCTCCGATCGCATGCGGAAAATTGCCCGGTCTGAAAATAAATTGGAAGAGCTTAAAAAGCAGGAGGATCAAACGGTCAGTTACCAGTTAATTGATACAATGGAATCTTTGGATCAACTGGTAACGCAATTGAAGCGGCAAAAACAATTTGTTTTTGATCTTGAAACCAGTTCACTGGATTTTTTAACCGCACAGATTGCCGGAATCGCCCTGGCCTGGGAAGAAAACAAGGCCTACTATATTCCGGTTTCTCATCCAAATATTGCACTGGACAAGGAAGCCGTTCTAAATAAGCTGCGGCCGGTATTTGCGGATCCTGCGATTAAAAAAATTGCCCAGAATATTAAATTTGATGCGATGATTTTACGCGAACATGGTGTCGAAGTCCGCGGTATGTATTTCGATACCATGATCGCCGCGTATTTAATCAATCCCGGCTCTCAGCTGAAGTTAGATAAACTATCGGAATATTATCTTAATTATGAAATGATTCCTATAGAATCGCTTATCGGAACGGGCAAAAATCAAAAATCGATGACAGAAGTACCGGCGGAAGAAGCGGCCCGATATGCTGCGGAAGATGCTGATATTGAACTGAAATTATATCAGATTTTTAAGAAAAAACTTACGGAACTTGGTCTTGACAATTTATTCTATAATCTGGAAATGGCTCTTGTACCTGCTATTATGCAAGTGGAGAAGAACGGCGTTAAAATTGATACCGGTTTACTACAGCAGCTTTCTGAAAAATTGGAAGTTAAAAATTCCAAACTGGAAGAAAAAATATATAAAGAAGCCGGCGAATCGTTTAATCTGAACTCTCCCCAGCAATTGGGGAATATTCTTTTTGATAAACTCCAGATTCATAATGAGATTGGTGTAAAAAAACCTAAACGTACGAAAACCGGTCAGTATTCAACGTCCGAGTCGACCCTGGAAAGATATGCGGCGCATCCTGTAATTCAGGATATTCTGGATTACAGAAAACTGACTAAGCTTAAAAACACTTACATTGATATTTTGCCCGGACTGATCAGTCCTGTAACGGGGAAAGTACATACCTCATTCAATCAGACTGTAACCACAACGGGCAGACTTTCCAGCAGTGATCCGAATTTACAAAATATACCTATCCGTACCGAAATCGGCAGGGAAATCCGTAAGGCCTTTATTCCATCTCAAAAAGACTGGTTAATCCTCAGTGCGGACTATTCGCATATCGAGTTGAGAATTATGGCTCACCTTTCCCGTGATGAAAATATGCAGCGAAGCTTCAGGCAAAAACAGGATATTCATGCGTCCACGGCGGCCCAGATTTTTAATATTCCAATCGAAATGGTTTCGGGTGATCAGCGCAGAAAAGCCAAAGAAATCAATTTTGGAATAATTTACGGGATGAGTCAATACGGACTGGCCGCCAGGCTCAATATCGGCGTTGAAGACGCGGAAACATTTATTGCGGAATATAAGGCGACTTATCCGGGTATAGACCTTTTTATGAAAGCGGCAATCAAAATGGCCAGAGATAAGGGATACGTGGAAACGATTATGAAAAGGCGCAGATATCTGCCTGAAATCAGGAGCGACAATTTTCAGATAAGACAATTCGCGGAACGGACGGCTATTAATACACCTATTCAGGGATCAGCGGCCGATTTAATAAAAAAAGCAATGATTGAAATTCATGATTTTATTTATAAACATCAACTGCCGGTGCGGATGCTACTGCAGGTGCATGATGAATTAGTCTTTGAGGCTGAAAAAAGTACGATCAATAATTTCGCCGGTGAAGTAAAGAAAATTATGGAAAATACATGGAAATTCGATCTCCCTATCATTGCCGAAACGGGAATTGGAGAGAACTGGCTGGAAGCGCATGAATAGCTTTATAATTCAATAATCATATTCTCATAAGCCGCGCTGATTTTGATTAGAGTATCTTTTACCGATTTTTGCGCCTGCTCCAACAGACGATCAATGGTTATATCGTCATGCATCGGATCATGATGGAACAAAACCAGATGCTTGACTTTCGCCTGTAAGGCAAGATAAACGGTATAATCAACGGGTGAATGCCCCCAGGTAACTTTTTTCAGATATTCATCTTTCGTATACTGTGCATCATGGATTAATAAATCGGTTCCCTGCAAAAAATTAATTAATTTCTGAGTGGCATCTTCTCCGATCAATATTTCTTCCGGCTCTTTTTGCGAAAGGAGATAACTTTTATATGGTTCGTTGTCACTGATATAGATTAAAGTTTTGTCGTCAAAATAAAATTTATATCCAAGTGCATTGCCCGGGTGATTCAGATAAATGGTATCTACCCTGTAGCCGTTTATTTTGTATTGTCCTTCGTATAAACCGTTAAAAGTGAGCTCGGCGCCCATGTCTTTTAATTCAACCGGAAAATAGGTTGGATCCATCTGGTCAGCTATGATAGTGGCCAGATCTTTATCAGGCTCTTCACCTCCGTAGAAATTGAACTGGTTGCCAGGGACAAACGCCGGCGTGAAAAACGGGATGCCCTGGATGTGATCCCAATGCATATGGCTTATGAATATATTGGCTTTAATCGGCGGCGTCCTTTTTAACAAATCCTGTCCTAGTTCTCTCAGTCCCGAACCGGCATCCAGAATAATCAAACTATCGTTATAACTGACTTCTACGCAGGAAGTATTACCACCATAGCGTACTGTCGAAGGTCCTGGCGTGGGAATAGAACCTCTTACACCCCAGAAACGTATTTTAGTCATGCGGATTTCCGGATATAGGTATCGATATAAGCAAGAAGATCCTTAACTGCAATTGGTTTGGTGAGAAATTTATCTGCGCCCATCATTATTGCTCTTTTTTCTTCAGGCGGAAATGCTTTTCCGGTAAGTATAATGGTTGGAATTTTACCAAGATAATGATGTTCTTTTATTTTTTTTAAAAGGGTGAAGCCATCCATTTCAGGCATCATAATATCCAGAATAATAAGTCTTGGATTCATAGATTCCAGTTTTTCTATGGCGCCTTCCGGATTAGAAATAACCGCTGTTGAATATCCATAATAATTTAAAAGCTGAGAAGCCGCTTCGGTATGATCCTGACTGTCGTCTATAAGCGCTATATCAGTTGAAATGCCCACGTATACTCCTTAATTAAACTGATGGTTATGTGACACATGTTAGTATAAATTTTAGGGCAATTTATGTTGTGATAGGTGTCACATGGTTTCAACATCCAAAAAAATTTAATTGATTATTGAATTATTATGATTTACCCGATAATCTTTATCATGTAACTTTATTGTAACCGGTTCGTAAAATCACCTTGATGATAGTTTCATTTAAAAGGAAAGCAAAATGCTAAAAGTGCGCCTAATAATGCTACTAATAATACTCTTTTACGGATTCTGTTTAGGGGAAGATGAAGAAGTGCCATTTTCCGAATTAAGGCAAAAAGCAATTGAAAAATTCATAGACAATAAGGAAAAGGAAATACGGGATTTTAAAGGCAATATAACCATCGGCAAAAATGACTCTGTCAGTACTCATATTATAATAGAAAACGGCAATCTCGAAGTTCAGGGTATAATCTCGGGCGATGTAATTGTGATATTCGGTGATGCAACCGTTAAACCCGGAGGTAGCATCAATGGAAACCTGAGTGTCATTAACGGCAGAATTTACCAGGCTAAAAACGCCGTAGTAACCGGTACGCAAATCGAAACGAATGTAAAAAATCTGTTCCCCCCGGAAGAATGGAAAAGCGGTCTTTCCGAAAAATTCGGAGAATATATCGATCGTTTACATAAAAACGATTTTGGCTCTTACAGCACTTTACCTCTTGGTTTTCGTACTCTTTCAACTATAATCCGCTATAATAGAATTGAAGGACCTTTCATTGGTTTGGAATTGCCCAAAATGATAGGCGGAAAATATACCATGTTCAATGTTTATGGGTTCGGAGGATATGGATTTGGCCAGAATAAGTGGCAGTATAAGCTTGGTATTAATAAATGGTTTTTTAGTCAGACCGATAATCGCCTGGAAATTGGCGGAGAAAGTTTTGATTTTAATGATACCAAAGATTTCTGGATTATTACGCCTTTTGAAAATTCTCTGTCTGCTATTCTTATTCATGAAGATTTCCAGGATTTTTACAGAATAGAAGGTTATAAAATCTACGCTTCGCTTAATTATACCATATTTCTTCAGTTTACTCTGGCTTACAATGCGAACAGATACAAATCACTGGAGAATAATGTCGAATGGGCATTGTTTGGCGGAAAGAAAAAATTTGACAATAATCCGGCGGTTGATGAAGGAAATATGAAAAGCATTACCGGTAATATATATCTTGATACGAGAGATAATAAGGATAATCCGCGTTCCGGATGGTATGCATTATTTTCGGGAGAAACCTCTAATTCGGGATTAAACAGTGATTTCTCGTTTAATCAATATAACCTGGAAATCAAAAGATATCAGCCTTTAAGCCGATATGAAAGACTGGATATACGTCTGATGGCTGGAACCGCCCAGGGCTTTTTACCATTTCAGAAATCTTATGATCTTGGCGGTATTGGCACAATTCGGGGTGCCGGTTTTAAGCAAATTCGCAGCCAGAGATATAACAGAGATGTAATAATCGGATTCGACCGGATGCTGTTGGCAAATGTTGAGTATAATATCAATCACCGGATTTTTCATTCTGGTTTATCATTGTTAAATGATTTAAATTACATTTTAATTTTTGATATCGGTAACGCCTGGCATAGGGATCAATATGAACAGGATAATCGCTGGTATAAAGGTTTTTCCCATTTGCAATGGCGGGACATGATAACGAGCGCGGGTATTGGAATCGTCAGTTGGTCGGGAAGAGCGCGATTAACTCTGTCCCGGCGTCTGGATTCAGGCAAAGATCCCATGAGAATTTCATTACGTTTGAGAAAACCTTTCTAAAATCCTATGAGCAGAATTTTAAAAAATATAATCCATAGCATCATTTTGATATACTTCCTGTTCGGAATAATACAAGCTCAAAACAGAGAACTGGAATTGAATAATCTTCATCATTCGCAATTACATATGGCCGGCTTTCAGATTAAGTCGGATAAAATAGTAAACATTAAAGCTGTAGGGTCCGGCGCTGATAAGGCTATCAGTAATTTAAAAAATCCGCATGCAGATATTTCCAATATGTATGCCTATGCATGGATTATTAATGCCAAAAGCAGAAAAATGGTTTGGAGAATGACGGTCGATAATACCAGGCAAAAGGGGTGGTCGGATTTAAGCCGTGAATTTGATGGTTCCGTACATCTTGATGCCGGCATATATGAGGTGTATTTTTCCGCGGTGGAGCCCGAGTTCTGGAATACGAGAGATGGTTTTTTTTCTTTTAAAAACTTATTGGAGAAGCTTTTACAAAGGAATAACGACTGGGAGAATCAGGCCAGGGAATGGATGTTAAAAATCTCTAATATTGATGGCGTATTTGATGCGCAGGAAATCAAAAAAATCAAAAATAAATTAAAAGGTAAAATTATAATTGATTTAACAGAAATTCGTAACAAGCAGGAAATTTCTTCCGGTTTTACATTGAAAGAACCGGCGAAATTAAACATCTATGCAATCGGTGAAGGTTTCGATGATAAAATGTATGATTACGGCTGGATTATCAATGCGGATACATGGAAAAAAGTCTGGAGTATGGAAGAGGATGAAACAGAACATGCCGGCGGCGCAGCGAAAAATAGAATGATCAATGAGGATATAGAATTTGAAGCCGGTAGTTATCTTGTTAAATATACTTCTGACGGCAGTCATTCCTATGAAAAATGGAATTCAAATCCACCATATGATCCTGCGGCCTGGGGTATCATTGTGCGTCCGGGAGATGATAAAGACTTTGCTCCTTCCATCTGCATCAAATTACCGAAAGAATCGGTGCAGCCGATTATTTCCCTGACCAAAATCGGAGATTATGCTTACAAAGAGCAAATGTTTTCTATTAGCCGGCCTACAAGATTAAGAATTTATGCTTTAGGCGAAGGCCGTTCAGGGGATATGTTTGATTACGCCTGGATTACCAATGCCCAAAACGGCAAAATAGTCTGGAAAATGGAATACAAAGAGACAAAACATGCCGGCGGCGCTTCCAAAAACCGTTTATTTGAAGATATTATTAAATTGGATTCAGGCGAATATATTGTTCACTATCAGAGCGATGATTCACATTCTTATGAGGAATGGAACAACAAAAAACCCCAGAACCCTGAAATGTGGGGCATCACCTTATATCCGGTTGGCGATCGGAACGCTATATCGCTTGAAGCGGAGGAAAAAGTCCGAAATAATATTATTGCCCAGATAGTGCGGGTTGGCGATGATGAACACATTAGGAAAGAATTTTACATCGATGAGAAAACAGAGGTCCGAGTCTACTGTATAGGGGAAGGTGATTCCGATGAAATGTATGACTATGGCTGGATTGAGCAGGCTGAAACAGGGCGTAAGGTCTGGAAAATGAAATATAAACATACAGATCATGCGGGAGGAGCCCAAAAGAACAGGGTGGCGGATAAAGTTATAACACTCGAAGAAGGAAAGTATCGTATTCATTACCGCTCCGATGATAGTCATTCTTTTTATGAATGGAATGACAAAGCGCCGTATGATCAAAAAAACTGGGGCATTACGCTTTACAAGATAGATTAATTAGAGGAGTTTAAAATGAGAACCTTATTTATAGCAATTTTTGTACTCATGTATTCTCATAGTCTCTTCTCGGCAACTCTGGAAGAGACGCTTAAAAAGGAAATCGATGTAACCGGTCAGCAAAACTTTACGATAGAAAATCTGAATGGCAAAATTAAAGTAGAAGGCTGGGATAAATCCCTGGTCAGCATTGAAGCCCGTAAACAGGTAAAAGCATCCGATAAAGAAACCGCAAGAGAAATATTGGAGGCACTTGAAGTTATCATCGATATCGACGATGAAATAATTTCAGTTTCAGTTAATCATCCAAATCAGAAATCCGGGAGCGGTTTTCTGGCCTGGCTTTTTGACGATCATCGCTGGAACGCATCGGTTGATTTTACGGTATATATTCCGCATAAAATGAATATGGACGTTTCTTCTACAAACGGAAAACTGCAAATTTTACAATGTGAAGGGTTGCTCAACCTGGAAACCACCAATGGAAGCATCGATGGAGAACACCTGTCCGGTTCGGTAAACTGCAATACAACAAACGGGTCCGTGAAAATATATATGAACGAAGTAAGTATAGATAAAGATATGAAATTTAGCACTACAAACGGTTCGATAAAACTTTATCTGCCTAAAAGCATAAATGCAAACATAGAAGCAAATACGGTAAATGGTAATGTTGTCTGCGATTTACCTGTGAAAGATGTTGATCAGCAGTCCCGGAAAAAACTAAGGGCCCGAATCAATGCCGGTGGACCAGTATTAGTGTTAAAAACCACGAATGGCAGTATTCATCTTAAAGCAAGCTAAATATTCATCATTTTAAATTAACCGGCTAAAAGCCGGTTTTTTGTTTATTATAATTATCAATTTTTCTGTATATAATTACAATTGATCTGAGATTTCCGTCATATTAAATTCACAAATTACGATTCATGCAATGTAAGGAGAGGACCGGATGGATAGTAAGGAATATATTCGTATTGAAGATACATACGGAGCGCACAATTATCATCCTCTGGATGTTGTTGTAGCCGAGGCAAAAGGGGTATGGGTAAAAGACGTTGACGGAAAAAATATATGGATTTTCTCAGCGCGTATTCTGCCGTAAACCAGGGACATTGCCATCCAAAAATTTATAAAGCGATGGTAAAACAGGCAAAAAAAGTAACGCTTACTTCCCGGGCATTCCGTAATGATCAATTAGGCGCCTTTTGTAAAAAGCTGGCTCAAATAGCCGAAATGGATATGGTTCTTCCTATGAATTCCGGTGCTGAAGGTGTGGAAACGGCTATCAAAGTGGCCAGAAAATGGGGATATAAAATAAAAGGTATTCCCGATAATAAGGCAGAGATCATTGTATGCCGGAATAATTTTCATGGCAGAACAACCACTATTGTGGGCTTTGCCACAGAAGAACAATATAAAGATGGCTTTGGACCTTTTACTCCGGGTTTTAAGATAATCGATTATGGCTCAGCAAAGACGCTACAGGAAGCAATAACGGAAAATACGACGGCATTTATTGTTGAACCGATTCAGGGCGAAGGCGGTATTTTAATTCCGGAGGAAGGTTATCTGAAAAAGGTGCAGGATATATGCCAGGCAAACAATGTATTGTTTATCGCCGATGAAATTCAATCGGGTTTGGGCAGAACAGGAAAATTTTTCGCCTATCAACATGAAGCGGGCGTTAAACCGGATATGCTGATTGTTGGTGAGGCTATTTCAGGAGGATTTTATCCGGTTTCCGCTGTGATAAGCAGTAAGGAAATATTGGGAGTACTCAATCCCGGAGATCATGGCAGTACCTTTGGCGGGAATCCCCTGGCCTGCGCTATTGCCATGAAGGCGCTGGATGTGATCGTGGAAGAAAATCTCGTACAAAAGTCAGCAGAAATGGGAGAATATCTTAAGGATAAGCTATTAACCATTTCCAGCAATCATGTTAAAGAAATCCGCGGCAGAGGATTATTTATAGGTATCGAATTGAAGCCCGAAGCCGGAGGCGCCCGTAGATTTTGCGAGTATCTTCAGGAGAAAGGTTTGCTTTGCAAGGAAACGCATGTACATGTGATACGGTTGGCTCCGCCATTGGTAATATCCAGGAAGGAAATTGACTGGGCCTTCGAAAAAATAAAAGAAGCGCTAACAACGCTGTGATACAAATTTTGGCTGATTTTCAGATCAGCCTTTTTTGTTTTTTAATACTTTCAGATTATTTTCGCCTTCGCTTCTGGCAATAATCACCGTGCCGCAGCTATCGCTCCATACATTTACTGACGTCCTCAGCATATCCAGTGGTCGATCCACGGCAAGGATCAAAGCCAGGTATTCGAGATCAAGTCCGACTGCATTAAGAATTATGGCCATCATTACAAATCCGGCCATCGGAATACCCGCTGCTCCGATGCTGGCTAAAAGCGCAGTTAATACAACAATAAATTGTTCCATGACACCTAATTCAACACCTGCTACCTGAGCGATAAACATGGCGGCTACGCATTCATATAAAGCCGTTCCATCCATATTGATTGTCGCGCCAAGCGGTAGAACAAAACTGCTTATTTTATTGGAAACACCGGTGTTATTTTCAACGGAATCGATCGTTAACGGAAGCGTAGCGGAAGATGAAGAAGTCGAAAAGGCTGTCAATAGCGTTGAAGACATCGCTTTAAATTGAGCAATGGGAGAAATTCCTCCGACAAAATACAGTAATAAGGGTAGCGTAAAACAAGCATGCAGACCTAATGATAGTATTACAACGCCCATATATTTTGCCAAAGGTAAAAAAACGGCAATGCCGGTTTCTGCCACTGTTTTTGCGATAAGCGCAAAAACGCCGAGAGGAGCAAAGCCTATAATAAACCGGGTCATCCGCATCATTACTTCAAAAACAGATTGAAAAAATAATGTTAAATGACTTTTATACGGATCAGGCGTTTTATTTATGAAAAATCCAAAAATAAGCGAGAAGAATATGATAGGCAGAATATCCCCTTTAACCATTGCATCGATAATATTTGATGGAATAATCCCGATTAATGTATCCAGCAGTTTGCCCATATCACCGTCAATCGAATGTAGCATTTCGGTTTCCGGGAGCACGGCACCGATCCCCGGCTGAATGATATTGACAAATAATAATCCGGTGAGAATCGCTGATAAACTGGTAACAATATAATATGAAAATGTTTTAATGCTCAATCGTCCAAAGTTCTCTGAACTGCCTATATTGGCGACACCGGAAATGATGGAAGTGATAATTAACGGAATAATAATCATCTGTAAGGCGCGTAAAAACAAAACTCCTAAAAGGCTTATCTTGTTTATAACAAAATCTTCAAAATTAAATACCTGGGAAATTATAGCCAGGATAACGCCCGCCGTCATTCCAATTAAAATTTGCCAGTGCAGTTTCAATTTAAACATAAAATCCATCCCGGCACTTTTGAATAATTGTTAACGATAAATTGTACAAAAGCGAACATCAATTTAGAAAAAATGTATTTGGGATTCAAAAAGAGTTTTAATTCAAAGTATTTTGAGAAAATAAATCTTCAGACTCGGGCGGAATAAACTTTTCCAATTCCTGCCCGGAAATGTTTCTAAGATATTCCAGGGCTTTGATTGGATTATAATTGCTCGACGTACCAAAGGGATAGAACTGAACGCCTACCAGGTATCCGGGAACTTCAGTGTCACTTGAATTCCAGCGGATAAAACCCTTTAGCTTTAGTTTTTTACCATCCGGAAATACTATTCTGAGTAAAATAATCTCCCCGCGCTTTAAATTATTATAGGTAATTATACAGGCGCCGCTTTTGGATATATTTACCATTTGAACGGTATTTGACAAAGGCTGAAAAAAGTTTTTATTCTGGATACGCCTATACTGAACTTTTGTCCCGGGGACTTCTGACCGGTTTAATGTTCTTCGATCCATATTGTAATCCTTAATACTTATTTGAGTTATTGGTCATGCAGAACATATCCGAAATCGCAAAAAAAGTATGTGATAATTGTCAATTGGAAAATAATAACTCAGTTTTGAGTGACAACAATCAAAAAATCCTGTTTTTTTAAAATTATTTTTTCTATTGTATTTTGTCTGTTAATTACTTTATCTTTATGAAAAACGACTTACCTCTGGAACCTGAAAAGTTTTTTAATTTTTAATAGTCTTAAGAAAGGGGGAAGAATGCCTTCATTTCCTCGTCCGGATTTCAGCTTCGATTTCAATGTAAATGCTGAAAAACGCGCGTTACGAAAATACCGGGATCATAAAAGCGGAAGGTTTATACCAAAACGAAAGGATACAAATCTCTTATTAGCTTCGTGGAATATTGCCAATTTTGGCGCTCAGGACAGGGAAAACCGGCATTATGAACTGATTGCGGAAATAATTAACTGGTTTGATCTGGTTGCCGTTCAGGAAGTCAGAGACAATTTATCAGCATTAAGGGCGGTTATGGATATTTTACCAAAATCCTGGAAAGCTGTTTTTACCGATAAATCTGGGAACGATGAACGGATGACTTTTCTCTATCGCTACCCTAAAGTTAAACTTTTGGAGATGTGCGCAGAACTGGCCATACCGGTAAGTGAGCAAAAAGATATAAATCTTCCCGGAATAAACAGAGCGTTCACGGGATTTGATCGTAATCCGATGATTGCTACGTTTAATACAAAAGGATTCCGTTTTGGACTGGTGAATGTTCATTTATACTTTGGTAAACAGGACACTGCTGAGGCAAAAACCGATTCAATGGATCGAAGACGCCTGGAAGCCTATGCCGTATCGCGGTGGTGCGATTTAAGAAGACAAGATAAAGACCGGTATGTGGACCATTTTATCGCGCTTGGAGATTTTAATTTACCCTGCTGGGAAGATGTAAACGATCCGGTCCGCATGGCTCTTATGGCCCGGGGATTAAGAAAACCTGAACATTCCACCAAAATAGCGTCAAACATCAAAAATGACAGCGATTATGACCAGATTCTCTGTGCTCCGGGTGTCTTATCCAGAATCCGGGAGTCGGGTGTTTTTGATTATGACGGCGCAATTTTTAATGAACTTTTTAAATCGAAAACTATGTCGTCATTCCTGAGCTATCTCAGGTATTATATTTCCGACCACCGGCCGATATGGGCGGAAATTAATATTGCCTGAATGTATCTCTGATTAAAAAGGGAAAGAGGTTATGAAGAAAATTATTATTTGCTGTGACGGCACCTGGAATACACCGGATAAATCGGAAAGCGGGATTCCTTTAGCTACCAACGTAGTAAAAATTGCCGAATCAATAAAAGAGAAAGACAGCAAGGGCATTGTTCAGAAAGTTTATTATGACGCCGGAGTCGGTACCAGTGGTAACTGGTTAAAACGAATTTATGACGGGGCAACCGGATCGGGTCTTTTGCGAAATATTCTTGAAGCGTATGAATACCTGATCTATAATTATGAAGCGGGGGATGAACTTTTTATGCTCGGATTCAGCCGCGGGGCTTTTACCGTAAGAAGCCTGGCCGGATTAATCCGTAATTGCGGGATTTTACGATATCCTTCACAGGAAATTATTAAAAAAGCTTATAAGCTCTACAAATCGCGTAAGGTGTCTACTGCGCCTGCCGGCAGAGAAGCCACTTTATTCCGAAGAACGTATGCCGTGCAGGATATTACTATTATTAAATTCATAGGCGTATGGGATACGGTCGGCGCTCTGGGCAATCCTTTATTATTAAACGGAATTGTCAGTCCGGGAAACCGTTTTCATGATATCAATCTCAGTTCAACGGTAGCTAATGCGTATCATGCCATAGCTGTTGACGAAAAAAGAGCTAATTTTAGACCCGCTTTATGGAATCAGCAAGCGCATGCGAAAAACCAAAATGTTGAACAGCGCTGGTTTATCGGCGTGCATTCGAATGTGGGCGGCGGATATCCGTCAACGGCGCTTTCGGATATTGCATTGAACTGGATGGTTGAAAAAGCCGCTTCATGCGGACTGGAATTAACCGGAATTAGCGCTAATCCTGACTATAAACATCATCCCATAGAGGAGTCGTGGAAACTTTTTTATCGTTTAAGATGCCCCTATCACAGGCCGATCGGGATGAAGAGCGCATCCGGGTTAAAAACAAATGAAACGCTTGATCCGACTGTAATCATGCGCTATAAGGAAGATTTAAAGTACCGGCCTAAAGAATTGTGTAAATATTTAACTAAAAACCCTGATTTATTAAAATGAACAATTAATAATTTCATTCTTGTTTTGTCCTGGCGTCACCAATATCTGCTTTTACATCTTTTGTGTCTTTATTCCGGTTTATATCTTCGACGCTGATGATTTTTTGCCCGAACCTCTCGGCAAACAATCTTGTAAATTCTGCCCCGTAAAGCAGAATCAGGGCATTATAATTGGTCCAGAGCATTAATAAAATGATGCTTCCGGCCGCACCGTAAGTTGATCCGGGATTGCTGTATGCAAAATATAATCCCAACGCAAACTTGGCGATCATAAAAAGTATGGATGCTAAAAAAGCTCCGGGCCATGTGTCGCGCCAGCGAACCCTGGCGTCCGGAAGGATTACATAAATAGCGCCGAATAAAATGGTTATCAATCCAAGAGAAATACCCAAATCAATATAGTAAAATAAAGGCTCCAGTTCTTTGAACAGGTTTGTTGTAATCCATGATTTCGTAGCGCTTAAAACCGAAGAAAAAATTAAAGATATGGGCAATAAAAAGCCGAAACCCAACATTAATAAAAAGGCGAAAAACCGGTCTTTGAGATATTTTAAAAAAATACGCTTGGGTTTTGGTTTTACTTTCCAAAGACTATGCAACGATATCTGAACGTGATAAAATAATCCTGTCGCACCGAAGAATAATACTACAACGCTGATTATCGAAGAGAGAGTGAAGGCTTCGGTCATATACACATTGGCGATAATTCTTTCTACAGTCTCGGCGGTTTTCGGGCCTATCATCCCTGAAATTTGAGTCGATATTTCTTTTGCGACAGCGCCTTCGCCTAAAAAATAACCGGCCAGATTTATAATAATAACCAGAATTCCGGGCAGTGAAAAAATAGCATAATATGATATAACGGCGCTGCTCCGAAACGGCTGCCGGTCGCTCCAGCTTAAAAAACTGTCTTTAAAAAGCAGACCGGTTTGCTTTAAGATATTCAAGAGTCTTGTTGTGATCGTTTTAAAATTCATAGACCATTCCATATTTTGTCAATCAATTCTTCTGAATCTAAAGAGTTACTATTTAAGCTGAATTTCATAGATGCCGCCGGTCAACTGAACCTGATCAGGTTTGAGCGATGTTATTTTATATTTATTTTGTGATTGAGCGGATAAAACAAGAATTTGAAAAACTAAGGTTCTTAACATCTTATTTTCCTGCAAATGTCTTCAACTGAATGTAAGGAATTTACAGGAGATTTAGAAAAATTCTAATTAAAATGTATTTAGAAGGTTATAAAATTATATGAACATTAATCAGATTGTTAATTCATGAATGGTTCATAACGCATAATTTATAACAATACCTTTTCCAAACGGTTTTTTCGCTGTTCCCAGTCCGGAAGTATGCTATTTAATAGACGATAAAACTTTTTATCGTGATTTGGAGCGATTAAATGACAAAGTTCATGTACGATAACATAATCGATACTATGAATCGGCGCATTGACTAATTCCGTATTGAGAACAATTGATCCTGTTTTTGAGCAACTTCCCCAGCGTTTTTGCATGAGTCTGAATTGAATTTGATCATACCTGGCTCCCCATCGTTTGAATGCCGGACAGTATAATTCTAAACGTTTTGTTAAAAGCGATTTGGCATGAAGGGTAAACCACTTCTGCATTAATTGCTTTATGTGATTCCGATTTGCGGGATCTGATGTTTGGACTATAAAATATCGTCCGATAAGTCTTACCTGATTTAGCTCAGATTTATGGACTTTTAAGCGATATTGCCGGCCAAGGTAATAATGAGTTTCGCCACTAACATACTTTCTTGGCGGTTGTTGTGGATGATATTGATCGAAAAAATCAACCTGCCGGGCAATCCAGGGCGCTTTTCGTTCTAATCTTTTATATATCAGTTCCTGAGAATACTGTCTGGGCGTTTTGGCAATGATTCGTTTGTCGGGATGAACAGTTAGAGATAATCGTTTATTATTAGTATAGGAAAGTTCTATTTGAAAGATCCTTTTCCCATATAGTATTTCCACTCGCTCATTCATGACAAACGTCTTTTAGCTATATCCAGGCATTCTTCTATGATAAGATCCATATCATCAAAAGTAATATCGATATTCAATTCGCTTTTCAGGTCAAATAGGGCGTCTTCAATATCCGTTCGCATTTTATTCTGTATGTCTACATTGTTTATCCAGTTTACTATGCGATGGCTTTGGATAATTTTATCTATTTTCATAGCTAAATCAGCTAAAACAGAACCGGAATTCGTAATTGTCTTTTTGAACCGGGCCAATTTGGAATTTATCGTTCCATAATATGCTTTGGCTATATCATGATCCGTTAATACTTCAGGTGAATCATCGCCTGTACGATTTATAACGGAGTGCATTATTTCAGTTACCTTTTGCAAGTACTCTGCAGCCTTTATCCTTTCCTCTCTGAAGGCCTGGATAGCAGCTTCCAGTAATTGTGAGAATTTCTTGTAGAAGGCAGGGTCTTCTTCCATCCGGTCGTAAATCGTTCTTTGAGTACGGTGGGCTATTGTATCAGCTTTTGCAGCGTCACCTACGATTTTATCAACTTCATTGGAAAAGGCATCCTTATCGAAAATGTTAACCAGCGGGGTTAAAGTTTCCACCTCGCCGGCTCCAATATGTGTATCTAAAAGTTTTTGTATCTTAGGTTCATACTCGGAGAAGTCAATTTCTTCTGCATAACGCCTGCGGACAGATAATCTCAGCTTGGAGAAGAACTTTAAGTCCCGTTTGTATTCATCAATCTTGCCAGGTTCCGTTCTTTCTAGAAAATGAGTGCTTGAGAGAGCAATTGATAATGTCCGGGCATATGCGGATAATCGTTCATAAAACTGATTACGTAACTCAGCATTCGCCAGTAGTAATTCATATTCTTCTTCGTCACGGCGATTCTTTACTTCCTTAAATGTATCCCATAAAAGGGAATACCTTTCCGGTAATTTGGAAACCTCAATCTGAACATCGGTTAATATATTTAGTAAATCTTCCCGGTCAAATTCAGGCAGTTTACAATACAAGTCCAGCGCCTGATCGAGATTTGACAGAATTCCCCGATAATCAATAATATACCCGAAGTCTTTGCCATCATGCAGACGATTTACCCGGGCTATGGCCTGTAAAAGAGTATGATCTTTCAGCTTGCGTGTGAGATAAAGAATAGTGTTTCGCGGGGCATCGAAGCCGGTTAACAACTTATCGACAACAATGATGATTTCCGGTTCTTCGGCTTTCTTAAAAGCATTGATTAATTGCTTGTTGTACTCCCGCTCGCTTCCATATTTACTCATCATTGCTTTCCAGAACAGTATGACATCTTTCTTATTTTCCAGATAAATATTTTCCTCCCCTTCGCGCTCATCAGGTCCGGAAATAAGTACTTCCGAGCATACCTGGTTAAACTCATCCAGGTATTTTTTATAGAGCAGGGCCGTGGCCTTATCCTGGGCAACGATCTGCGCCTTGAATATCGTCCCTTTCCAATTATCATAGAAATGATTACTAATATCCCAGGCAATAGCCATGACCCGATTTTGCGCCTTATTGACCTGATCCGTGGTCGAAAACTTACGTTTAAGATCATTGGCCTGATCTCTGGAAAGATTCGATGTGATGCGATCGAACCAGGTATCGATTCCGATCTTATCCACGTACATGTCCACATCCCGGCCTTCATACAAAAGGGGAACCACAGCTTTATCTTCCACAGCCCGGTCAATCGTATAAGCATCGATCAATCCGCCGAATTTATCGACGGTATTCTTATTTTGCTTCATAACCGGCGTCCCTGTGAAGGCGATATAACAGGCATTAGGCAGCGCCCTGCGCATCTTGGCATGTCTGGGTCCATATTGACCGCGATGCCCTTCATCCACTAATACAAAAATATTCTGATCCGGATTTGGTCTGGACTGCGGCCCGATGGCAGCATCGAATTTATCTATAATCGCAGTAATGATTCGGGCCCTGGCGCCGGAAAGCAGGGAAGACAAATGTTTACCGGTCTGCGCCTGTGTCAATTCTTTTCCACAATGGTGAAAAGTAGTATAGATTTGTTCATCCAGATCGACCCGGTCGGTAACCAGCACAATTTTATAATCCGGTATCTTTGAATCCAGGGCGATACATTTAGCAAGAAAAACCATAGTCAGTGATTTGCCGCTGCCCTGTGTATGCCAGACTACGCCGCCCGTGCGATTACCTTCCGCATTTTGTTTATTAATACGATGCATGATTTTCTTAACCACAAAATACTGTTGATAACGGGCAATCTTCCTGGTTCCGGCGTCAAAAAGCAGGAATTTATAGGTTATTTCCAGAAACCGCTTCGGATCGCATAATGAAACCAAAGCCTTATCCTGGGCGGTAATTTGTCTGTTATCTACTAAATATTCTTCTGTATTTTCCCTTACAATCCATTGGCCGGTATAATTCATCCGCTCGATCTGCTCAGGCGTTAACGGTTTGTCAATAGTGTGTTTTACTTTTTCATCGAAATCATCCGTTTGCTCCCGCCAAACCGCCCAGAACTTAGCCGCTGTTCCTGTCGTAGCATATTTTGCTTCGTTTTTGGAAAGGGCTAACAGGATTTGCGAGTAGAGAAAGAGTTTGGGAATTTCATCTTCCTTCTGATTGCGTATATGCTGAGAGACGGCTTCGCCAATCGGATCTTTAATATCGGGTGATTTACATTCAATAACGCCCATGGGAATACCATTGACAAATAGCACAATATCGGGCCGGCGTGTCTGATGGCTGCCGGTGCGCTCCACGCCAAATTCTTCGGTCACATGATAAACGTTGTTCTGTGGATTCACCCAGTCAATATAATTGAGTGTGAAACTTTTTATATCCCCGTCTATGGATTGCTGCAGGCTTTTGCCGAGGCTGAGCAGATCGAATATCTTTTCATTGGTTAAAATCAATCCTTCCAGGGGTATATTATCCAGCGCCTGCACGGCGCTCAGGATATTGCCTTCCGAAAAAGGAACCTGCCGACCTTTAAAATAAATGGTATTGTGTTCACGCAGCCAGGGGACTAATATACCCTCCAATAATACTTTGGAGTATTTATTGCCGCGCAGCTCCAGGGCTTCTTTGGGCGTCAGATATTGCCAGCCCAGATTCTGCAGAACGTGCAAAGCAGGGACTTGCGAAATAGGATCTTCGCGCAGATCCGGCGTTGATTGATACGTCATTCATTCCTCATATTAACTAACCTTCACCCGGATTTCACCGGTAAGCAGTTTTTGCATCAGGCCTTTCTTTTGTTTCTGAATTAACTCTAATTTTAACTCATGCATTTCTATTTCTCTCTCTGATTTGTCTAATAATGATGATATGACTTTCTGTTCTGTAATTTTAGGCAATGGGACTCTAATCCTTCTGAAATCCTTCCACCTTAAACTACCTCTACGATCTACTGATGCGCTTGTATTTACTCTAAATATATGTTTAAATATATTAGTCTTTAATAATGAATAGAGAAATGGTGGATATACTTTGCCCGGTTCGGTTTGAAATATAATATAGATAGGGCTTACAATTCCTTGCTCGAGATGATCTAAAAGCCCAATTGATCCCTCTTCAACATGATTTGCAGGGAATCCAAATTGCCATCTCTTGATGATTTTGTAGCTTGAAGTATCGTCGCTATATATTTTTTTGCCAAAATATTCAAGAGAACTAACAAAGCCTTCATATTTTGAGCAAGAAAGTACTGTAACTTCCTTATTATATATATTACGGTCAATTACTTCGTTTGCAATTTCTCCAATCCTTGGATGTGTCCAATCTTTTGGATATTCATAAAAAGGAGTTGATTGGATTCCTTCTGAATTTTGGAATTCATTAAATCGTATTCTTCCGAATAGTAATTGCTGCATCAGGCCTTTCTTCAGGCGCTTTTTGGCTTCGATTAGCTTGCGGGTTTGTTCAATAGCCCGGTCCCAGGCGGACAGGATTTGGGCGATCTTCTTCTGTTCGGCCAGCGGGGGGATGGGGATGGGTAACTTTGAAATCTCAGATTGTCCAATAGTAGTCATTGTTGTCTGTTTAGCATTTTGCATAAAATATCTTCGGGCTCTATTAGTTAAGCAATAAAGTCTGAGATATAAAGGATCGACTAACTTCTTGTTTGGTGATATTTTCATTACATGTCCATCAAAAGTAACATTATTATAATTACTTAGATTGATATTGCAATGAGCTATACCCTCTAACTTAAGAGAAGATCTAGTGAAAAATATGTCACCCTGCAAAACTTGGTTTCTTTTAAATTCATTTTCATGAATGTCTAGGAGCTTACAACTATCTATGTCAATATAAGGCTCACTATATAAGTCTATCACGTTAATTAACTTATAACCAGCTCCCACCTTTTTTGGATCGTTAAATACTCCATTTGATATCCCATTTACTATGACGTCCTTTAATTCAGTTGAACTCCAGGTCTCAGGTATCCATCCAACTTTCGTTTTCTTATATTCCTGCCGGTTTTCATTACGTTTGGTCATATTAGTTTCCTACTGTATATCTTTCCAAAGTTCGGATTCCAGCCAATTATCAGGAAATCCCATTGAGCGCTTCGGTATGTCATTATATTTTACCAGCAACTCTTTTAAATTTTGAGACCAGTTGTTTCTTGGATCGATTATATTAAGCATATATTTCATAATTGTTAGGACGCCAAATAATTTCTCACGAGGGATAGGTACCGGATAATGCCATTCAGGATATTTTCTAGGCTTTGGCAATTTTATCCAGTATCCGAATGTCCGGTTCCAGAGTCGGCCATGATGGGCGCAAATATTGCGTACTGTATAGATAGTGTTTAACCAGGAAAATAAAATCGCATCAGTGATATAGTAAATTTTTGCCATTTCCTGTTTTATTCTTACCTCAACTCCACGGAATAGGGTTAAAGTAGTCCCAAAGCTCATAAGTTCTGCAACCATCCACATTGGTAGCATATCATGTCGATCGCCGTATTTTGTATTAAAATGATCTACAAACTTTTCAGCACTACGTTCTGTTTCTGCCTTGAGAGAATTTATCCAGTTATCATAACGTTCCTGTTCAAGCTTCGGTAAATTATTGATATCCAAATATCCGAACGGACCGTAAAGGTGAGAAAATTTATATACAAGCTGGGTGCGAACCGCAACTTCAATACACTCAATGGCATCAAATACAAGTACTCTGAGGCAATGGTCAAACTCATATCGTTTCATTATGATGTCTAAAGATGTACCAGGCTTATAATCATCGGAATCCAGTTTACGAAAGGGATATAAATACCCGCTTAAGCGATAATAATTAATGAAAAATAATTTCTCGATTAATGTGTTTCGATTGGCTATCAATCCTCGAGAGATGAGAATGTCGGCTTGCTGTTCAAATGTTTTTGGGGATTTATCGTATCGCATTCAATCCCCTATAAATAGGAAAACCCACCGGAATTAAGCGTTTCCAATTGGAAAGAGGCTCGGTGGGCGTGCTGAGTCTAATGTACTTAGACTTATTTTGTATGTCAAGTAATAAAACTATGTTTTTACAATCTTGTTCCATATTTAAATACCTATTACCTGTCGACAAATTTCCAGTTTATCGACATATCTTGATTTTATCATCCATTAAGTGTCCAAAATTTCTATAAGAGTTCACCATTACATTTATTATTGTCTAATACATCCGTTCTATCTCATGTACCATACTTGCATACGTTTCTACAATGCGTCCATGTAATTAAATATTGTGGACACGTAATTGGAACGTGAGCATAACATGGACATGTTATTCAGTATCCATTTTTCGTGTCGATTGGATCGACATACTTGAATAACGTGTCGAAAAAACAGGAAATAATCGACATGTTTTCTGTATATGTCGATTGGATCGACATGTTATTTTGCCAATATTTCAAATAATTCCACATTAAGGTAAAGATTCTCCTTACCGGTTTTATGGAGTTTCAATATTCCTATTCTTTCAAGCTCTTTTAGGTAAGACGCCGCTGTTTGTCGTTTTGCAATATTTGATTTGACCAGAAATTCTGCTTTGCAGTACGGTTGGTCAAAAAGCAGCTCGATAAGCTCTTTAGAATACATGTAGTCGGGTAGCTGCTTTTTTGCATCTCTTAAGAACTTATCGAGAAGAGAGCGGATGGCGTTTATACGCTTAATACTGGAGTTTGCCGTTTGTTCCACCGCGTCGAGCATGAAAAATATCCAGGGTTGCCAGGCGTTTTTTTCTGTAACCTCCCTCAGCAATTTGTAATAATCAGGCTTATGGTCAATGATATATTTACTAAGATACAGGACCGGATAATTCAATAAATCCTGTTGTATTAAATAAAGAATATTAATCAACCGGCCTGTTCTCCCATTGCCATCGCTAAATGGATGAATGGCTTCGAACTGATAATGAATCACAGCCAGTTTTATCAGGGGATCGGGGCCGTCTTCTTCATGGAGCCAGGATTCCAGGTTGGCTAATTTATCACGAATAATACGTTCACCTTCCGGCGGGGTATAAACCACTTTACCAGTACCTGAGTTTGCTATTTTTGTGCCTGGCGTATTGCGTATTCCTGCCTGATTCTGTTTGATCATTCGGACTAATTCGATGAACAGATTTGTATTCAGGATGCGTCTCTTCTTTACTTTTTTATAGCCTTCCCAAAGCGCTTCCCGATAATGAAGCACTTCCTTTGTGGCCGGATCAATTTTGCTGGTTTTGGCGGTAAAAGCTTTATAAAGAGCGTCATTAGTCGTAATCACATTTTCAATTTCGGAACTGTGTTTGGCCTCCTGTAAAGTCAGTGAGTTTATCAGGATATTCTGGTTAGGGATAGAAGCGCCTAATCCTTTCAGTTCAGCAAGAGCCGTATTTGCCGTTATTGCTTTTCGAAGTATATCGCGGTTTTCCAATTCAAATTTCGGCGGCAACAGGGGTAAATCGTTATATGGTTTATCAGGATCAAAATCCATATAGTATTCTCCGTTGATAATTTATAAACCCAGTTCTTTTAAATATTGATTCAGCTCTTTCTGAGTTTCAGCCAATTCTTTTTCAATACTTTCAATCTCTTTCTGTACTTCGGAAATATCGATGTCTTCCTCTTCTTCAAATGTATCTACATAGCGGGGAATATTCAGGTTGAAATCGGCTTCTTTTATCTCATCGTACGTAGCTTTGTGGCTGTATTTCTCAATTTCCTTATAATCTTTAAAGGTGCCCACAATCTTTTTAATATCTTCATCTCGTAATCTGTTTTGCTTTTTACCATCCTCAAATTCACGGCTGGCATCAATAAACAGGATATGTTTATCCCTGTCCGCAACGGCGCTTTCCCAGGATTTACGTCCTTTATTAAAGACTAAAACGGCAACAGGGATACCGGTTCCAAAGAATAGTTGGGACGGCAAACCGATGACGGCTTCCAGGATATTCTCTTCGATAAACTGCTGACGAATAATTCCTTCCGCTCCGCTGCGAAACAGAACGCCATGGGGAACAATAACAGCGACTTTACCTTCACCTTCTAAAGCAATTTCTACCATATGGCTGATAAAGGCATAGTCACCGCGGCTCTTAGGTGGAACGCCGCGCCAGAAACGATTAAACCGATCATGACTCGCTGTTTCTTGGCCCCACTTATCTAAAGAGAATGGGGGATTTGCGACAACCACATTGAAGCGCATCAATTCGTCATTGTCAATTAGTTTGGGATTTGTAAGTGTATCACACCACTCCACCCGGGCGCTGTCCATGCTGTGTAAAAACATATTCATCCGACAAAGCGACCAGGTAGATCCGTTTGATTCTTGTCCAAATAGTGCAAAGTCATTATTACCAACTTCATGCCCTACTTTTATTAATAATGATCCGGAGCCACTGGCAGGATCACATATTCGATCTCCTGGCTTAGGGGCGATTAGTTTGGCTAAAAGAGTCGATACCTCTGGTGGTGTATAAAATTCTCCGGCTTTTTTTCCGGCGCCAGCGGCAAATCTTGAAATCAAATATTCATAGACGTCGCCAATTACATCCCTGTTGCCGATTCGTGATGGCCGGAGATCCAAACGCTCATCTCCAAAGTCTTCCAATAGATTCTTTAAACGCCGGTTTCGCTCTTTAGTCTGTCCCAATGCTCCTTCGCTGTTGAAATCGATATTGCGAAATACATTCTCCAACTTGGACTTATTGGCATCTTCAATCTGTTCCAGGGCAATATTGATTATTTCACCGATATTGGATTCTTCACGACTGGCATATAGATAATCAAAGTCTGATTTATCCGGAACGATAAACCTCTCCCGTAGCAAGGTACGCTTGACTCGTTCCGGATCATTCGGATACTTCTTTTCATAAGCTTCTTTATGATCTTTCCATAGATCACTCATGTATTTTATGAACAGCATGGTCAGGATATAATCCTTGTATTGTGCCGGATCTATAGCGCCGCGGAACGTGTCACAGGCACGCCAAACGATTTCATTGATTTCCTTTTGTGTAATATGGGGGCTCATTTATTGATTCTCCTCAGAAGAGTATATTTTCTTTATAAAAAGTGATTGTATTAATTGCTCCTGTTTTTGCCTAATTTGATCCTGCAGGGAATTCAAACGACGCCAAGTATCTATTGTATTTACAATTTTCTGTTGTGTTTCTATATCAGGAATTTTAATTTCAGTTTGTGATACAGCACTTTTGGATACAAAAGACATTATTGTACCTGAGGCTAAAGATATAAAGAATTCTTGCACTGGGGCTTGATTTAACCACCAACATAGGTAACTGGGAAGTATTATTTTAGATTTTAACCTTAAAATATAGAATGAACCGGCGGCAAGCGTATTTTCTAAATTGACTTTTATACAATATGAATTATGGGTAAGCCCACGAGACTGCAAAAGTAAATCATCTTCCTTGACCATGTATAGTTCCGGTTTACGTTCTGGTTCAAAATAGCTGATGGTATCCACTAGCAGGTTGCCGTATTTATCGAAATCCTTGCCTTGGATTAAGCGATATTTACCCTGCGACAACTCATTAATCCTCTTTCTGGCCTGGTATCCGGCTTGTATTTCAGCAACGTCTCTCAGTTTTCTATTTAGCATTTTCACATTTTCCATATCAGTAATAAAACCTACTGAGTGCAAATATAACCAAAATTTCAGGAAATGCAAATATATTTGTCAGTAATATAATTACTGATATTTTTTGATTTGTAGTTTGGTAAGATATAAACTTCAATATTTGATTTTATAGTAGTTTTATTGATAGTTAAATAAAGCATAATAAAATGATTAAATTCTTTATGCGTAAAGGACCCACAAAGGGACAGTCCCCAAAAAGGGGCGGGCAGGGATTCCTCCGAAGGAGTCCTGGCGAAGCCATGCCTTTGGCGCATTGGGAGAACCCTGGATGGGCGATTAACCCAGACACTT
>RQOG01000008.1 GCA_003854985.1 Calditrichota bacterium
ATAGGCGATCTCGGTTGACCTTCCTCCACGGATGTGGATATCTCCTTTAGTATCCACAGTGACGCCGGCCTGTAATTTAAGGAGTTGTTCCATCTCTTCCGTCGGTAGCTCAGCAATTCGGGATTCCGGAATCATAGCTGCTGTTGAAGTAAGATCTGTCTGTACCAATGGCCGCTCAGCAGTTACAACTACGGCGTCGCTTTCCAGAATCTCGGTACATAATTTTGCATTTATAGTGGTTGTGTAGTCAGATGAAATATGTACATTCTGCACGAATTCTGTCTGATAACCCATCATCATGATTTTTAGTGTATAAGTACCAGGTGGAACATATAATATTACATATTGACCATTTTGGTTGGTTGTTGCGCCAAGTTGGGAATTATCGATTAATATATTTACACCTGGGATCGGTTCACCGCTCTTTACATCGAAAATATATCCGGTTATTTTGCCGGTAGTACCGGCATATAATTCTACCGTTAATTGTAAAAACAGGATTATATATGGATAATAATATAATTTTCTTGATCGATGCATGCTATTTCCAATACCGAAATGTGTTTGTTATTATATACGTGGCATCGGTGTATCTATCGTACCTGTTTTAAATAAATTGCATTCACAGGGACATTGACGCATAAATTTAATATTTTTGCTGATTATCCCAGAAAATATTAAGAGAAGGGAATAGTATTTTCTTTACAAATAATTACGGCAATTAATTTTCAAATCTCAAACAGGATATAGTTTTCTGTAAATTAAAATTCGTAAGCTAAACCAATCTGGGGGAAAAAAGAAATCAATTTTTCCGATTTCCGCATTGGTTTTCCATCTTGGTCATATGTATAAATATACGAGAAGGTATGCCGGGTATTCAGTAAATTGTACAAATTTGCAGTAATAATAATATTACCAAAATCCAGTGTAAATTTTTTCCGGAATGAAATATCCAATCTACTATACCCGGGATATCGGGTGGAATTAGGATTGTCGGTTTCAAATTCCCACATTGGAGTAGAATCCCGGTCATAGCCAAGATCCCAGTCAAATTCTTGTGATACACATTGCGTATACGCATAACCACTACCATAAATTATCTGCAACCCTAAATGCCATTTATATGGTAATAGAGTATTTACAGAAAGAAGGAACGAATGCTTCTGATCGCCATAATAAGGATATCGCTTCCCATCTGTGTTAATCTCTTGTGAATCACTAAATTTATATCGTAATGTCACCGAGAGTTTTTGAAAGTTGAGCTCTGAATTTAATTCCAGATAATGTTTTAGTGCCTCGGCTCTGTTTAAAACATCATAGTGTAAAGAACCATCACTTAACCGTTGAATTGGTATAAGATTTTTCATGTTCTCGAAAAAATAACTAATATTTAACAAAGCATAAGAAGCGAAAGTTTTTTCAAAGCTTATCATGTATTTATCAATATTTTGACAGGTTATTTTCTCGTCACTACTTTTATAGCCAGGTTTTGAACGTTCCATCATAACTTGTTGCATTTCGCCAAAATCAGGCAACGGAGTAAATTTTCCATAAGCGGCGTTTAATTTTGTATCCTTCTGCAAATCATATTTTATCATAATTCGTGGATTTATTTGCCCCTTTTGCTGCATAGAAGTATAACTGTAACGTAATCCGGAATATAAATTGAGTTTGTCGAATAGCTGGCGGTGTTCCTGGTAATACCAAGAGTACTTATTAACCAGAAATGAATTGTTGAGATTTATGTTATAGTTTGGCGGTTCGGATACGTTGTCTTCAATACGAACTAATAGGCTATTACCCACAGAAATCAAATATTGCAACTGTTCGAATTGGATACCAATTTTCATTGAATATGCCGGTGAAGAATCATAGCGAAAAATGCATTTCCCATCCCAGGAATTTATCTTAAAATTACTATTTTTACCTTCACTCCACAATGTATTATAGGTTGAATCCGAGATTTCAGGAATTGTGACGTCATGTTCAGCTGACCATATACGTCTATTGTGATAATTCAGCTCTTCACGCAAAACTGACAATTCATTCTTCCATTTGTCAGAGATTAGGAAAGAATTGTATATCGAATAGTTTTTTATATAGAATCGAGTATTATCTAAATTTGTTTCTTTAATGTGCTCTTCAGCTGTGACAAATTCCGGTTTATTTGGATACCAGTCTGTATTTTGCAGTATCCGATCACGGATATAGTATATCTGAGGATTAAATGATAATTGATCATTGGAATAGAGATAATTGAATCGAATATTTTGTTTATCCAAAATTTGATAATCCAGCTGCGCCTGGAAATCGGAATAATCTTGTGATATCCATTTATTTTTATGTATTGAGTCAAGCAAATCATTTTTATAGCTCTTTTTGCCATTTATTATCCAGGATGCTTTATCTGTTATAGGACCCTCAATGGTAAAATCTGTGTTGGTTAAATCTATCATCGCCATACCACTCAGTTTATTTTGGTTACCTTTTCGATATTTTAATTCCAAAACAGATTCATATGCATTTGCAAATTCAACATCAAATACAGCGTTATTATAGTTGTTATCCTGGATTATGTTATAATTAACAATTCCCGGATTTGTTGCTGGTACCAATGTAGTATGATATGGCATTTGCAAACTGAATCCATTTAGTTTTACTTGATGTTTTCTGAATGATAGATGGTTATTGCGATCTGAACCCATCATTGGATAGAGTCTATTTCCGGTGATCCGGATGTAAAAATCCTTTTGGACCTCATCATCTTTAAAAAAAACCTGATTATTGTTATATAACATAAAGGAAGCATACTTCAGTTCGGAATAAATTTCCGGTACTACTCCAATGAAGTATTCTTCATTTAATTGAGCACGGCTTTTCAGTTCCAGATCTTCAATGAGTGGTGACGCCGTTACAACTATCGGAATTATTTCGAGTGGCCTGGGATACAGTTTTATATTCAGTGTTTCAGAACGGGAGCCAATTTGTTTAGTTTCAGTCTCATAACCTAAATAATTAACTGTAAGTTGCATCGTACTGTCCGATGGAATTTTTAATGTAAAATTTCCAAGTGTATCAGTTGATGAACCAATTAACCTGCCCTGAATATAAGCATTAGCATACACAAGCGGTAGACCGGTTTCTGCATCGCATATGGTACCATTTATTATATGGATAGTTTTTGTATAGTTATCACGACGCCTGATAATAATGGTATTTTGGCTGATGAATTCATAAGACAATTGATTTATATTCAAAATTTTTTTTAAGGCTGCATTAAGCGTTTCATCCTGCACAGCACAAGTAACTTTGATGCTGTCTATCAGTGTATCATTAAAGATGAAATTAAGTTGATGATCCTCTGACAACTTCTGCAGAATAATACGTAAGGGTTTATTCTTAAATTGAAAAGTGATTCGTTGAGTATTAAGATCATTTCCAAACAAACTGGTAGATAATGAAAAAAGGAATAAGAATAAAACTGCTGAGGATACATATCTCATTTTGAAAATAATAATTTTTATCTAACCTAAAAATGAATATTACCAAACTTTTTTAATCAACAAAACACATTAATCAAAATAAACTCCGGTACAATTTATTTATAAAGAATATAATTACCATTTTCATATCTATACTGAATATCCAATGTAGAACATAAGGAATATAAGACTTTATTTAAGGGAAGTCTATCAAATACCGCAGTTATTGTCATGGTCATTAAACTCGGATCTTGAATAGATATCTCAATATCATAATAGCGGCCTATTTCCCCTGATACTTCAGAGAGAGTTGCCCTTTTAAAAACCAATTTTCCTGAACGCCAGCCTAGCCATTCTTTTGCATTAATTAATTGTGGCTTTGATGGTGGATGATTATCGTATATTTCACTCATATAGTTTTTAGATAAAATAACGTTATCTGTGGTATCATTCGCTGAAAAACGAACCAGGCCTTCTTCAACAATTACTCGTGTTTGTTTATTACGTGATCGGATATTAAAACAGGTTCCGAGTACTGTGATAGTACCTTCAGACGTTTGAACAATAAATTTATCTTTCGATTTTACTACGTCAAAAAACGCTTCACCACTTAGACCAACCTGTCGATTTATATCTGTAAATTTTTTAGGGTATGTCAGCTTCGTTCCGCTATTCAAATAAACCATTGAACCATCAGGTAATTTAAATTCTTTATATTGACAATTTGCTGTTGTTATTGTCTCAATGCCTTGCATATTTTGATAATACCAAACAATTGAAGCAATTATTATAAAAATCCCGAGTACAACATAGGCTAATCGAATTGGCCTACGAAAGGTGACCAATCGTCCGGTAAGTTTAGAATTCCAATTGTTGCTGGTTTTTCTTTCCGGTACTGAGTCTTCAGGAAATTCAAAGGCATTCCATTCATGATTCAGGTCAGGATCTGCAGGGAAATCCATTCGTCGGCCCTCCCTGACAATATTTGCAATCAAATCATATTGTTTCTGATTGTTCGAATCCGCCTTAAACCATGCATTTAATGATTGTTTATCATCAGGCGTAATTTCATCCGTCAGATCTTTCATGATATACAGTATATATTTATTTTTCTTTTTCATCCTGCCTACCATTTACAATTATTCATTTAATAATACGTTTGATATCCAGTTTCATCATCCTATTTATTTTATTTTTTATACAAAATGAAAATTAATCCAAATATATTGTGTTATACAAACTGTTTCTGCAAAATATCAATTGCTTTTTTAATTCGTTTTTCCACAGTTTTTTTCGATACGAAACACATTTCCGCTATTTCCAGAAATGTATACCTTTTTACATAATGAAGCGTGAAAACCGTTCTGCAATCTTCAGGCAGTTTATCCATTGCCATATTAAACTGGGCTTTAAATTCCAAATCTTCATCGGATTGAGTTTCTGGCAGTTCTTCGCTACGATCAAAATAAGTACTCTGAACCTGCTGTTTGCGGTAATGGTCGATAACTAAATTATTTGCAATTCTAAAAATATAGTCTTTGATAGATTTTTTTGTATTGATATTCTTACGATTCTGCCATAGTCGTTTAAAAATTTCCTGATTAATTTCTCGTGCTATGTCCGGATTTTGTACCCGGGTAACTGTATAATGAAAAAGTAATTTATAGTAACGGAAATAAAGTATTTCAAATGCCTGCTTATCTGAATTTTTAATTTTACCAGCGAGTTGTTTGTCGGACAAGTTATCCATCAGCGGCCATAAACATCAAAATTATGTATCGTAAAGTTAAATGTTTTATCAATATAATTTAGTATTCAATATAATATAAATTTTCGCAAATATATTATCAAGAATAATATATGAAGTTGATACATCTTCTCTGCATATGTAAAGAGTAATTCTAAAAATTTCAAATTACTATTAATATCATATCATTAACTATATCCTGCGCTTCATTATACTTGCCGTCAAAAATGAGTTGCCTGACTTTCGGCAATGCTTCTTTGGCGTCCGGATTATCATTGCGATAAGGCTGTCCCGCCCAGACCGTATTTTCATTAAGCTGAATTTTTTCTTTAAAAGGATTTCCGAAAACCATGGCGCCCAAACGTCCATTACCGATTGGTAAGGCTTCG